>CAYXPN010000310.1:0-6889 GCA_964467075.1 uncultured Planctomycetaceae bacterium
TCTGCGCGTGCGTGCAGAGCACGCACCCTACGGGGTCTCTCTGCGCGTGCGTGCAAAGCACGCACCCTACGGGGTCTCTCTGCGCGTGCGTGCAGAGCACGCACCCTACGGGGTCTCTCTGCGCGTGCGTGCAGAGCACGCACCCTACTATCTGCCGCTCCGTGTCAATCTGCGGCCTTCATGCACAACACCGTACCATCTTCGAGCGCAAGCAGCAAACGGCCCCCGGCCGCGGCCATGCCGTCCCAGACCGGCGGGGCCGGCAACTTGTACTCGGCCAGTTTCTCCCCGTCGCTCGCGGCATAGGCGGCCAGCACGCCTCCCTTGCGCCCTTCCCACGCGCCGTGCGGGTCCTTTGGATCGACCACGTCGGGCGAGCCGGCCACAAAGAGCGTCTCCCCGGCCCGCACCATGGCCGTGACCCGAATCCCCGGCCGCGTTTCCCACTGGACAGCGGGCTCTTGCTTGCGTTTGGCGGTGGGCTGCTTGCCGGCCGATTCGCTTGGCGGGGCCTTCAGCGCAACAGCCCTGAGCCGGTAGGCGTTGCCGCCGGGCGTGAAGACCGTCTCGCGGCTGCGCGACCCGTACACTTCCATGCCGTAGGCCACCCCGTCGCCCAGCACCATCAGGCCCGAGGTCCGGGCCCGGCCCGCGTGCCAGAACGTGCGATTGAACCAGCTCGGGTCGAGGTAGCCGCCCGTGGTGTAGAGGTGTACTCCGCGCCGACCCTCGGACGACCAGACCTCCATCTGCCGGATGAACACGCCGGCCCCGTCCGTGGCCGGGATGTCGTTGAGCAGGCCGGGGATTTGATTGGCGCTGGGGTTGGGCGGGGCCTTGCCGGTCTGGGGATCGGGGCTGTAGATGGTCTGCTGCTCGAGCACCCTGCCGCTGGCCGGATCGAGGGCAAAAACGTGGATGCCGCGGTCGAGGTACGAAGACCGCCCCGCGGCGAACCAGCACGTGCCCTGGTGGACCAGCACACTGCCGGGCACGGGCCAGGCCGACTCCAGTTGATCGAAGGCGCTCACCAGGCGCCGGCTGGGGGCCGCGTCGAAGCTCCATGCCAGGGCGCCGTCCGAGGCGCGCAGGCAATAGACGCGTCCATCGGCCGAGCCGAAGACGGCCAGGCCCTTGTGAACGGTAGGCGGCGAGTCCACGCGCGCGCCGGTGGTGTAGTGCCAGAGCGGTTTGCCATCTTCGAGTTGCAGCGCATGGACCGCGTGGTCGTCCACCCCGGCCACCAGCACCTTGCCTTGGGCGGCGACCAGCGCGCCGGGCACGGTGCCCAGCTCGGTCTGCCAGGCCACAGAGAGCTTCGCGTCGAGCTGCGCAGCAGTGGCGCCGCTGCGCTGCGGGTCGTGGCGATAAGTGGGCCAGTCGGCTGCGTCCGCAGTCTCGCCGTTGCCACCCACCTGGCCATAGGCCGGGCCACGCAGCAGCCGGTTGCCTGCCGCAGATTGCCCAGCGCCGGCGGCTTGGGAGTCGTAAACGAATTCTTTGCCCAATCCGGTGCTCGGGCTCGGGTGGCCGGGGCTGGAGCAAAGCGAAGCCCCGGGAAGTAATCCCTTCACAAGTTCTTGGCCTTCAGCCGCGCGCTCGGGGGCGGAAGGTTCCCGGGCCGCGGCCAGGGCATTGAAGCCAATCAGTTTCGCGGCAATGTAGCACTCGCAGGGATGGGGCGTGACGTAGAGCAGCCCGTTGGCCGGCACATAGCCCAAGAGGCACCCGCTGCGCACCCAGTGGTCCTGGTAGTTCTCGCCGGTCGCCAGATCGACGAACTCCACCCCGCGGCGGCAGGACATGAGGAACCGCTCGGTCATGCGATTGCGATGGCAGCGGTGGTGGTGGCCCACGTTGAAGATGTCCTTGGTCGATAGCTCCTTCACAGGCCGCCCGCTGCGCAGGTCGAGCGCCTGGATGCGGTAGTCCACCTGGCTGGGGTCCCGGGCCCGGAACCCGCCGCCCCAACTGCCGCCGTATTCGGCCCGGGCGTGTACGTGGGTCCACACCACGTCGTCCACCGCGAACACGTCGGGCGGCGTGCAGTGGCCCCAGCCGCCGTACGGGTGGTCCCACATCTGCCGGCCGTCCTCGGCGTCGAACGCGTAGAGCGTGCCGGGCATGGTGTGGTAGGTGTGGTGGGTGTTGGGCTCGGGCTGGGCCAGCAGCACCACGCCGTCGTGATAGACCATCACGGAGAGCAGGAACTCATACATGCCGGCAAAGCCCACGCGGCGCACGGCGTCCTCGGGCAGCGCGGGCCGGTCGATGCGCCACAGCGTCTCGCCCGACTCTGTCTGCAAACATTCGATCGTCTCGGAGGTGAGCAGGAAGACCTTGCCGTCGCCCGCACAAAGCTCCACGCGCCCGAAGGGGTCCTGGCCGCGCGCGGCGCGGATGGCCGCGAACGGCCCTCGCTTCCACAACACGCGCCCGGTCTCGATGTCCACGGCGCAGACCTGCTTGCCGGGAGCGGGCGGGGGCGTCTCCTCGCGGGGAACCGGCCAGGGCTCGGGACGCTCGGCCGGATTGATCGAAACGACCAGGTGCCCTCCGGTGCAGAGGATTTCGTCGGCCCGGGCCGTCTCGGCATAGACCTGTCTCACCTCTCCGGTGGCCGCGTCCAGCGCGCTTACCGGCGCGGTGGGACTGAGGGTGACATAGACTGTGTCTCCCACGGCCACCAGGCGCTTGCTCACGTTCTGCGGCATGGTGAAGCGGCCGGTGGTCACGCCGGCTCCGTTGTCGGGCGTGCCGCTGAATCGAGCCGAGCCCCACGCGCGCAGCGGGCGTTTCCAGAGCAACACGCCGCTGAACGCGTCGCGCGCGGTGAGCATCCACTTGCCGGGCACGGTCGCGTCTGCGCAGGTGAGTGTCTCGTCGCAGACGGTGAACAGCCGACCGCGGGCGGTGACCATGGCGCTCACGCTGGGTGTCCACCCGTGGCTGCGGGCCCACAGCGGTCCGGCCGTCCACTGCAAATGGCGCGGCGGCCCGACTACGCGGTCACGGGCCACGGGGTTGCCGTCTGCGGCGTGGAGCGAGTGGGTCCACTCGTCCAATTCGTCGGGCCAGGGCTTGATTTGACAGACCCACTGCCCATCTTTGCGCAGGCAGGCCACGCCGCGCGGGGCCAATACCCGGGTGATCTCCGCATCGGAAATCTGGAAGGGCTCCTCGATCACCAGCAGGTTTACCAGGCTGTCGGCGTAGGGCAGACGGCGGCCGTCGAACGTGTCCACGGACACCGGGCCGTAAAGCCCAGTGGCGCGGATGTGCCGGCGCGCCGCGACAACTCGCTCTGCGTCGGTGTCCAAGCCGTGTACAAGATAGGCCGGAGCGGCGCGTAAGGCCGCGGTGAGCCGGCCGTCGCCCGAGCCCAGGTGGACCAGCAACCCACCCTCGACGCCCGCGGCTTCGAGGATCGTCTGCGCCTGCTGCTGGGGCGTGTCGGGCTGGGCTTCGGCGCCAAGCGCGGCCGGGCACAGCAGGCATGCCACGAACCCGACCATCCCTCTGAAAAGTGCCGGTCGGTGGGTGTTTCGGTTCATTTGCTGGCTCCTTGTGGCGTGTGGGTCCCTGCAACCACTCAGCCTTGTGAAGTTGGTTCTGTACGCCGTGGCGAATCTGATTCCGCCCTTTCAGGGCTTGGGGCGAGCGCACGCCGGAAAACCCGGGGCTCCGCTGCGCTACGCCCCGGGCTTTCATATTCGGCCCCTTCAGGGCCGAGAGCATTCGGGGGAGTGTCCCTTTTCTTTTCGGGTCGCTCAACTTGGCTGAAGTGTTACGGTTTCTTATTCGCCCGCGGCGTCCGACTGCGCGGCGTCGGCACCGAAGCACAACACCCGGCCGTGCGCGGTGGCCAGGTAGAGGCGTCCGGCAGCGGCCGACATGCCGTCGAAGGCCGGCTGGGCGTCGAGTTCGTATTCCGCCAGGCGCTTGCCGTCCGCGGCCGAGACGACCCAAAGGTGCGCCGGCACGCGACCCTCGAACGCGCCGAGCGGATCGTCGGCGGGCAGCACATCGGCCGGACCGGCGATGAACAGCTTTTCGCCGGCCAGCAGCATGGCGCGCACGCGTACCGGCACCATCTCTTGCCACTTGGCCGGCCGGGTGCGCTGATAGCCGCTGCCTTTTTCTACGCCGCGCCCGCCCCGGCGGTAGCGGTCGCTATAGGCTTCCTCGGGCAGCCAGTGGAACG
This sequence comes from uncultured Planctomycetaceae bacterium, assembly GCA_964467075.1. GTDB lineage: Bacteria > Planctomycetota > Planctomycetia > Pirellulales > Thermoguttaceae > CAYXPN01. The sequence continues at coordinate 4,205 of CAYXPN010000310.1, forward strand.
GCTCGGGCGGTTGCCCCTTCTCCTGCAGCACCGGCTGGTTCTGGTTCTCGTCGGCAAAGAGCAGATAGCCGTCTTCGGCCGGGAAGAAGGCGGGGCTCCAGGTGATCCGGCGATAGAAATACTTGACCGCGTAGGTCGTCTCGGCGTCGAAGACCACCAATTGCCCGCTTTTCGGCGCATGTTGGGCGAAGTAGAAGCCCGGCCACATTGGGCTGTACATCCAGTAGAGACGGTCGAAGCCGCTGTCGTCCAGGAAACCGCCGGTGGCCACCAGGTGATCGGCCCCCATGTCCATCTCGCCCAGCTCGCTGAGCCACGGGCTGTCGATGCGGTTGAGCCGGGCGTCGAACTTGATGCGCCGCATGTACAGGTCCCGGCCGTCGCTCACAAACAGATCGGACAAGGCCCCTTCCATGGCGAACGGCGTGCCGGTCTCGGTGGCCACGTCGGGCCAGGGGCCTTCCAGAAGGCGGCGATGGAGCATGCGCCCGGTCTCGGCATCCAGAGCGTAGACCAAAATGCCGCCGTCGAGAAACGACGAGCGCCCGGCCGCAAAATACACCACGCCCTCTTTGACGAGTACGCTGCCGTGGACCGGCCAGGCCGATTCGAGCTGGTCGAACGACACCACGCGCCGCTCCTGCGGTGCCGCGCGGAAGCGCCAGACAAGCGCGCCGTCGGCCGCATCCAGGCAATACACCCAGCCGTCGGTGCAGCCGAACAGCACACGCCCCTGGTGGACCGTCGGCGCCGAGTCGATGCGCCCGCCCGCGGTGAAGCTCCAGACGGGCGCTGCGTCCTGCGCGCTGAAACAGCGCACCCGGTGGGCGTCCTTTTCGACGACAAACATGTGCCGGCCCACGATCACCGGCTGGGCCGCGGGGGCCGCGAGCTTGATCTCCCAGAGTCTTTCCAGCCCGGTCGGCACTTCGGCCTTCGTGGACCCGCTGCGCAACGGATCGTGCCGATACATGGGCCAGTCGGCCGAGTGCCCGCCCGCGGGCGAAGACTCCGCAGGCGCACTCTCCGCGAGCAAAGAGGGTGCCGCGCCGCGCGTGCGATCGTAGGCCGGTCCTTGCTCGAGACGCGTGGCGTTGGAAGGCTCAGGCAGCGTCGCTGGATCGGCCGAGAGGGCCTGGAAGCCGGAGAGCTTCACGCCGGGATAGCAGAAGCACTGGCTCGGCGCAACGTAGAGCAGACCGTTGGCCGGCATCATGCCCGTAAAGCAGGGAGCCCGCAGCCAATCGTGACGCATATGGTTGTCGCCTTCCAGGTCCACAAACTCCGCGCCGCGCTTGGGATAGATGAGATAGCGTTCGGTAGCCTTGCTGCGATGGCAGCGCGGATGGTGGCCCGGCGAGATCAACTGGCCCAACTCCAAGGTCTTCTTCACCTCGCCGGTCCGGAGATCGCGCCCTTGGGTCGACGGGCCGCACCAGACCAGCCCGTCGGCCACGAACAGATCGGTCGGCTGGGTGCAGGCCCCGGCCCAGCCGACAGCGCCTTTGGCAGACCACAGCGCGCGGCCGTCGTCCAACGCGAGGGCCGTAAGGCTGGCTGCCCGCTTGCCGCCCCTGCGGTCCTGCTCTCCCGACGACGCGAAACCATAGCCGTGATAAAGCACCACGTCCTGGCTGATGACCAGGGTGCTGCCGGCGCCGGGGACTCCCTCGGCATCGTGGGCCACACGCCAGACTTCCTCTCCCGAGGCCGCTTCGAGGCAGACGATCTGCCGCAGATCGTGGTAGACCACCCGGCCCTCAGCCATCGTCAGGGTGTAGGGCGCCACGCGCAGGTCTTCCTTGCGCCACAGCAGCCGGCCGGCTTCCACGTCCACGGCCACCAGGGAGTCGTGCAGGTCCTTTTGCCAGAGGCGCTGCACGGCGCCCGGCGACTGGTCGGTGAGCTTGGCCACCAGGATGCCGCGGTCGCAGACGATCTCGTCGGTCCCTTCGGTCCCCTCCAGCGCCTCGACGAGCACCCGCCCCGTGGCCCCGTCCAGCACCGAGACCGGCGAATCGCGGAAACCGAGCGTGACGAAAACCCTTTCCCCCTGGGCCACCAGGCGCCGGGGAATCGTGTGGTGGATTTGCCATCGTCCGCCCGTGCCCGTGCCGAACTCGGGCTGCCAGCCGCGCAGGGGCACTTTCCAGAGCAGCACGCCGCTAAAGGCATCGCGCGCCACCAGCCGCCATTTTTGCGGCAGCTTGCGGTACACGCCCGTCGGCCCTTCGTCGAGGATCGTAAGCACGCGCCCGCCCGCCGTGACCACCGCACCCACGCTGGTAGGACACTCGTGGCTGCGGCACCATCGCGGGCCGGCCACCCAGCGGAGCCGCTTGGGCGGGCCGACCTGCTGGTCCTGGGCCACGGCGTTTCCGTTCGCATGGCCGAGGAAATGGGTCCACTCGTCGATCTCCTCGGGCCGCGGCTTGAAGAGCTTCTGCCAGCCGGCTGCGGTCTTCACATAGGCAACGCCGCCAGGGGCCAAGACGCGCAGTATTTCCTGCTCGCTCACTTCGTTCAGGCGCTCGGCCACCACCAGGTTGACCAGATTGTCGGCATAGGGCAGTTGCCGGCCGTCGTAGGAATCGACCGACACCGGGCCGTAGAGCCCGAGCGACTGGATGTGCTGCCGGGCCTGGTCCACCTGCGCAGCGTCGGTGTCGAGCCCTTGGACGAGAT
>CAYXPN010000311.1:0-6882 GCA_964467075.1 uncultured Planctomycetaceae bacterium
TGATCACCGTGGTCAGGATCGCCGTGAGCACGGGCCGCCCCACCTCGCTGGCCGGGCGGAAGATCACCTCGCGCCGGTTCTCTTCAGGGTCAGCCTCGTCGAGGTGCTTGAGGATGTTCTCGCAGAGGATGATGCCCATATCGACCATCGTGCCGATGGCGATGGCAATGCCCGAGAGCGACATGATGTTCGAGTCCACCCCGAAGACCTTCATGGCGATAAACGCCATCATCACGGCCAGCGGCAACAGGGCCGAAATCAACGCCGAGCTGCGCAGGTGCATCACCATGGCGAGCACCACGATGATGGTCACCATGATCTCTTCGGTCAGGGCGTTCTCGAGCGTGCCCAGCGTCTCGTGGATCAGCTTCGTGCGGTCGTAGAAGGGCACGATGGTCACCTGGGAGACGCGCCCGTCGGGCAGCACTTTTTTGGGCAGCCCCGGGGCTGTCTCGGCGATCTTCTGCTTTACATTTTTGATGGCCTCCAGCGGGTTGAACCCGTAGCGCACCACCACCACTCCGCCCACGGCCTCGGCGCCGCCCTTGTCCAGGGCGCCGCGCCGCAGCGCCGGGCCGGTGGTCACGTGGGCGATGTTCTTCAGATACACCGGCACGTTGTCGCGCGAGGTGACGACCGTGTTCTCCAGGTCCTCCACGCTGCGGATGAAACCCAGCCCGCGGATCACGTATTCGGCGTTGTTGATTTCGATGGTGCGCGCGCCTACGTCCACGTTCGACTTGCGCACCGCGTTGTACACGTCGTGGAGCATCACCCGATAGGCGCGCATGGCATCCGGGTCGAGGTCCACCTGGTACTCGCGCACGAACCCGCCCACCGAGGCCACCTCGCTTACGCCCTCGGCCGATTGCAGGGCATAGCGCACGGTCCAGTCCTGCACGCTGCGCAGCTCGTCGAGGTCCCAGCCGCCGGTCGGCTCGCCGGTCTCCGCGTCGCGCCCCTCGAGCGTGTACCAGAAGATCTGCCCCAGCGCCGTGGCATCGGGACCCAGGGCCGGCGTGACCCCCTCGGGCAGCTCCTTTTGCGCCACGCTCAAGCGCTCCAGGATGCGCGAGCGCGACCAGTAGAAGTCCACGTCGTCGCGGAACACCACGTAGATGCTCGAAAAGCCGAAGAACGAATAGCTGCGGATGGTCTTCACCCCGGGCACGCCCAACAGCGAGACGGTGAGCGGATAGGTGACCTGGTCTTCCACGTCCTGCGGCGAGCGGCCCATCCACTCGGTGAACACGATCTGCTGGTTCTCGCCGATGTCGGGGATCGCGTCCACGGGCACCGGGTCGCGCGGCAAGAGCGGCACCTCGTAGTCAAAGGGCATGACCATCAGGGCCCAGCCCACGATAACCACGAGCAACAGCGCCACAATCAGCTTGTTTTCCAGGCAGAAACGGATTACGCCGTCGATCGCCCTGCCGATCGCGTCGCCGGATTTGCCGACTTGGGGTTCGCTCATCGGGCTGCTCCTTGGCGCTCTGCCGCAAACTGCCGCCGAATCTCGCCGCAGCGGCGCATGCGGTGGCCGAAATACGGATTGTCGATCTGTTCGCCCGCCTGAAGCCATACCGCCCCGCGGTTGTTGAAAGCCATCGGGCAATAGGCCTCGTAGAGCGGCGCGTCCAGCGCATGGCCGAAGGTCTTCACGACTTGCAGCATCGCGCCGGCCAACTGCTCGAAGCGCGCGCGCAGCTCTTCGGCGCCGGCCTGCTGCACGTCGAAGTCCAAGACCGCGCCCAGCCGGCCGCCGGCCGAACTCCACGCCCGCTCAAGCCGCCGATCGACCGTCGCCCGGGGAGTCTCGCCCAGCGCCTCGCCCAGCGCCGCCCAGTGCGACCGTGCCTCGTCGAGCCGGTCGTCGGCCAGCGCCTGCTGGAGCCGCAGGTAGGTCTCATAGACCGCGGAAAGCTGCTCCCGAAAGTGCTCGGGCACCACCAGCGACAGGTCGGCGTCGCTGCTCATCATGCTGGGCTCGCCCTTGATCTGCAGCTCGCTGTCGATCTTGAAGGCCCCCTTGGTCACCACCAGCTCGCCTTCTGCGAGTCCGTAGCGCACGATGTATTCGTCGCCCGCACGCGGACCGAGCACCACTTCGCGCCCCTCGAAGACCGGCTCCTCGGTGTCCGGCAGACGCACATAGACCACCGCGCGCTTGCCCGTGACCAGCGGCGCCGAGGCCGGGATCATCAGCGGCGCCGCCGGCGCCCGGGTGGGCACCGAGTAGCCCAGCTTCTCCGCCGGCTCCAGGTCCATGCCGCAGATGCCGCACTTGCCCGGCGAGTCTTTGATCTCCTCCGGGTGCATGGGACAGAGCCACTTGCCGATCAACGCCGGGTCGAACACCTGGCCGTCGGCATCCAGGCGGCTGCGCACCAGCGCGTGGACGAACATGCCCGGCTTCAAGCGGCCGTCCGGATTCGGGGCACTGACGCGCACCTTCACCGTGCGCGTGGTCTGGTCGAGCACCGGGTCGATAAAGGCGATGCGCCCCTCGAAGACCTGGCCGGGATGGCTCTCGGTGGTGAACTCCACCGGCTGGCCATAGCGCAGCCAGGGCAGGTCGGTCTCGTACGCGTCCAAATAGACCCACACCACCGACAGATCGGCGATCGTGTAAATCTTCGTGCCCGTGTCCACGTAGGTCCCTTCGTTCAGGTGCCTGCGGATCACGATGCCGCTCATCGGCGCGTAGATGGTCAGATGGTCGGAGGGGGTGCCGCGGCGCTTGATCTCGGCGATCTGCTCGGGCAGCACGCCCAGCAGGCGCAGCTTCTCCTCCACGCTGCGCAAGGCCGTGGCCGTCAACTCCGGCGCCGGATTATCCGGCCGCTGGTGGCGCTGCCAGACCTGCAGCAGCTCGCGCTGGGCCACGATCAGCTCCGGGCTGTAGAGATAGACCATGTGGTCGCCCTTGCGCACCGGCGTGCCGGTGACGTCCACGTACAGCCGGTCCAGTCGGCCGGGCACCCAGGCAGTGATGTCGGCCAGGCGCGTTTCGTCGTAGTCCACCTTGCCTACCAGGCGCACCACGTTGGTGGCGTAGTGCCGGCTGGCGGGCGTGGTCTGGATTTCCGCCAGGGCCACGGCCGCGGGCGAAAGACGGAGCTGGCGCGGGCCGGTCGGTCCGCGGCTGTCTTCCTTCAGCGGGATCAGGTCCATGAAGCAGATCGGACACTTGCCCGGCTCAGGCAGCTTCACCTGCGGGTGCATCGAGCAGGTCCACCACTTCACCTGCTGCTCGCCGGCACCGCTTTGTTGCCCTGTGCCGGGGCTCGCAACACTCGGGGTCGAAGCAGGGGCGAGCCAATGCCGGGCCAGCCAGTAACCGCCACCCAGCCCCACCGCGAGGCTGAGCAGCGATGCAGCCGCGGCCGCGGCCGGCCACCCGCGCACACGGAGCCTTCGCAAGCGAGCGCCTCGGGCAGGCTTGGTCTCCGTCTCGGTGAGCACTTGCGCGTCGAGCGGGGTGTCCGGCTCGACGGCACGGTGCGGCTCGACGGCACGGTGCGGCTCGACGGCACGGTGCGGCTCAGTCCCGCAGTCCGGGTTCGGCGGCAAGGATGGGTCGCTCATGGGAACACCTCGGTGACGGATCGTGACAGACAACGCACGAGGGACGGACGAAAGTGGGCTGCCGGCAGCCGCGGCAGTTGGTCGCTCGATGGTTTGCCGGATGGGCTCGCACGCCCTCAGAAGGACGTGGCCGTATGTGCGCCCGACCAACCACGCCCATCGCTTTCCACTCCGGGCGTGCCATCCTGTCGATCGCACTGCCTCGGCTCGGATCAGCGGGCAGAGCCGCAGGCGCGACAATCAAGCGGAGCGCGCACGCTGTCGAGGCGCGTCTTAGCTCAAGTGGGGCCAAAGGCACGGCGCGCGTGCGCGCAGAGAGTCAGAATCAGAAGAGCAAACGCCCCAAGAGCAAACAGATTTCGCTGCCGGAGGGAAGTCTCGTATCCGGAGGGCCGGGACCGCAGTGAGCAACACCCGGCCCGGAAGCCTCCATGGTGACCGACACCGGCGCCACCACTGACCAGAGCCAGCCGGGGAAGGCTGCCGGCGGGGCCACGCCGGCCTGTCCATTCGGCGGGACCGCCAGCACCGGCTGGCAGTCGGCACACCGACACGGTGGCGGGTCTGGGGACGACTGGTCGGACGGTTGGCCGGCTTGCTGCTCTTGCGCGACCGCTGGCCCCAAACGCTCCGCGCCGCAGCAACACGGGCAAGCGCCGGACCGCGCCGCGGTTTCGCCGGGGCGGTCCGCGGGGCGATTGGCTTGTGGATCGGCCGCCTGCGCGTGGCCATCGGCGCAGCCGCAGAAGCACAGCGCGTGGGGCATTCCTGCCACCACGAGCGCTGCGGCCAGGGCCGCTGTCAGGATGCTGCTGCCGATGCCACGCATACCCAAACCTCACGAATCAGCCGAGCCCCGAAGGCCCCCACCGGCGTGCCCTACAATCTGCACCAACGCACTCGTGATTTTGTCAACCCCGCTTGTAAATATTAGCCCGCCCCTGAACCTCGGGCAAGGGCAAAATGCGGCGTCCATTCGCGACCAGATGACGTAACTTGCTCTAAAGCAACGGGTTGCGCAAATGTACGCGCCAGCAAAACCATGAACTCGCAAGCCGGTTTCCTGCCGGGCTTGTTCGTGGATGACCAACAGAGTATCGCCTCAGATTGCCCACCCGACCCGACGTCGAGCACTCCTGATGTATGCTCACACGCTGCCACCGGTGGGCTGGCAGGCGACTCTGTTGTGAAGCACCCCGCTGTTGTGCAGCGGGCTGGCGACCGCTTAGCCGAACGAACTGCTCCTCTGCCGCGCCCCCCGCGCTACGGCCCGGCCGGCCCGCTGATGGTCTCGCCCACCGCGCGCTTAAGCGAGGCGATCGACTGTTCGCGCAGGGCGGCCCGGCGATGGCGCTCAATGCGGTATTCGAGCAGCACACGGAAGGCGTCGATCAACTGCTGGAACTCCGCTCGCCCGGCGCGATACGACTCCGCGGTCAGCTCAAACGTCTGTTCGGCCCGGGGCACGATCTGCTGGTCCAGGATGGCGAGCACCTGGTGGTGCTCCATCAGCTCTGCATAGATCGACTGGACTTCGGAGCGCACCTGGTCGCGCGTGGCCACGTAGCGCCGGCTCGTGGCCGCGGCCTTGTTCTGCGCCTCGCGCACCGCGGCCTCCAGGCGCTGGTGATAGACCGGCAGGTTCACGCCCACGCCCAGCGAAAAGGCGTCGCGCCCGTTGGCCACCCGGCTGAGCCCCGGCCGGCCGATCTCGAACCAGTTGAAGCTCAGCGTGGCGTCGGGCAGGTAGCTGCGCCGCGCCAAGGCCACGGCCGTCTGATCGCGCGCTGCCTCCCGGCGCCAGGCCTCCAACTCCGGCTGATAGCTCTCGGCCAGTGCGACCAGCATGTCCGCGGTCTGCTCGATCGGCGTCTGCCCCAGCGGCTCGACCGCATCCACCGGCAGCGAAGGCGGCAGGCTCAGCTCCCGCGCCAGCCTGGCCCGCCCGCGCAAGCGCGCCTGCTCCAGCTCGGCCAGCCGGGTCTTGAGCTTGGCCAGCTCGATCTGGAGCTGCAACACGCTTTCCAGCCCCGCGCCCGGCACATTGGTTTCATACCGGGTGCGTGCCACCTCGATCAGGTCTTCGAGCGGTGCCTCCAGGCGCCTGGTCTCGCGCATCGCGCTTTGCAGGAAGTAGAGATCGAAATACGCCCGCTCGACCCGTTCGATTACCTCCAGCTCGGTGGTGAGCACGCGCGCAAAGGCGGCCATGGCGTCGTACCACGCCACCTCGGCCCGCAACGGGCGCTTGCCGAAGAGCGGGAAGTGCTGGCTGAGCGAAAGGATCACCTCTTGCGGACCGGCCGCGGTCTGGATTTCCTCCAGGAAGGCGGTGGTGATCAACTGGGGATCGGGCAGGGCGCGGACCTGGGGCACTCGAGCGCCCAGGGCCCGGGCCCGATACCGGGCAGCCTGGATTTCCGGGTTGGTGGCCAGGGCGTAATCGACAAGCTGCTCGACCGGCACCGGACCGGCGAAGGGGTAGTCTGCGGGGGCAACAGCCAACTCCGCTGGCTGGGCCGGCTGCGGAAACGGGAGAGGCGGTGCAGAGGAAGGGTCGGCAGGCGGGGGAATCTCTGCCGGTTGCAGCAGGTGCATGGGTTGGGCAAGGTTTGGCGCCCGCCAGACTGCACGCGATTGGCCAGGCTCTTTAGAGAGCGGCGCGGCAGGCGGCGGGGTTGGGCCCGGCTCGGGAAAGTGAACCTCGGTGTGGCCGGGCCATGATGGTGCAGTCTGCCCCGGCGCGTCAGTCGCCAGGCCCAGCGTGCCGATCATCGCCGCCAGCCCGATCGCCAGCCCGCCAGTGGGGCGCCACGAGCCGCGTCCGGGCTTGCTGGATTCGAGCACGAGACGACTGGTTTCCGGCGTCATTGCACACTGGTCCTTCATTCATGCCGGCTCGCCGCCGCACTCCGGCTCGCAGTGCCTCTGGGCCCTGGAAAGCCCTCAGCAGGGTCGCGCTTGGCAGCAGCGCTGCCGGCTCGCGCCGGGACCGCGGCAGGCTTCCCGCCGGCGGCTGCCTCGGGCGGGAAGCCCGTGGCCGGGCAATCATCCCCTACGTGCGCAACAATCCCTACAATCCGAGTCTTCCTTCGTATCGGCGCAATCAGCCGCCTGCCTGAAATCGCTTCGGATTGGGTCTTGTTCCCGCAGGTGGCGGCTCTGACTCCCTGGAGCTTGGTGCGGCGCCTGTGACGTGGTGGCCTTGCCGGGCGGTGCCGCGCTATAATGGCGGGCCCAGCCCGTAGGGTGCGTGCTTTGCACGCACGCGAGCCCGTAGGGTGCGTGCTTTGC
>CAYXPN010000312.1:0-6877 GCA_964467075.1 uncultured Planctomycetaceae bacterium
GAGGGCCACGCTTTGTCGTGGCCGCCTTTGGAGGGCCACGCTTTGTCGTGGCCGCCTTTGGAGGGCCACGCTTTGTCGTGGCCGCCTTTGGAGGGCCACGCTTTGTCGTGGCCGCCTTTGGAGGGCCACGCTTTGTCGTGGCCGCACAACTGGGCGGCACGCCCTCAGAAGGGCGTGGCTGAAGCGTAGATGACGCTCCACGCCCATCGCTTCGCTCTGGGCGTGCCACCCAACCGCGCCTACGTCACGGACGCGACGGAGCGCGTCCCTCCAGCCATCTCTGGGAGGGCCACGCTGCGGTCGTGGCCGTACTGCGGCGGGCTTTGCGTTCTCGGGCCGCTCCGCTACAATGGCCCCATGCAGATCATCAGCCTGCAATCCGGAAGCAACGGCAACTGCATCTACGTCGAGGCCGCGGGAAGCGCGCTCTTGTTCGACGCCGGCATCAGCGGCAAACAGGCCGCGGAGCGCCTGGCGGCCTGCGGGCGCGACATCCGGGCCGTGGACGCGGTGATCATCTCCCACGACCACGCCGACCACGCCCGCTGCCTGGGCATCTATCAGCGCAAGTTCGGCCTGCCGGCTTTCGTCACGCCCGCCACGCTCCAGCGGGCCAGGCGGTTTCTGAAGCTCGGGGAGCTGGGCGAAATCCATTCCTTCAGCCCCGGCCAGCCCATGCGCTTCGGCCAGGTGAGCGTGGAGACCATCGCCACCCCACACGACGGGGCCGATCCGGTGGCGTTCGTGGTGGACGACGGCCGGCACCGCTTGGGCATCCTCACCGATCTGGGCCACGTATTCCAGGGGCTCACCGAGGCGATCGCTTCGCTACACGCCGTGTTGCTGGAAAGCAACTACGACCCGCAAATGCTCGCCGGCGGCTGGTATCCTGGATGGCTCAAGCGACGCATCCGCGGGCCGAGGGGCCATCTTTCGAACCCCGAGGCCGCCAAGCTGCTGGCCGAGGCGGGCTGCCGGCTCCAATGGGCCTGCCTGGGACACATCTCCGAGGACAACAACGATCCCGAGCACGCCCGCCGGGTACATCGGCGCCTGCTGGGCCGGAAAATGGAAATCCATCTGGCCACGCGCTACGGGCCGAGCGAATTGCTGGGGCTTTAGGCGCGCGGGATGGGGCTCTCAAGAAGCGAGATGTTCGTAGTGACCGTACTTGTACGGTCTGTTGGAAGGCCCGATGAATCGGGCCACTACGAGCGGGCGATGAATCGGGCCACCACGAACCATGGCCGCGGCATCTCTTGGCGCAGAGCAGCTTACCGAGGCACTCAAGCAGGAAGCGCTGCGCCTGGGCTTCGATCTGGCCGGTGTGGCCCCGGCCGTGGAGCCGCCCACGCTCGAACACTTCCACCGCTGGCTGGCCGAGGGACACGCGGGCGCGATGCACTACCTGGCCCGGCGTGCGCAGGCCTGCGCCCATCCGCAGCACCTGCTGCCCGACGTGCGCAGCATCCTCGTGCTGGCGGTCAACTATCGCACGGCCGATCCGGTCGAGCCGGCAGCCGGCCAAGCGCGCGTGTCGCGCTATGCCTGGGGCGAGGACTATCATCGGGTGCTGCGCCGGCGCCTGAAGCGCCTGGCGCGGTTCCACCGGCAGCTCGTCCCTGCGGCCCAGGTGCGCGGGGTGGTCGATACGGCGCCGCTCTTGGAGCGCGATTTCGCCCGGCTGGCCGGTTTGGGCCGGATCGGCAAGAACACCACGCTGATCCACGAGCGTTTCGGCAGTTGGCTGTTCCTGGCCGCCTTGCTCACCACCGCGGAGCTACTCTGCGACGCGCCTTTGCCGGGCGACCCTTGCGAAGGGTGCAACGCCTGCCTGGAGGCGTGTCCGGGCGGGGCCCTGGTGGCGCCTTATCGTCTGGACGCACGGCGGTGTATCAGCTACCTGACCGTGGAGCTGCGCGGTCCGATTGTCGCGGAGCAGCGCGCGCGGCTCGGGTCGCGGGTGTTCGGCTGCGACGTTTGCCAGGAGGTTTGTCCCCACAATCGCGCCACACCGCCCAGCAGTGAGGCGGCCTTTCTTCCCTTGGCCGGGCTGAATCCGGCGTCGCCGGCCGAGTGGTTCCAGGCCCGCGAAGAGGAGCTGCGCGAACGGTTCCAAAGGAGCCCGTTGCGCAGGGCCGGACTCGCAGGGCTGTTGCGCAACGCAGCGGTGGTGCTGGGCAACACGGCCACGAGGCCGGGACTACTCCCGGGCGCGTACACGCTGGAAGCACTCCGCGCGGGCCTCGGCGACCGGGAGCCGCTGGTGCGCGCGGCCTGCGCCTGGGCCTTGGGACGATCCGGTGACCCCGAGGCGCGGGCCGCGCTCGAAGAGCGGATGGAAAGCGAGCCGGATGCCGCGGTGCGCGCGGAGTTGCGCGCCGCGTTGGCACGAAGCTGACCGCAGAGACGTAGGTTAGCTCCTTTCGGCCACGTGTTCGGTTGAGGGGATGCTGCTATTGCTGTGGGGCAGTCGCGCGACTGCACCACAACAAGGGGACGTGCCCCGCTTGGTGGCACGTTTGCGGGAAGCGCGGCATCTGTAGGGACGACGCATGCGTCGCCCCTACGGGATAGCTGGGCTCGGTTGTGGGCGGGTCGGGAGACAAGCAGTGGCGGCAGCGGCGAGGCACTGCTTCTGGCGAAGCAGTGGCACACAGAATTCCCGGACACCCTCAGTTAAGTTGGTGGGTCTGCGCCTTCGGCTTGACCCACCCTACGTGTTCTGAAAGCCCGTAGGGCGTGTGCTTGCACGCACGCGACTGGCCGAGGCTCACTTGAGCACCGGGCAATAGTCGAACCACTCGCGCCACTGGCGGCACATCCAGGCCACGGAGCTGGGCGGGCCCCAGCCGCCCGCCTCGTAGAGCTCCAGCGGCGGCAGCCCCGGGTTGTCCCAGACCTGCTGGATCGGATCGACGAGCGACCAGGCCAGCTCCACTTCGTCGGCCCGGGAGAACAGGCTGGCGTCGCCCTGCATCACGTCGAGCAGCAGGCGCTGGTAGGCCTCGGGCATGGGGCCGGCGAATTTCTCGCGGAACTGGAAGTTGAGGTCCGTCAGGCGGAGTCTCATGCCCGCGTCGGGCACCTTGGTGTGGAAGTGGAGCTGGATGCCCTCGGCCGGCTGGATTTGGACCACCAGGCGATTGGCCTCGCAAGGCGACTTGGGCCCGCCCTCGAAGAGCATGTGCGGCGCCTGGCGGAACTGGATCACCACCTGCGTGGTCCGGCAGGCCATGGCCTTGCCGCTGCGCAGCAGGAAGGGCACTCCCTGCCAGCGCCAGTTGTCGATATGCAGTTTGACCACGCCGAAGGTGGCGGTCTGGCTGTCGGGGGGAACGCCCGGCTCGTCGCGATAGCGGCGATACTGGCCGCGGATCGTGTCGCTGAACACCTCGTCGCGCTTCATCGCGCGCACCGCGCGGAGCACCTTCACCTTTTCGTCCCGGATGGCGTCGGCATCCAGGCAGGCGGGCGTTTCCATGGCCGTGAGCGTGAGCAATTGGAGCAGGTGGTTCTGGAACATGTCGCGCAGGATGCCCACCGATTCGTAGTATTCGGCCCGATGGCCCACGGTATCGTCTTCGGCCGCGGTGATCTGGATGTGTTCGATGTAGTTGCGGTTCCAGACGGGCTCGAAGATGCCGTTGGCAAACCGCAGCACCAGCACGTTCTGCACCGTTTCCTTGCCCAGGTAGTGGTCGATCCGATAGACCTGGTCCTCGCGGAACACCTGGTGGACGTGCTGGTTCAGGTCCCGGGCCGAGGCCAGATCGGTGCCGAAGGGTTTCTCGATCACCAGCCGCCGCGGGGCCCCCTGCTCGGCCGCCAGGCCGGCCGCGCCGAGCTGGCTGACGGCCTGCTTGTAGAACTTCGGCGCCGTGGACAAATAGTACACGCGCGTCGCCGGAGTGCCGCCCTCGAGCTCGTCAAGATGGCGGGCCAGGGACGTGAAATCCTCGGCACGCCCGATGTCGCCGGCGTGGTAATAGATCGACTGGGCAAAGCGGTCCCAAAGCCCCTTGTCGAACGCGGAACCGACGGCCTTGGCCGTGAACTCGGCCAACCGCTCCCGCCAGGCTTCGTCCGAGAACGCGCTGCGCGAGAAGCCCACGATCCGCGTCTCTTCGGGCAGGCGCCGCTTGCGCAGCAGCTCGTAGAGGGCGGGGATCAGCTTGCGCCGGGTGAGGTCGCCCGAGGCACCGAAGATGACGATCGTGTGGGGCATGGCTTCTTCCAGACAAACGGCCCCTGGCGGCGGGTTTCCGCCCATCGCAAAAACCGGCGAGCCGCTTACCGTGAGCCGGCGGTTGTAGCCGCCGTCGCCAGACGGCGGACAAGCGGTTGTAGCCGCCGTCGCCAGACGGCGGACAACTCCCCCGCGCGGTTGACGCGGCACGACGATTGGCGTTATTGGTAATTCAACCCGAACCGGGAGCTGACGCTCCCGGCTCGCCTGGTTGTCGCAGGACCGCGGTCAGAACCAGGCCGCGGTGAATCCTCCGTCCACGTTGATGTGGGTGCCGGTGATGAACCCGCCGGCCGGCGAGAGGAGCAGCAGGGCCGCGCCGACCAGCTCCTCGGGCTCGCCGAATCGCCGCATGGGCGTGCCGCGCATGATATTGTCGATTCGCTCCTGATCCAGCAGGCGGCGGTTCTGTTCGGCCGGGAAGAAACCCGGGCAGATGGCGTTGCAGCGCACGCCCTGGGCGGCGAGTTCCTGGGCGATGTTGCGCGTCAGATTCAACACGCCGGCCTTGGACGCTGAATAGGCGAACACGCGGGAAAGCGGCAGGTGCGAGGTCACGCTGCCGATGTTCAGAATCGCCCCGCGGCCGTGCCGGGCCATGTGCCGGCCGAAGACCTGGCAGGCCTGGAAGACCGCCTTGAGGTTGACGGCCAGGATGCGGTCCCACTGCTCTTCCGGATGGTCGAAAAACGCGCTGCCGAAGTTCACGCCCGCGCAGTTGACCAGCATCTCCACGCGCCCGGCCAGCTCGACCGCCCGGTCCAGCAGGTTCTCCAGCGAGGCGCGCGAGGTGACATCGACCAGGCAGTAGTCAACCCGGCCGCCGAGCTTGCGAAGCTCTTCGACACGCGCGCGGCAACCCTCCTCGGTCAGATCAGCCACGATCACCCGCGCGCCCGCCTGCACCAGCCCGGCGCACAGCGCGCCACCGAGCACTCCGGCCCCACCGATCACCACCGCGGTCTGGTCTGTAAGCCCGAAGAGCCTCTCCAGGTATTCAGCCGACATGGGCCTGCCTTCCTGAAAGGTGCCAATTTCATTGTACGGACGGGGGCAAGTTTCACGATCCACGCTCTGGCGAGCGTGGCTACGATGGTCAGATACACGCTAATCGGCCGGCGGCCGTCTGAGGCGCAGCCAGTCGCTGTGGAACGGTCCCTCGCCGGGCTTGTCCACGCGCTCGTAAGTGTGGGCCCCGAAATAGTCGCGCTGGGCCTGCAGCAGGTTGGCCGGCAGCGACTCGCTGCGAAAGCTGTCGTAATAGGCCAAGGCGGTCATGAAGTTGGGCACGGGCACGCCCAGTTCCGCGGCCGTGGTGACCACGTGGCGCCAGGCAGGCTGGGCCCGCTCGACCGCCTCGCGGAAATACGGCGCCAAGAGCAGGTTCTCCAGTTGCGGGTCGGCGTCGAAGGCCTCTTTGATCCGCTCCAGGAACACCGCCCGGATGATACACCCGCCGCGCCACAGCATGGCGATCTCGCCGAAGTTCAAGGGCCAGTCGTGTTCTTCGGCCGCAGCCTGAAGTTGCACAAATCCTTGCGCATAGCTGCAAATCTTCGAGGCATACAGCGCCTGGCGAATCTGTTCGATGAATTCCTCTCGATCGCCCGAATAACGACCCGACGGACCGCCGAGCACCTTGCTCGCACGCACGCGCGCGTCTTTCATGGCCGAGAGGCTGCGGGCGAAGACGGCCTGGGTGACCAGCGTGCTGGGCACGCCGAGGTCGAGGGCCAACTGGCTCATCCATTTGCCCGTGCCCTTGGCCCCCGCGCGGTCGAGCACCAGATCGACCAGGGACCCGCCGGTCTCTTCGTCCCTGACGCTGAAGATATCGCGGGTGATCTCGATCAGGTAGCTGTCCAGCTCGCCGCGATTCCACTCGGCAAATACGTCGTAGAGTTCGTCGTTCGTCAGTCCCAGGGCGTGTTTGAGCATCCAGTAGGCTTCGCAGATCAGTTGCATGTCGCCGTACTCGATGCCGTTGTGCACCATTTTTACATAGTGGCCCGCCCCGCGCGGCCCGACCCATTCGCAGCAGGGGATGTCTCCCTCGGGTCCCACCTTGGCGGCGATGGCCTGGAAGATGGGCTTGACCAGGGGCCAGGCGGGCGGGCTGCCGCCGGGCATGATGCTCGGCCCGCGCAACGCACCCTCTTCGCCCCCCGAGACACCGGTGCCGATGTAGAGCAGGTCCTTCGACTCTACGTAGCGGGTGCGGCGCTCCGTGTCGGCGAAATGGGTGTTGCCGCCGTCGATGATCACGTCGCCGGGTTCGAGCAGCGGGATGAGCTTTTCGATAAACTCGTCGACCGCGGGGCCGGCCTTGACCATCAACATCACCTTGCGCGGCGGCGAGAGGGCCTCGACGAACTCCTCCAGGCTGTGGCAGCCGACGAACCGCTTGCCCTTGGCCCGGCCGGCCAGAAAATCGTCCACCTTGCTGACTGTGCGGTTGAACACCGCCACGCTGTAGCCGCGGCTTTCCACGTTCAAGGCCAGGTTCTCGCCCATCACGGCCAGACCGATCAGTCCGAAATCGCACTTCTGCGCCATGAGTGGCTCCTTCGAGAAAGGGATTGGGGATTGGGGATTGGGGATTGGGGATTGGGGATTGGGGATTGGGGA
>CAYXPN010000313.1:0-6860 GCA_964467075.1 uncultured Planctomycetaceae bacterium
AACTCCAAGAGGCAATGGCAGTTGCGCCCTTTTCGCGATGGACACAGTCAAAGTAATGTTGCTACAGACTCCATAAAGCCCTGAAAGGGCGGAATCGGCAATCGGCCCCGTCGCGGGTCGCGCTTTGGCAAGGCGCGCTCGACCGCGCGCAACGCATTGCTCCGGACGGCTGAAATGTTACGAAGTATCACAAAACGGGGAGTCACACTACCGCGTCAGCGACAGCAATCTTCGCGGACAACTGCCGGCAGTCTGGCTGGTGCGGCAGCATTCCATTCTACACTTTGCCTGCCCCGCGTCTACTGTGCCCCTTCCCCGCGTTCGACCGCGCGCAGCCGCGGGAACGTGCTCACCAGGAAATACAGCAGCGGCAAAGCGCCCAGCACGATGATCACCAGGTCCGGCACGATCCGCCACCGGCCCAGCGTCTGCACCAGCGGCAGATTATAGAACTCGGCGCTGCGGGCCCACCAGAAACCCGTCTCGTAACTGTGCCAGACCTGCAACAGCCCGATGGGTAACAATACGGTGGCAAACATCAGGAACAGCCCGCCGTTGAGCCCCCAGAAGCTGAGCTTCAGCACACGGTCGTTCCAGTAACGGTCGTCCACCAGCCCCCGCCAGGAAAACAGGATCAAGGCGATGGCCAGCATCCCGTAGACGCCGAACAGGGCCGTGTGCCCGTGGTTGCTGGTCAGGTAGGTGGCGTGCTCGTAGTAGTTGACGATCGGCAGGTTGATCATGAACCCGAAGATGCCCGCCCCGACGAAGTTCCACACGCTGCTGGCGGTGAGGAAATACAGCGGCCAGCGATAGGGAAACTCGCCGCCCGCGGCGCGGATCGACTTGTATTCCATCCACGCGCGCACCACGAGCAGGATCAAGGGGATGGGCTCCAGCGAGCTGAACACCCCGCCCAGGGCCAGCCAGAAGCTCGGTCCGCCGTACCAGAAGTAGTGGTGCGCCGTGCCGGGAATGCCGCTTAGGAACACCAGGATGGCCGTCAGATAGGCCACGCGCAGCGCCGATCGCGCCTGCACCAGCCCCAGGGTGACCAGAAACAGCGAAATCACGGCCACGCCGAAGAACTCGAAGATGCTCTCCACCCAGATGTGGACCACGAACCAGCGCCAGTAGTCGGCCACGGTCAGGTGGGTGCCGCGGCCGTAGGCCAACCCGAAGGCAAAGAACCCCACCACGAAGATCGCACTGAACACGTAGAACAGGGTCAGCGAGCGGCGGTCGGCTTCCTCGTCCGAACCACCCGCGCCGCGGTAAAGCGCCGGGGCCATGGCCCGATACACCACCACCAGCCAGAACACCAGCCCGCCTAAGAGCAGGATCTGCCAGAGTCGTCCCAGTTCGAGGTACTCCCATCCCTGGTGTCCCAGCCAGAACCAGAGGCGATCG
This sequence comes from uncultured Planctomycetaceae bacterium, assembly GCA_964467075.1. GTDB lineage: Bacteria > Planctomycetota > Planctomycetia > Pirellulales > Thermoguttaceae > CAYXPN01. Next base: position 1,411 of record CAYXPN010000313.1, read on the forward strand.
CCCAGCAGGCCCTTGATGCCCAGCACCTCGCCGACCAGGCTGCCCACGGCCACGGCCACCGCGGCCACAAACAGGATGTTGACCAACAGGCGCTGGCCTTTAGGCTCGCGCCCGGCCACCAGCGGGGCCAGATAGACGGCCGTGCCCATCCAGGAAACGGCGATCCAGAGGATGGCCAACTGCAAGTGCCAGCTCTTCGCCCAACTATACGGATAATTTGCAGCGACCAACGAGCTGATCACCGGCACTTCGCCGATCAACGGGAGTCGGAACTGGCCGGGCTCGACGGTGTAGTTGGCCAGCAGTCCGCCGTTGAGTATCTGCACGATAAACAGCAGCCCGGCGATCAGAAAGAACTTGGCCGCTGCCCGCTGGCTGGGAGTGACCGGCACGGCCAGCAGGCGCCGCGAGGCCTCGACCGCCTTGGCCTCGCCGTAGAAGAACTGATAGCGATGGACCACATAGATCACCAGGCCCAGCACGGCGAACAACGCCAGGATCGAGGCGATGCTCCAGACCAGCGCTTCGGTCGACGCGGTGTTGCCCACCGAACGATCCGGCGGCCAGTTGTTCGTGTAGGTATAGGTCTGGTCCGGCCGCTCCGTGCCCGCCGCCCAGGCCGTCCAGAAGAAGAAATCAGCCAGGTTCTTACGATCCAGGTCCGGGTCGTCCCCCGGGGTGTCGCGGACGGTTTTGGGTAGGAAACCGTACCTTGCCACGTCCTCCTTTTCGCCCGCCTCCCCAGCTTGCTCTCCGGCCTCGTTCTCGGGTTCCGTTTCGCCCGCCTTCCCCGCTTGCTCTTCGCCCTCGTCGCCCGCTTCCCTCTTGCCCTCGTCATCGGCTTCCAGGTCGCCTTTGCCGAGCAGTTGGTTCCAATAGGCCCGGTTCTGCTCGAAGGCATAGGCTTCGGCCTCGGTAAGCTCCAGCGTGCCGGAATCGGCGTCGTAGCGATTCTGCCGAATCTCGTAGATCACCTCGGCATCGATCTGGCGGTGCCGGATTTCGTCTACCCCGGCATACGCCCCTTCCGGCGGACCGGCGTCGGCGGCTTTGAAGTCGCGCATGTGCTGACCCATGCGGTGCAACGTGTGGGCCGAGAAATCCATGCCCCGGAGCGAGCCGTGTCCCCACACGCTGCCGTGGTCCATCAGCCCGTAACGCTGGAATACGTCCTGTCCGGCCCGGATGTTCTCGCCGGCGGTCAGGTCCCTCCCGTCTTCCGCCACGATTCGTTCAGGTACGGGAGGCTGCTTGCCTTCGGTTTCGTCTTTGCCGAAATAGCCGGCCTGGTAGCCACCCCAGAGCAGGATGGCCATGCTCACCACAAAAGCCGCGATCGCCGCGTTGCGCAGTCCCTTGGTACCCATGAGTGTCCCCTTTCTCCGCATTTGCCCGCCTGTGTGGGATACGATCCCACGATACGCTACCGGCATACGCTGCCGGAATAGGCTGCCGGCATACGCTGCCACGATACGTTGCCGGCATACGCTGCCACGATACGTTGCCGGCATACGCTGCCGGAATAGGCTGCCGGAATAGAAGAGCCTGTCAATGCCCGCAGCCGTGGTGTCCTCCATGGCTGGTCGCCCCGCGCGCCACGCCGCAATGCTCGGCCAGCTCGTCGGCGAGCTTGAGATACTTCTCGTGGGTCCCCTGGCCGATTTCGTGAGTCTCGACGTGTTGGAAGGTTTCCAGCAGACGCCGTTGATCTTCGGGGTCGAAGGCCTGGTCGGCCATAGTGTAGAGGCAGTGGTCCTCTTTGTCGATATGCTGCCGCAGCAGGTTCATGTATTGCCGGGCGTGTTGGACAAAGCGCTGCCACGCCCCGGAATCGCCCGAGCGGGCTGCTTCCGCGGCCTCGCCCATCGCGCGTACGTGGCTGCGCGCCAGCTCGTGTTCATAGCGCATCACGCCCGTGGGCCCGCCTTCGACCGGAAATCCCTTGGCCTCCATGGCCGGAAAGAGGTGGGCCTCCTCTTTGGCGTGGTGGCAGCGGTCGGCGAAATGGCGGAAGAAGTCCACGGCTTTGGCGGCCGCGTCCGTCTCGAACCGCCCACCCTCGGCCCGTTCGGCCAACACTTCCAGGCAATCGAGCATTTGCAGGATCACCTGGTGCTCTTCGACGAGGATATCCGTGGCTTTCATGTTCGGTGGCTCCTGGTTTTGCTCAGCGGGAACGTTTCCGGTGTTGTGGGTAGCCACGCTCGCCAGAGCGTGGGGCGCCGCGTGCAAACGCCTTGAAAAAGGGAGCCTCCCACCGTCTGGCTTTCGGTGGCTACAGGCACGTCCTGCGTCTGGCTTTCGGCGGCTACAGGCGCGTCCTGCGTCTGGCGACGGTGGCTCCATGTGCGTCCACCGTCTGGCGACGGTGGCTACAGGCGCGTCCTGCGTCTTGCTTTCGGCGGCTACACGCGGCCCGGGAAGCACGTTTCCCTCGCCCCGTCGCCGCTCTATAATACGCCCACCGCCGGGGGACAGGCTTTGACCTGGATCAAGCCCGCGGGAGAAATGCCGCAAGAATCCGCTCAGCGGCCGACTGGATAGCTCCCGCTGGACACGCGGACCAGCAAGATCGCGCGGCTGGCGACTGCGGCGGCGGGAACCGCTTGGTCGGTCCGGCAGATTAGATTATGGAAGGCAACGGCTGGCCGGGCACCGAAGAAGCTTGCGCAGGTTATCTGGTTTGCCTCGCCTTCCAGCAGGCGGCTCGCCCATGGCCCTCAACGTGGTCGATGTGCTCCAGACGTGCCGGTTGTTTGCCCAAGTTGGGGAGCGCGGGTTCCAGCGCCTGGCCGCCATGGCCCGGCTGAGCCGTTTTGCCAAGGGCGAGTTGATCTTCCGCCAGGGGCAGCCCTGCCCGGGCGCCTACGTGGTGGGCGAGGGACTGGTGCGGATTTTCAAGACCGGCCCGGGCGGCAAGGAGCACGTCCTGCACCTGATCGGCCCGGGACAGACGTTTGCCGAGGCCGCGGCGATCGGTGGGTTCGACCTGCCGGCCAGCGCCCAGGCCATGGAAGAGTCGGCCTGTGTGCTCTTGCCCCTTGAGGCCTTTCGCCGGGCGTTGGACGAGGAGGCGGAAATCTGCCGCGGCATGTTGCTGGGCATGACCCTGTGGGTCAAGCACTTGGTCGATCTGATGGAAGACGTGGTGCTGCGCGATGCCGCGGGCCGCTTGGCCAACTTCCTGCTCGAAGCGTCGACCGGCGACGCGGCCGAGCGTGCGGGGGCCCGGCAGAGCGAAGCCACTTTCGAGGAGGACGGTTCGATTGTCGAGCTGCCCGCGCGCAAACGCCACCTGGCCAGCCACCTGAACCTGACCAGCGAGACCTTTTCTCGCACGCTCAGGCGCCTGGTCGAGGCGGGGCTGGTGGCCGAGGTGGGCCCGACGAGCCTGCGTGTTCTCGACCCGCGCCGATTGCGCCAGGTGGCCGACGGGTTGTTTCCGGAGCTGTGAGCCGGGGAAGGGGTGATTGGCGGATTGGGGATTGGGGATTGGGGATTGGGTCCTTCCGCTTTCGGCTTTCCGCTTTGCCTCCCGTGGGGATAAACCCCACGGCTCGCCTGTTTGCTCCGACCTCCGACTTCCGACCTCCGACTTTGACGCCAGCGGGGCTTCGCTTCGCTGTGAGCCCCGGCCACCCGACGACCTCCGGCGCGCCACTTCCGACTTCCGACCTCCGACCTTTGATTAAAGGAAAGGGACCCCACCATGCCGTCAAAGATCAATCGCCGCAAGTTTGTCGGCGCATCCGCTGCCACGGCTGCGCTGAGTGTGGTTCCGCGCCACGTCCTGGGCGGCGCCGGCCATACGGCGCCCAGCGACAAGATCAACCTGGCCCATATCGGCATGGGCACCCAGAGCTTCCGCGAGCTGGCCCGCCTGCTTGCCGAACCTCAAGTCCAGATCGTCGCGGTCTGCGATCCGAACCGGCAGAGCAACGACTACGTGGAGTGGGGCAAAAACGAAATCCGCAACCGCGTTCGCAAATACCTGGGCGATTCCTCTTGGGGCGAGGGACAAACGGGCTGTCCCGGCGGGCGCGAGATCGGCCGGCTGGTGATCGAAGCCCAATACGCGCGAGAGCGCGGAGCGAGCAGCTACAAAGGCTGCCGAACCTATGCCGACTTCCGCGAAATGCTGGAAAAAGAAACCGATATCGACGCGGTGAAAATCCTCACGCCCGACCACACCCACGCCCACCTGGCCATCGCCGCCATGAAGAAGGGTAAACACATGGCCATGCACAAGCCGATCGCCAATCGCCTCGACGAAGGCCGCAAGGTGCTGGACGTGGCCCGCAGTGCCCAGGTCTCCACGCACCTGTTGGCCTACGGCTCGGGCAGGGAGAACGGGCGCATCGTGCGCGAGATTCGCCGGGGCGTGATCGGCAGCCTGCACGAAATCCACAACTGGACCAACCGGCCGGTCTGGCCCCAGTACGCCGAAATCCCACGCGAGCGGCCGCCGGTACCGAAGGGCTTCGACTGGGAGTTGTGGCTCGGGCCCGAGCGCGATCGGCCGTATCATCCCCACTACACCCACACCGTGTATCGCGGGTGGTACGATTTCGGCGGCGGCTCGATGGCCGACATGGGCATCTACAGCCTGTGGCCGGTGTTTACCGGACTGGAGCTGGATTCACCGCTCAGTGCCGAGGCTTGGGCCACGCACACCTGCGCGATCGTCGATGGCGTGAGCCGGCCGGTCAAGAACGACTTCGCGTATCCGATCGGCTGCACGTTGCGGCTGAAGTTCGGCCCGCGCAAGGACCTGCCCGCGGTGGACCTGTTCTGGTACGACGGCGGCATGAAGCCGCGCCTGCCGGCCGAGCTGGAAGCGCAAGGCGTGGATACGGGCCAGATCGGGCGCGAAGGCACCATGTACGTGGGAGAGGAGGGCACGATCCTGGCCGGCTTCAACGGCCAGAATCCGCGCCTCTTCACCAAGGGCCGGCAGGAGCCGCTGGTCTTCTCGGCCGACGCACCCGCGGACGAGCCTGGCAATCCCTGGCTGGCGGCCTTCCGGGGCCAGCCCTCGCCGGGCACGTTCCTCAAGGCCGGGCCGATCACCGACGCGGTGAACCTGGGCACCGTGGCCCTGCGCGCCGGCCAGAAAGTGCTCTTCGACAGCCGCGCGATGAAGCTCACCAACCTGCCCAGCGCCGAGAAGTTTCTCTATCGCGAGTATCGCGAGGGCTGGGAATTATAGAAACCGCGGCCCTTGGTCCGTGCCATACGCTTCTCGGCGAGCCGCCGGCGTGAGCTGAGCGGTTTTGGTCGTCGCCATGGCGAGCCGCCGGCGTGAGATGAGCGGTTTTGCCGGCACTGCGGAAAAACGCTGGGCACACACCCCGAAAAATGGACCAATTGGTTACGCAGCCGGAACCGGGCACTGACCAGACTGTTGATTTAGTCTGTTGGAGTTGTCTTGGAGGAGGGATTTCCCCCTG
>CAYXPN010000314.1:0-6840 GCA_964467075.1 uncultured Planctomycetaceae bacterium
ACGGATCTGTGGGAGCCCCGGTCGGGCAACCGACCGGGGCCACCCGGCCGATTGTCAGACACACTCTACTCCGGGCGCACCACCCCCACGCGCTGGCCCGGCGTGAGCAGGTCGTCCTCAGCCGCCAGCTTGCGCACCAGCACGCCGGCCGCCGGGCTCGACAAGTCCACCGTGGCCGGGCCCGAGAGCAATTCCACCACCGGCTCGTCCGCCCCCACGCGCTGGCCGCAGCGCACCAGCCATGCGCTCAGGCGCACAGGCTCGGCCTCCACGCCCAGTTCCGGCACGATGATGTAGCGATGCTCGGCCACGGATGGCACCCTCAAATCAGGTCGCCTGTCGGCTCTCGATGTTGTGCAACGCTCGCGAGACCGCTCCACAACGGCGGCTCGCAGGCGGGACGCCTGCAAGCTCAAAAAAAAACACCTTCACCAGAAGGTCGGCGAATCGTCCGCACTAGCGGATGTAGTCCGCCTGGATCTGGTAGGGGAAACCGCCGTAGAGGCTGGCTGCTGCGCTGGGGTCGACGATCAGCTTCCCGCCCACGCTTACCAGCGTCGATTTGTAGCGCGTGGCCAGATCGCCGGTCAGCTCCACGTGGATCATCTCCGTGGATTTCAGCCTCGTCATGCAGAAGGAGCAATGGCCGATGGTGGGCACGAGCACGAACTTCTTCAGTCCCGTGGTCTGCCGGCCCGGGTACATGTAGCCGCGAAGGAACACCTTCGCGTCCGTCTCTTGCAACTCCACGGCCAGCGGGGCGATCAACTGGCCGGGTTTGTCGGGGTCGGGCTGGAGCTGTTCGAAGGTGATCGGTGTGTAGCCGTAGGGCACATCGCGCATGACGACCACGTAGTAGCACAACGCCCCGGCAGCCCACAGGCCCAGCGACAGCCCGAGCCCCGCCTTGGCCAGCGCCAGCCCCGAGAGCTCCTCCGGGGTCCGGCTGATCCGTCGCCATGCCCACAGCGCCGAGGCCACCCCCAACAGCGGCAAGATGCCCCACCCCCAGTGCAGCGCACTGAGCCACGACAGGGCCCCGAACACCACGCTCAACACCGCCGAGGTGCTCAAGGCCCGATAGACCGCCTCCGGGTCCTCTGTCTCCGGCAGCTCCGGCGGCGCATCCATCGTCGGCGCCGGCGCGGGCCGACAGGCCGCAGGAGGATCGCCGAGCTGGTGCTGTGCGCCAGGGTTCATGATTCATCCCGGTTCATCTGAACGCAACGGCTGAATGAAACGGCCGGCTCAAACCAAGGCGCGCTAAGAACTTGTAAAGGTATTATTCCCCGGGGCTTCGCTTCGCTCCAGCCCCGGCCACCCGGGTCTGGGCATGGCATTGGGGAAACAGTTCGTTTACAAGTTCTAAGCTGCTTAGGCCGCGGCCAGGAGCGATTTGGCCACGTCGGTCCGGTAGGCCACCACCGCGGGCAAATAGCCCACCAGCGTGGCCAGCACGACCAGGCCCGGCACCAGCACCAGCTCGACCAACTGGAAGTCCAGCGGGCTGACGATCACGCCCGTGTAGTGGCGAATGCTCGGCCCGAGCCCGGCCACCAGGCCGTGTCCCAAGAGGACTCCCAAGACCCCGCCGCCCAGGGCCAGCAGGATGGACTCGGTCAGGATGATGGCCATCACGGTCCGTCGCCGGGCCCCCAGGGCCCGCATCACCGCGATTTCGTGCCGGCGTTCGCTCATCGAATTATACATGCTCACCAGGATGCCGATCCCCGCCACGATCACCACCAACACGGCCAGCAGGAGCAGAATCCGCTCCAGATTGCCCACCACCGTGTCGAAAAACCGGCTGATCACGTAGGAGGGATAGACGGCCTGGGCTTCCTTCTCGCGGTTGACCCGATCGGGCAGGGCCATGGCCAGTTGGGCGGCCTGGGGCGAGGACTGGTCGGTGCAGACCAGGATCGCCGTGACCGCCCGTCGAAGCGGGGCCTCTGGATGGTGATGCGCCTCTGCTGCGTGTTCGCCGGGCTCGGCTTCGCCGCTGTGCTCTGTTTCGCCCTCCTGCCGAGCTTCGCTGTTGTGCTTCGTCTCGTGGCTGTGCTCTGTTTCGTGGCCGTGCTCGGCCTCGTCGCTGTGCTCGGTTTCGTTGCTCGGCTCGGTCGGTGCCGCAGCCGGGGCCGAAGCCCCCGGCCCGGTGAGCAGGCGCTCGGCTACCGAGGGCGCGGCCGTATGGGCGGGGCAGCGCCAGAAGCCCTCGATGTTCATGAACACCACCCGGTCGTTGGGCGTGCCGGTCGGTTCCAGGATGCCGACTACAGTGAACTCGTCGTGGCCGTGTTCGTCGTCGCTCTTGCCCCCGGGCTCGGGGCGGGTGGCCACGGGTCGGAACGTATCGCCCAGCTTCAATCCGAGCCGGCGTGCGGCCGTGGCCCCGACGACCGCCTCGAAGAAGTTCTCTCGTCGGAAGTTGTCTCCTTCGGCAAAGCGATACTCGCGCCCGTCGAGATAGGTCAGCTTTTCGAACATCTCGGGCGTGGTGGCCACCGCGGGAAAGCCCTCGTAGTCGTGGCCCAGGCAAATGGGAACCGCGGCCTCCACCACGCCGGCGAAGCGGCCGGAGACGAATTCCTCGTAGTACGAATGGCTGACGGTTCCGAGCTGCCGGCTCAGGTTCAGATGGAACACGGTGGAGAGCACCAACTCCAGGTCGCTGCACTCCTTGGGGCCGACGATCAGGTCATACCCGCCGGCCCCGCGGCGAAACGAGGTGTCCACCACCCGATGGATCACCAGCACGGCCACCACCAGCGCCACGCCCAAACCCACCGACAGCGCGGTCAGGGCCGAGGCCAACGACCGCTGCTGAATGCTCCGCCAGGCGATTCTCCAAAGGCTCATGGGTCCACCGCTGCGTCTGTGCGCATCTCGGCCGCCTCCTTGCGGCAGTGCTCAGTCCTTGGGCCCGGATTCGAACGGCGTCTCGGCCCCCTTTTCAAACAGCCTTCGCCACCGCACCCACGCGATTGAACTCCTCCAAACGGTCCACCCGCTCGAACTGCTGCGCCACCTCCCCGCTGTGGGTCACCAGCACCAGGGCCACTTGCTCCTCCGCACACGCCTCGCGCAACAGGTCCAAAACCTGCTGCTGGTGGCCGGCGTCGATATTGGCCGTCGGCTCGTCGGCCAGCAGCAGCTTGGGCCGGTTGGCCAGGGCCCGGGCCACGGCCACGCGCTGTTGCTCGCCCACCGAGAGCATGGGCGGCCGGTGGGTCATCCGATGCCCCAGACCCACGCGCTCCAGCAGGTGCCTGGCCCGCGCCTTGTCCGGTCGACCGCGGGCAAAGCGCATGGACAAGAGCACATTCTCCAGCGCGGTGAAGCCCGGCAGCAGGTTGAACGTCTGGAACACGTAGCCGATCCGCTCGGCGCGGAAACGGTCGCACTCGGCCTCGGAGAAGAGCGTGATCTCCCAGTCGTCCACGCGCACGCGCCCGCAGTCAGGGCGCGTGATCCCCGCGATCACGTGCAACAAGGTGGTCTTGCCGCAGCCGCTGCGCCCGACGAGCACCGCCTGTTTGCCCGCGGCCACGTGGAACTCGGGGATGTCCAAGACCGGCAGCGGGCTGCCGTCGGGCTGGACGTACGACTTCTTGACGTTCGTCAGGTGCAACATCGGCGTGTAGTAAGGACTTGTAAACGTATTACTTCCCCGGGGCTTCACTTCGCTGAGGGCCCCGGCCAGCCCGGATTGGCCCTCCGATTGGGAGGCAATATCGTTTACAAGTTCTGAGGACGGCGGTGCTTACGTTGCCCCCGATACGGGGCCCGGGGGGGGCGGGCTCGCCCCTCGCTGCGCCACCCGGTCGCCGGCACGACCGCCCGAAAGCTGCGGAAAGACCCCCGCCGGGCAAGCCGCCGGGCCGCTTGAACTGTCTACGCAGGCGCGGACCCGGTGGTTCGCGCGGAGGCAGCCGGCCGCTGGTGCGCGGTGCCCCGACCCCCCGGCACGGGGAACCGTGGACTACAGAACACCTTGTCCCACCCGGTGATGCACGGGCATATTCTGCCGGATCATCTCCGCCAAGGCGGCGTCGTTCAGTCCGGGCTCCAACGGCGCGCCTTGCCACCAACTCAGCGCCGGCGAAAGAGCTGGCGGCGGATGGCCCGATCGGCTTCGGCCTTGCGCATGGCCTGGCGCTTGTCGTGCAACTGCCGTCCGCGGCAAAGCCCAAGCAACAGCTTGACCCGGCCGCGCTTGAAATACATCTTGAGCGGCACCAGGGTGAGGCCTTTCTCGTAAGCCTGCTGGGCGAAGCGCTGGATTTCGCGCCGGTGCAAAAGCAGCTTGCGCGGCCGCTTGGGTTTATGGTTGAAGCGGTTGGCCTCGACGTACTCGGGAATATCGCAGCCGATGAGCCACACTTCGTCGTCTTTGACGCGCGCATAAGCCTCATCGAGCGACACCCGGCCGTGGCGCAGACTCTTCACCTCGCTGCCGACCAGCACCAGCCCGCACTCCAGCGTGTCGAGCACGGTGAACTTGTGCCGGGCCTTGCGGTTCTGGACGATCAGTCGCTCGTTCGGGTCAGCCTGGGAAGGCTGTTTACGCTTCTTTCTGGCCGTGGCTGGACTCCTTGCGCTGCCTCAACGCTCTCGGGCGCGCGATCGGGCGCGGGACCGTGAGTTGACTTGACATCAAGCTTCAAGCTTCGGCGATAGTTCTCCGGCGGACCATACGCTCTTCGGAGCGCACGGCCGTGCTTGGCGCCATTGCGCGGGCGCGACGTTCCGGGCAATCGGCCAAAGCGCCCTTCCCCCGGGCCGGCCCGCCTGGTAATAATCCCGCCTCTGCCGGGCACCCAGCCGGCGCCGACGGGCAGCCCGGCCTGGGCACACGCCCGAGGGGCGGCCGGGCAATCCGCCGTGCCCCAATACCTGGTTTTTTGCCCGCCGTGCCCCAATACCTGGTTTTTACCCGCTGTGGCCCGACCGCTCAAGCGAGGTGAACAAGCTGCGATGACCGGTGGTTTGCGAGATTTCACCCCATCGGCCGCCAAGGCGGACTTGCCCGCCATGGAGGCCCATCTGCTCGGCAGGCTGGACTTCGAGGAGGCCGAGAATCTCCAGCGCCACGTGCTGGGTCGGATTGCCGAGCGCGACGACGGGCAGATCGCGCTCTTGGTGTGCGAACACGAGCCGATCATCACCGTGGGTCGGGACGGCTCGGCCGCTCAGGTAGGGCACGAGAGCCGGCTGGTGCGCGCCGGCCGGGTCGCGCTGCGCTGGGTGGGCCGGGGGGGTGGCTGCCTGGTCCACTGCCCCGGACAGCTTGCCGTCTACCCGATCGTCCCCCTCTGGTGGTACCGCTGGACCGTGGGCGAGTATCTCCGTCGCCTCAGGCAGGGGATCGTCCAAACGCTGGAGAGCCTGCGCCTGGTCGTCAGGCCGTCGGCGGGCGAATGGTGCCTCTGGGGGCGCAGCGGCCGGGTGGCGGCTTTGGGTGTGGCGGTGCGCCGCTGGGTCACCTGGCACGGTGCGTTCATCAATGTCTGCCCGCCCATGGGGCTGTTTCGTCTGATCGAGCCGCGGCCCGAGACGCAAAACGCCGGCTGGGGGTGCCTGCTGGCCGAACAGCGCCGGCCCGTTAGAATGAGCGCAGTGCGCAGCGCACTGGTCAGCTCGCTGGCCGAGGCGTTCGGCTGTCGCAGATACCACCTGCACAGCAGCCACCCGTGGTTGGCCCGCCAGCGGAGGCTGGTTCGCCATGCCTCGCACGAGGGTTCAGCCGCGAGCCGCCGGCCCAGGTGGGGCCTCTGAGCTTGTGGGCGGGGTCGAGCTTGCAGGGTGCGTCGAGCGCGAGCCTACGGGTCTACGTGTCCGGAAATCCCATGTCGCAACCCGCAAACGATTCACACTCGCTCGGCGACCCGCCGGCCGCGGGAGCCGGAATCGGGCCGCGCCGCAGGCTGCCGCGCTGGCTGAAGCGCCAGGTGCCCAAGAACGGCACCCGCGGCACAGTGGCCGTGCTGCGCGCGTGTCGGCTCCAGACGGTCTGCGAGCACGCCCGGTGTCCGAATCGCATGGAGTGCTTCGCGCGGCATACGGCCACCTTCATGATCCTGGGCGATGTGTGTACGCGCAGTTGCCGGTTCTGTAGTGTAGCCCACGGCCGGCCCCGGCCGGTCGACCCGGACGAGCCCCGGCGCGTGGCCGAGGCCGCGGCGCGCCTGGGCCTGGAGCACGTGGTCATTACCTGTGTCACACGCGACGATCTGCCCGACGGCGGCGCCGAGCACTTCTGTCGCACGATCGTCGAGCTGCGCGCCAGGGTGCAGGCCCCAATCGAAGTGCTGCCGTCGGATTTCGCCGGCGACTTTGCGGCCGTGGATCGGCTGGTCGATGCTGCGCCGGAGGTGTACAACCACAACACCGAGACCGTGCCGCGGCTGTTTGCCCGGCTGCGCGGGCCAAGGGCCGACTACCGGCGCACGCTGGCCATGTTCCGGCATATTTGGCAGCGCAATCCGCGCATTCGGCTGAAGACCGGGCTGATGCTGGGGTTGGGCGAGACGATCGAGGAGCTGCTCGACACCTTGGCCGAGCTGCACGCGGCCGGCTGCCGGATGCTCACGCTGGGCCAGTATCTCCAGCCCGCGGCCCATTGCCTGCCCGTGGTCCGCTACGTGCCGCCCGACGAGTTCGATCGGCTGGGTGAGCTGGCCCGGCGCATCGGGTTCGAGCAGGTGGCCAGCGGGCCGTTTGTGCGCTCGAGCTATCATGCACGCGAGATGCTGGGCGCGCGCGCCGAAGGCGAGCCGCCGGCGTAAGCGGGCGCTCATAAATAACTTGGTCAAGTTTCATCGCCGCGGCGATAAGGTG
>CAYXPN010000315.1:0-6826 GCA_964467075.1 uncultured Planctomycetaceae bacterium
GCAATTCTCCTGTTCCCTGCTCCCTTTCGTGCTTTCGTGATCTTCCTTTTCGGTCTCTTTCGTGCTTTCGCTCTTTCGCGCTTTCGTGATCTTCCTTTTCGGTCCCTTTCGTGCTTTCGCTCTTTCGCGCTTTCGTGATCCTGCTGCCAACCAGCACGGCTACGCGCCCGCGTTTGGGCACTCAGCCAATCACGAAAGCACGAAAGGACGAAAACACGAAAACGCTGACGAATTGCGGCACGGGGGGGCTGGTACGTGCGCAGCGCGAGCCGTGTGCCGCGCAGCGCAATTCTCCTGTTCCCTGCTCCCTTTCGCGCTTTCGCTCTTTCGCGCTTTCGTGATCTTCCTTTTCAGTCCCTTTCGTGCTTTCGCTCTTTCGCGCTTTCGTGATCCTGCTGCCGGTAAGCGCGGCCACTTCGGCGCCACAGGTGATCGAGCGCTTCAAGCGGCACTGCTTCGCCGGATCGGTCACCTGTCTGTTCCTCTCACTGGACATAGCCCTTCTCAGCAGCGGCCGGGGATCTGCCCACGCCTTGCCGCATGAGTTGTTTCAGCTCGTCGAGGTGCCCCGTGTAGACCTGGCGCGGATCAGCCCCGTGGCGCCGGAAAACGCCCAGGCGTGCGCAGCACCGGCCACGGCCGTCGGGCTGATGGGGCGAGGCATGCACGCTGCGCACCAGCAAGCATGTTGCGGCGCGCAAAGGTGATCGGGTGTTGCTGCCGTGCCAGGATAACCGCGGCCAAGAGCGTTTGCAACGGCCGACCGTGTCGAGAGGGGGCTCAACCTTCGGAATGCGGCTCCGCGGCCCCAGGCGCAGAACCTTCGGCCGGGCCAGAGCCTTCTGTGGGGCGCGCTGCGCCCCCGCCTGCCGGCGCGTCGCCTGAGGTGTGGTGGTCGGACGGTTCGACCAGGGGCAATTCCACGGTGATCCGCGTGCCCTCTCCGGGCGCGGAATGGATTTCGGCCCTGCCGCCGAGCAGTCGGGCGCGCTCGCGAATGCCGCGCAGACCAAACCGGCTGGGGTCTACCCCGCCCGGATCGAACCCCAAGCCCCAATCCTGCACCACCAGGCGCACGTGATCGTCGGTCTCGTCGAGCTCGATGCGCACCTTGAGGCTGCGGCTGTGGCGGCAGGCGTTGTTGAGCGTTTCCTGCACGATGCGGAACAACGCACTTTCCAGCGGGGGAGCCAGGCGCTCGAAGTGCACCTCGGGCACAAACTCGATTTGCGGGCCGCCGCGGTCCTGCGTCTCCGTGGCCAGATACTCGATCGCCGCCACCACGCCGGAATCGTCCAGAATCGGCGGGCGCAACCCGCTGATCAGCCGGCGCGCTTCGGCCAGCCCGTCGCCGAGCAGGCGCAGGCCCTCTTCGAAAGCCTTCCAGCCCTCGGGGTGCTGGACGCCTTGACGTTCGAGCTTCTGTTGGAAGGCTTGGAGCTTGAACTGGGCCCCGGTGAGCATTTGCGCCAGTTCGTCGTGGATTTCGTAGGCCACCAGGCGCCGTTCGCGTTCCTGCAAGTCGAGCATCTCGCGCAACAGGCGCTGCTCCCTGATCAGCTCCTCGGCCGCACGCTGGCGCTCGCTGATGTCGCGCACCACCGCCACCGCCCACCACTGGTCGTGCAAGCGGATGGCCGAGACCGAAATCTCGATGGGAAACTCGCTCCCGTCCTTGCGCACCGCCTGCATCTCCTGCACCTTGCCCACCACCGGCCCGCTGCCGGTGCGGAAAAACTCGCGCAGGCCGTCCCGGGCCTGCTGGCGATGGCGGGGCGGCACAACCAGTTCGTGGACCCCACGGCCCAGCACCTCCTCGCGCGAGTAGCCGAACACGCGCTCCGCGGCCGGGTTCCAATGGACCACGCAACCCGCGGAATCCATCATGATCACCGCGTCCAGGGCCGCGTCGCTGATCGTCTTCAATTCCGCGGTGCGCTGGGCCACCAAACGCTCGACTCGGACCGCGCGCCCCCCGAGCAACAACAGATAGCCCACCAGCAACAGGCTCAACGCGACGCCGGTCCCCAACACACCCGCGGGCAGCCACGTGCGCCGCTCGGCAAGAAACCCCTCCTCCGGGAAACACGTGACCCGCCAACGCGAACCGGCCAGCTCGAAATCGTCCTCGTAACGCATCCGGCCGGGTTGCGTGATTTCGGGCTCCTGGGCGTCTGGCCCCCCGCCAGACGCCCCGTGAAACACTACCATCGTTCGAAACGTGCCCGGCTGCGTCTCCGCGGAAACAGCCATCTCGATGGGCGCTTGCGGCAGCAGCGACAATGCCTCATCCCCGATCGTGCGCAGGCAAAACACCCCGCCTACGAATCCCAGCACCTCGTCGGCCGATTGCTCGCCGTCTGCCGCAGCGTCGGCAGTGAAGATCGGCGCCAGCAGACCGAAGCCGCACCGGGCCGATCGCTCGGGTTCGAGGGGCACGCAAAGGGCCGACGCGGGCTTGCAGAGTTCCAAGGCACGCCTGAAGCCCTGCACGCACGGAGGTTCCTGGCCCAGATCAAGCCCCAAGGCCGCGCCATATTCGGCAGAAGGCTCCACGTAGAAGATCGGCCAATAGACCTCCCGATCGCCCGCAGGAATTACCTGATCCTCCGAGGTCTTCTCGGTGATGCGGTAGCGCTCAATCCCTTCAGACCGCCCCGCCTCTTCGTGCGCTAGGCGCTCGGCCGCGGGCACGCGAGGAACCCAGAGCAATGCCCGCACACCCGAATCGCGCACATCGAGCAAGGAAGTGGTGAACTCGCGGAACTCGTGCCGCTCGACCACTTCGGAGCCGCGGTAGAAAGCCTCGACCATGCGCACCGCGGCGAGCCGGTTGGACATGGCCTGCTCGACGGCTTCGGCGCGCCGCTGGGCATCGAGACAAAACGCGGCCTCGGCCAATTGGTCTTCGCGCAGACGCAACGTGAAGAACAACAGCAGCGAAATCGCCACCCCGCCTGCCCCGAATACTACGGCTGCTGCTGTGCCCAGATAGTGGGCCCTGCGCATGCGACAGGCGTTTGGAGAAGCCGCCTGCCGAGCGGATTGCCGGCTGCGCTCTCTCATGCTCCAGCGTCCAAAATGGGGTGTTTCCAGCCCCACCCGTACCATCGTTGCTTCCCTCTGCGGGTGAGTCAACCCCCCGCTGTGCGGGAACTGGGGATGCGGTCCCCTTAGTGTAATCACCCTACGTTTCGATGGAACCGGTGGGCGCTTTTGTTCAGGTTTGTCGCAGCACCCCTGCTTGCGCAGTTTATGCCATCAGAGAGCTATTCGCTTTCAGCCACTATAGGGGTATTGTTGGCACGGTCACTTATGGCGAACGGCTTTTCTCTGTTCGGTGGCCCGACCGCACTACCAGTCCGACACACACGTAAAGTGTCGAGTTGGGTGCCACTGGTGGCTTGTCCAGCAGTGCCGAATACTACGGTTGGGCAAGCCAACCGTGGCACCCCACAGTTTAGCTGTGTCGGACTACTACCAGCCCGCTGCTAAGCGCAGCCCTGCCGACAAGAGGCCCGCTGGCCGCATTGCCACGCTGACCCTGCGGATGGGCCGAGCACGGCCGCGCACCCGGCCCGGGACGCGTTTGCTGTCGCGCTCCGACTGCGCTTTCCGGCGTCCGCTCGCCGGCCTCCCGCTTTGCGCCCTCGGCCCCCTTGGGACCTGCCGGCGGGGAGAATCCCGTAGTTTCCCCTCGGAAATCTGCAAGTTATAATGGAACAAGGGGTTAGGGCCGCCCTGCACCGAGTCGGTGTGCCGGCGCGGCCTTGCCGGAGCAGTGTGTGCTGCCGGGCCGTATGGTTTGCGCCCGGCGTTGCCTCGGGTAATAAGGCAATCGACAGCTACTGAAGGCGGCCCTCGAGATCGCGATGGGTTGCCGAGTGGGCGCCAGTAACCTTTTGAAGGCTGGGTGGGGCCACTACCAGGCAGGCAAGCGGGGGCGACCAGCGGAGGCGAAATCGAACGATGGGCATTCGCTTCTACTGTCCGAACGGCCACAAGCTCAACGTGAAGGCCTTTCAAGCGGGTCGGCGCGGAATCTGCCCCTTCTGCGGTGCCAAAATCCAAATCCCCCTGCAAAGCACGCGCAGGAGTTCCAAGGAGGAACGCACGGAGCGGCATCGGGCCGGTGCCGGGGCTGGTGTGCCGATCGCTGCCAGCCAGCCGGCATCTGGTGCGGCGGTGGCCACTGAGCCGAGTCGGCCTGCCGGCCCACCCGCGGCCTCACACCCTGGCTCGGGTGGCGGCCCATCTGGTACCACGCCCGCCCCGGCAGGGCCCTCCGCAATTTCGACTCCCTCGGTTGCCCCCGGCTCGTACGGCGCCGCCGGACCGGCGAGCGCCGGCGTGGCGACTCCAGGTGGTCCCGAAGCCGTGCCCGGCAGCCGACCGGCCTCCAGCCCCCAAACGTCTTACCCGGTGTCTGCCCCCCAGGGTGTGACATCGCCGGGCGCGACCTCTGCGGCCAAGACTGGTCCGGCGGTTGCGGTCTCCGAGGACCGGCCCCGCGCGCCCGTCGGCGCGCAGGCCGGCACGGCAGGTGCGCCCGACCCATTGGCCGAGGCGG
Source organism: uncultured Planctomycetaceae bacterium (assembly GCA_964467075.1). GTDB lineage: Bacteria > Planctomycetota > Planctomycetia > Pirellulales > Thermoguttaceae > CAYXPN01. The sequence goes on from CAYXPN010000315.1 coordinate 4,571, forward strand.
GCAACGTGGTCTGGTACGTACGACCCCCGACGGGCGGGCAATTCGGTCCGGCCACGGCCGACATCATGCGCAACTGGATCGCCGAAGGCCGGGTCAGTGCCGACACGCTGGTCTGGCGCGAGGGCTGGCGTGATTGGCAAGAGGCCAGCGAGGTGTTTCCCCAGTTCGGCGCGGGCCGGGCAGCCATTTCGACAGGACCGATGATCGGCACGAACCCCGGCGCCGCGGCCAAGCCAGCACGGCGCCCAGCCCGGCGCCAATCGTCCAAGGGCACCCAGATCGCCTTGCTCACGGGGTTGATCCTCGTGGTGGTCGTCCTGCTGGTGGTGTTTGTCTGGGTGCTGTTCATGGGACCTGCCGACTCGAACACCGCGACCGCGACGGCCGGCGCGGTGTGGTTTTCGGGCTTTCTTTGGGGGAAGTCTCGTGGCGGGAGGGCTTCTCCTGCTGTGAGGCGCGGGGCCGGCCGGTGAGGCTGATGGGGCGCACCGGTGTGGGCGTGCAGAGGCAGACCGGCTCTGGCGCTGCAGGTTTTCGACAGTCGCCGTGGTTTTCCCGGCCGGCAGGGCGCATGGCATGAAGATTCAGCAGTTTCTCCAGCACCACGGCATCCAGACCAACCCCTTCGCCGACGAGGACGCGCAGACCGACCTGGTCTTCAAGAGTGCGTGTATCCGCACCACGTATCATCCGGTGTGGGACAAGATCTACGGCGATCCCGCGGAGCCGGCCACCGCGGTGGTGTTCGGCGAGAAGGGCTCGGGCAAGACGGCCCTGCGCTTGCAGATCGTCCAGCACCTGACCGACTACAATGCCGACCATCCCGAGAGCCAGGTGTTTGTGGTCTCCTACGACGATTTCAATCCTTTTCTGGATCGGCTGCGCGAACGGTTCTCCGGGCGCCGGCGCCGAGCCGACCGCGTGCTGGGTCAGTGGCGGCTCTGGGACCACATGGACGCGGTGCTCTCGCTGGCGGTGACCCAACTGGTCGATCGCCTGCTGGATGTGCGCCAGACGCGCCATCCTGCGGCCCGCGACGAGCCGCTCGATCCGAGCGCACTCGACGCGGCCCAGCGCCGGGACGTGCTGTTGCTGGCGGCCTGCTACGACCAATCGCTGGCCGAAAGCCGGCAGCAGCGCTTCAGCCAACTGCGCCGCCGCTTGCAGTTCCCCGTCTGGACTGCCTGGTGGGATATCGGTCTGGGGGCCGCGGTGACCGCGGGCGTGGTGATGCTGCTGGCCGGGCTGGGCCGCTGGAATTGGCTGGCCGGTTTCTGGACCGGTTTGCTGATCCTGCTGGCGGTGCTGGCCGGTTGGGCCCCGCGGATTTGGCGATGGCTCAAGTGGTTCTTCAAGTCGCGGCGCCTGGCGCGCAACACGCGCGTGCTCAGCCACCAGGCGTCCGTGCTCCGCCGAGTGCTGATCAAGCTGCCTGCCTCGCAGATCGCCGGCCAGCCCTTGCCCGACCGCCAGCGCACCGACGACCGCTACGAGCTGCTGGCCAAGCTGCAGGGTGTGCTGCGAGGTTTGAGATTCCACGGGCTGATCGTGCTCGTGGACCGGGTGGACGAACCCTACCTGGTCACCGGGTCGGTGGAGTTGATGCGGGCCCTGGTCTGGCCCATGTTGGACAACAAGTTCTTGAAGCACCTCGGCCTGGGAATGAAGCTGCTTCTGCCGGCCGAGCTGGAGCGGTTGCTGGACCGCGAAGACCGCGATTTCCACCAGCGGGCCCGGCTGGACAAGCAGAACCTGATCCGCTCACTGGCCTGGACCGGGCAGTCGCTCTATGACCTGGCCAATGCGCGTCTGAGAGCGTGCGCGACGGAAGGCGACTCGGCCACACTCGACCAGCTTTTCGACGCCGGAGTGGACAAGCACCGGCTGGTCGGCGCCTTCGAGCCGCTGCGTGTGCCGCGCCACCTGTTCAAGTTCATGTATCGGCTTTTGACCGCCCACTGCAACGCGCACAGCGAGGACCGGCCGGTCTGGCAGATCGACGCCGCCACGTTCGAGTCCGTCCTGGCACTCTACCAGCGCGACCGCGAGGCGTTCGATCGCGGCGAGGGGCCTGGCTGAGCGCGGCTGGGCCCGCAACGCTGAAGCGGGCAGCCGAGGCAAGCTGCGCAAACTGTGGTAATGCTTCCGCGGCGTAGAGAACCCCGGAGGCGGGCCGTTTGCACAGCGCGATCTTGAGCGATTGTAACTCTTCAGCCATCTGGAGACTCAGCGCTGCGCTTGAGTGTGTGTGGTATC
>CAYXPN010000316.1:0-1393 GCA_964467075.1 uncultured Planctomycetaceae bacterium
ACGCACTGCTGGACAAGCCGGCAGTGGCACCCGGCGGCCTGCCCACCCATGCCTGCATGCCTCCGCATGACGCACTGCTGGACAAGCCGGCAGTGGCACCCGGCGGCCTGCCCACCCATGCCTGCATGCCTCCGCATGACGCACTGCTGGACAAGCCGGCAGTGGCACCCGGCGCCACGCAAAATCAGCTCGACGCCGAAACAGCGCTGCACTTGTTCCGGCCTACGAGACTGCGGCTCGCCGTTAAACGAGGCGGCCGCTGGCCGCAGGAAAAATCAGCCGGCCGCGCGGGCCAACTGCCGGTAGTAGTCGATCGACCGGCGCAGGCCCTCTTCGAAATCCACCTGCGGCCGGTAGCCGAGCAGGTGGCGCGCCCGGGTGATGTCGGCCAGGCTTTCGCGCACGTCGCCCGGCCGCGGCGGGTCAAAGCGGGGTTCGATCTCAGTGCCCAGCAAGCGGTTGAGCACCTCTAGGAGCGTGAGCAGGTCGGTACTCCGTCCGTTGGCGATGTTCAGCACGCCGCCGGCCACGCCCTCGGCCTCGGCGGCCAGCAGATTGGCCTGCACCACGTTGTCCACGTAGGTGAAATCGCGCGACTGGAGGCCGTCGCCGTAGACCACCGGCTGCCGGCCGCGGAGCATGGCCGTGATGAACAGCGGAATCACCGCGGAGTAGGGGCTGTCGGGATCCTGGCGCGGACCGAACACGTTGAAGTAGCGCAGCACCACGGTCTCAAACCCGTAAGTGGCCGTAAACGCCCGGCAATAGGATTCACCGCAGAGCTTGGCAGCCCCGTAGGGCGAGATGGGCAGCGGCAGGTCGGACTCGCGTTTGCTGCTGGTGGGCTGGTCGCCATAGGCGCTGCTCGAGCCGGCATAGACCAAGCGGCGCACACCGGCGCGCCGGGCCGCGTCGAGCAGCACCACCGTGCCGGTCACACACGCCTCGTGGGTATCCAGCGGCCGCTCCACGCTGCGCGGCACCGAGGCCAGGGCGGCCTGGTGAAACACGCAGTCCACGCCCTCGACCAGCCCGCCCACCAGCTCGGGGTCGGCCACGTTGCCGTGGACAAACTCGATCCGGTCGCGGAAGCCGGCCATGTTGGCCTCTTTGCCCGTGCTCAGATTGTCGAGCACGCGCACCTCGTGGCCTCGGGCCACCAGGGCCTCGGCCAGGTGGGAGCCGATGAATCCCGCTCCTCCGGTTACCAGGAATCGCTGCACCAGATGGGCCTCCCGCTTGTGGTTCGCCGGCAGCGGCGAAAGTCTGCCCGCGCCGGCAGCCGGTGTGCCGCCGGACCGCAGCGCCGGCGCGCGACGCACGATTAGCTCCCGGGGCTTCGCTTCGCTGAGAGCCCCGGCCACCCGGCCGCCGGCGCGCGACGCACGATTAG
>CAYXPN010000316.1:1493-6808 GCA_964467075.1 uncultured Planctomycetaceae bacterium
TGTAAGGGTATTACTTCCCGGGGTTTCGCTTCGCTGAGAGCCCCGGCCACCCGGCCGCCGGCGCGCGACGCACGATTAGCTCCCGGGGCTTCGCTTCGCTGAGAGCCCCGGCCACCCGGCCGCCGGCGCGCGACGCACGGTTTGGCAATTCTAGGTCGCAGCCATCCACGCGCCAAGAACTTGTAAGGGTATTACTTCCCGGGGTTTCGCTTCGCTGAGAGCCCCGGCCACCCGGCTCTGGGCTCCGGACTGGGGAAACCATTCGTTTAGACGCGCCAAGCAGGCGCCGGGCCGCGGGGAGCGTCCCGCAGTCCCTTTTTTGGCCCGGCCAATCGCCCCTGCCCAGCGAATCGGCCCTGCCGGCCGTTGACAAACCGCAGCGGCCCGTTCAAGATCAACGTGTTGAATCCCGGCGCAGGTTGCCGCTGGCTCTGTCCATGGGCACCCGTGCCTGTGTCCTGGCCCCGACACACCCGAGCGCCGGCGTCGGGCCGTGCCCGACCGTACCCCGCGCCCTATGTTCAAACAGGGGCCACGGAGCACTGGCAGAGCCAGTGCCACCCCCACTGGCAGAGCCAGTCGCCCCCGCGCCCTGCCAGCCCACGATCCCATTTTCCTGCCACTTTGAAGGAGATCAGCGATGTCTCGCATGACTCGTCGGCGTTTTGTGCGCCAGGCGGCTTTGGCCACTGCTGCTGTTTCGGCGGCTCCCTACATCGCCCGGGCCCAGAGCCCGAACGGAAAGATCGGCATGGCGGTGATCGGGGTGCGCGGCCGCGGCGGAAGCCACATCGGGGCTTATCTGAGCGATCCGCGCGTGGAGATTCTCTACATCGTGGATGCGGACACCAGCGTGGCCCAGTCGCGGGCCCGACAGGTGGCCGAGAAACAGGGACTCGCGCCAAAGGCCGTGACCGACATGCGCGTGGCACTGGCCGATGCCGCGGTGGACGCGGTGAGCACGGCCACGCCCAACCACTGGCACGCACTGTGCGGCGTCTGGGCCATGCAGGCGGGCAAGCACGCCTTCCTCGAGAAGCCCGTCTCCCATAATATCGCCGAGGGCAGTGTGTTGGTCGCGGCGGCGCGCAAGCACAAGTGCGTCTGCCAGGTGGGCACCCAATGCCGCTCGAATCCGGCCATCCAGCAGGCGGTCGAGTTTCTGCGCAGCGGCGGCATCGGCGAAGTGAAATTCGCGCGCGGGCTGTGCTACAAGCGGCGCAAGTCGATCGGGCCGCTGGGCGATTATCCGATTCCCGCGGAGGTGGATTTCAGCCTCTGGAGCGGGCCGGCGCCGTTTACCACCCCGCGGCTGACGCGCCCCAGCTTCCACTACGACTGGCACTGGCAGCGCCTCTACGGCAACGGCGACCTGGGTAACCAGGGTCCCCACCAGACCGACATTGCGCGCTGGGGACTGGGCGTGGACACCCATCCGATCAGCGTGATCAGCTACGGCGGGCGCTTGGGCTACCAGGCCGAGCGCAAGGACGACAGCTACGTGGACGCCGGCGACACGGCCAACACCGAAGTCTCCATCTACGACTACGGCGACCGCTGCTTGGTGTTCGAGACGCGCGGCCTGTCGGTCGACAACTCGGCCGACGAAGAGATCAACCGGCTCTTCGGCAGCACGCGCGGCAACAAGATCGGCGTGATCTTCTACGGCTCCGAGGGCTACCTGGTGCAGCGCACCTACACCGACTGCGTGGCTTACGACCGGCAGTTGAAAGAAATCCGGCGCTTCGGCGGCGGCGGCGACCATTACCGCAACTTCATCGACGCCGTGATCGCCGGCGACCCGGGCAAGCTGACCGCGGACGTGCGCGAAGGCCATCTCTCCGCGGCCATCAGCCACCTGGGCAATATCTCCTACTATCTGGGCGAGGAGCACACGGTTTCGCCCACCGAGGCCAAACGCATCCTGGCCGGGGTCAAGAGCCTGGACGACAACGAGGCCACGCTCGAGCGCACCTTGCAGCACCTCGTGGACAACGGCGTCGATCTGGCCAAGTACCCGATTTCGATGGGGCCGCTGTTGAAGTTCGACCCCGAGAAGGAGGTCTTCCCCGACTCGCCCGAGGCCACCGCCATGGTCACCCGCGAGTATCGCGAAGGCTTTGTCTGTCCGCCGGCCGACAGCGTGTGAGCGAAACCTGTGATCAGCCGTAGGGGCGACGCATGCGTCGCCCCTGCGGGCGTACTGTGGGAGAAGGGACCAAGGGTTCGTAGTGGCCCGATTCATCGGGCCTCTTGAGGACCGTACAAGTACGGTCACTACGAGCCGTCGGCTATTTCTCCGCGGGCCAGGGATAGTCGTTCTTGCCCGCGCTGGGTTCCACAAGACCGGGCGGAAGCGTCTTCTGCCAGGCGAGCACCTGCCGGGCCAAGCGCAAGGCGATCTGCGGATGTTCGTTGGCCACGTTGTGCTGCTCGCCCGGATCGCGCGGGATGTTGTAAAGTTCGACGCGCGGGCCACCCGGCAGCAAGAGCGGCCAACGATGATTCGGCGCCGGCGCCCCGGCCGGCACTGTGGGGAACTCCTCGGGATCGAAGGGATTGATGAGCAGTTTCCAGTCGCCCTCGCGAATGGCCAGCATCGGGCTCCTGTTCCATGGATGGTTGAACACACGGAAGCGCCATTCCCACATCAGGGCCCCGCTGCGCCGGAACGACCCCTCGCCCCGAATCGCGGGCGCCATGCTTTCTCCGCGCATGGTCTTGCGCACCTCCTCCGGCAGCGAGACCCCGGCCAGGTCGCAGAGCGTGGGCAACAGGTCCACGCCCGAGATGATCGTCCGGTCGTTGACCTTTCCCGCGGGTGTGCCGGCAGGCCAGCGCACCAGAAACGGCACGCGGATGCCGCCGTCGTAGAGGCTGCGCTTTCGACCGCGCAAGGGGCCCGCACTGCCGTAGGCCGACCACGTGGCATTGCCGATGTCGATGTCCTCCGGCCCGTTGTCGGATGAGAAGATCACCACCGTGTTTTCGCTCAGTCCCAGCTCGTCCAGGGTATCCAGCAGGCGTCCGATTTGGCGATCCATCTCGGTCAGAGTGGCGGCATAGACCATCAACGGACTGGTGAATCCCTGGGGAGTCGAGCGCCGGAAGGGGGCCATCTGCTCAGTGCTCGGCGCCAGCGGCGCATGGGGATCGTTGAGCCAAACCTGGCAATAGAACGGCTCGTCCTGGTGTGCCTCGAGTTCCTCGATCGCCGCGTCGATCAACACGGCCGAGGCATGAGGGCGTTCCTCAATCCGCCAGAGATTGCGATCCCCCTCGCGCACGTCGATCCAGCGGGCCACGTCGAAGCCGTAGTCCTTCAACCCCTCGGCTGCCTGCGGCGGGCGCCCCAGGTGCCATTTGCCCACGTGGATCGTCGTATATCCCGCGCCCTGCAACAGCCGCGCAAGCGTGGGGACCTGGGGGTCCAGGAAATTGGGCATGTCGCGGGCCGTGTTCTGCTGCGCACTGGCCAGGTGGCCGTGGATGCGCATCTCGGCCGGATAGCGGCTGGTCAAAAGGCTGCACCGCGCCGGCGAGCAGACCGAGCCGTTCTGGTAGTAGTGGGTGAAGAGGATTCCCTCTTTGGCCAGGCGGTCGATGTTGGGCGTCTTGAAGCGGGTGTTTCCGTAGCAGCTCAAATCGCCCCAGCCCAGATCGTCGACCAGGACGAATACGAAATTGGGCCGGGCCGGCTGGGCGGTGTTCGCCGCGGTGGCAATTCCCGCCGTAACCCCCAACACCAACAACACGGCCGACAGCCCTCTGCCGAACGCTTTCTCAAAAGTGGTGAGCAGATTACTCCCCGGGGCTTCACTTCGTTCCAGCCCCGGCCACCCTGGATTTGCCCCGCGGTTGTGGAAACAGTTCGTCTTCGAGTTCTCAGGCCATTCCACGGTGTGATCCAACACTCGCTGCATCGTGCGGTCTCCTAATGCTATTCCTGCATGGCTTTGGCGAGGAAAAGGTGACAGGCACCATTTGTGCGAAGCCGGGCACCGGCCGAAGGCTGGTCGTGGGCCGCCCAAAGGCAAATGGTGCCTGTCACCTTTTCCGTCCATCGTGTGGTCTGTTGTTGCTGGTCGTGTGCCGGTTTGCGAACGCGGGCGCTTAAAGCGGCCCCGCAGCCTCGTAGATGGCGTTCAGGTAGAACGAGAAAATGCGGAACATCAGCACAATGATGAATGCTGCGATCAGCACCCACACCGCGCGGCTGGCCACGGCGCTCAGCCGGCCGAGTGCGGCCCGGGCGCGCTCTTCGTATTGAATGCTGAGCAGACCCAGGGCTTCGACCAGCTTGCCGCTCTGTTCGCCCACGGCCAGCGTGTCGAGGAAGTCGGTCGGATACCCGCCCGCGGCGCAAAACGCCTCGTGGATCGTCCGGCCCGCGGCGATGGTCGCGTCCACTCTTGGGATGTGATCCGTAAGCAGCGCGTCGTGGGTGCTGCGCAGGCTGAGCCTCAGGGCCCGGCGCAGCTCCATGCCCGCGTCCAGCGTCACGTGCATGGTCCACACCAGGCGCGAGATGCTCAGTGTGCCGAGCGCAGTGCCCAAGAGCGGCAGCCTGCGCACCACGCGCTGAAACGCCCGGGTCCAGAACCATCCCCGGCGGCCCAGTGCCGCCACCAGTACGATCGCCGCGGCCAGCGCGGCCAGCGTGCCCAGATAGATGAGCAGCCCGCGCACTCCCACCAGGCCGAACCCCAGGATGTCGAGGCCCGGCTGTCCGGTGATCTGCTCGACCAGCGCCGGGGCCAGGATCAGCAGGCCCACGACCCCCAGGGCCACGGCCAGCTCGAAAAGCGGCCAGGCCACCGCGGCCAGGAACCGGCGGCGCATTTGCAGGCGGTGCTCGTAATGGTCGGCCAGTCGGGCAAACACCTCGGGCTGGTGGCCCGTCTGCTCGCCCACGCGGATCAGCTCACAAAACAACCGCGGAAAGAACCCGGCGCAATGCTCCAGGGCCTCGCTCACGCTCTGCCCCTGCCCCACGGCCCGGCGGATGGTTTCGAAGTGCCGGCGCGCGCGACCGCGGGCGCGCTCGGCCTCGCCCGTCCACACGCTGCGCAGGTCCACGCCGGCTTCGAGCGCCAGGGCCAGGCGCCGGCAGAGGGCGGCAAGCTGGGTCGTGCGGATTCGGCGTGAGAAGATCATGCCTGTAGCATACCGCGGCGGGCCTCGCCGTAAAAGCGCCCCGCGGCCTGGGTGGCACGCCCTCCGAAGGGCGTGGCTGATCGGGCCACGCGTGCGCCGACAGCACGCCATGGGGAGCGATGCCCGGCAGAAAGGGGCCGGGAGTGGGGAGGTGAAAG
>CAYXPN010000317.1:0-6787 GCA_964467075.1 uncultured Planctomycetaceae bacterium
CGCCAGCTACGCGCGTGCGTGCAAGCACGCACCCTACCACCTTTGTCTCAAAGCGGGCTGACTCTTCGGCCGCCTGAGGACCCAGCGCGGCAGTGTGTGCGCGTGTGGTATCGCGCCCGTTCAGGGCTTACGGACACGAATCGCCCCCTTACCCAGGGCTTCGCTGCGCTCGCCCTGGGCTGCTACATCACGCCCGGTTGGGGCTGTGCGCTGCCGACCGACCGGAGGTGCGCAGGGCGCACTCTTGCCCGCGCGCGGCTCGCTGAAATGCATTTAGAACTCATAAAGGTATTACTTCCCCGGGGCTTCACTTCGTTCCAGCCCCGGCCACCCAGGCTTGGACCCGCGATTGCAGAAACAATTCGTTTACGGGTTCTTAGCAGCCGGATTCCCGGCGATGGGGCTCTCCGTTTTGCTGAAGTGGCACGGAGAATCATTTCCTGTGGTGTACCCTCGGTTTGAAGCTGGGAAATCTGGGCAGCCCTTTCCTGTGGCGCAAAGTCTCTGTGTCCCGGCGAGTCTGATTGCGCTGACGGTCGTAGCTAAGGTTCCGATTCTAACGGGCCCGATGAAGGGGGCAGGGCCGCTTTGACCAGCGCTTGGCTGCCAAGCCGCTGGTCTCTGAGACGCCTGATCGGGAGCAGCCAGCCTGGCGCTGGGAGTCTGCGCTGAGGATGTGCGAAAACCAGACCCGGTCCGCGCCGTTGGCGACGCCTTGCCCGCGCGCGACGTCGTTTGGGCCGGGGCCGGTTTCTTCCGGGGGGAACGCCACAGAATGACCGGCGCAGACTGGCTTTGCAGAGGGTTGGGCCTGGGGCTTTTGCTCGCCGGGCTTGCCGGGTGTGCGCAGCGGTGGACCTTCGCCGAGCCGACCTACCCGGCCCACGCCCTCGGGTGCCCGGACGCTCTCCAGGCGGCGCAGCCAGCCGCTGCGACCGCGGAGTTGCGGGCAACCACCTCTGTGCCCGATCCATCGCCGGCCGCCTCGCTCCCGGGTGCTCGGCAAGCAGCCGTCTCGCCCCATGGCCCGCCACCAGACGCCTCGCGTGCAGCGGCACCGCCGGCCCCGTCGCTCCCGGGCCCGGCGGCTTCGGCCAATACAAGCGCGACGCGCCCTGCCGGCCAGCGCGTTTCACCACTAAATGGCACCGTGTTCGCGCCCAGCGGTTCCGCGCCCTTTGTCCCTGCGGGTCATGGCATGGACATCGTGCCGGTGGAGTGGGCTAGCGCGTGCCCGCCGGTCGTCCGATTGCCGCCTGTGAGCGATTTCCCTGGACAGGTGGTCCCGGCAGAGGCGATCGGACCCGTTCCGGCAACAGCGCCGGCCGCGTCTCCGAGTGGCACCCAAGCACTCGCCTCGGGCACCGAGCTGCGCCCGACACTCGATTCGGGTTCCGTTGACTTCATCGGCCCCGCGCACGGGCAAGCTGCCGCACTGCCTTGCACACCCGCTGCGCGCCTGGGCGCCATGTGGTGGGAAACGCTGGGCAACGTGCGCCACGACCATCGGAACTACTATTCGTGGGTCACGCTGCGCGACCTGGGGCTGGCCGTGGGCCTGGCTGCGCCGCTGGCCAATACCTCGCTGGACGAGGATTTCCAGAGCTGGTACCAGCGCGACGTGCGCAGCTCGGGCACCGACGATTTCGCCCGATTCTGGAAGACCTTTGGCGAGGGCCAGATTTTCATTCCTGCATTCGCGGGCATTGCCTTTGCCGGCGGGCTGCTCGAGGGGCTTCCGCTTTGCGGTCCAGCGGGCCAGTACGCGGGCAGGGTTACGCGGGGCTATCTGGTCGGGGCCCCGCCCATGCTGTTGATGCAGGTCCTGCTGGGTGCCTCACGACCGGACGAGACCGCCTTCGGCTCGCGTTGGAAACCGTTCGACGACAGCAACGCGGTGAGCGGCCACGCCTTTGTCGGCGCCATGCCGTTTATCACCGCTGCGCAGATGACCGAGCGACCGTTGCTGAAGACCGGGTTCTATCTAGCCTCCACCTATCCGGCGTTCTCGCGCGTGAACGACAATGCGCACTATCTCTCGCAAATCGCCTTGGGCTGGTGGACGGCCTGGCTGGCCTGCCGGGCGGTAAACGAACCCGACCTGCGCGAGCGGAGCGTATGGTTCCAGCCCTGGGACGAGCCGGGCACCGCGGGCGTCTCGGTGTTCTACCGGCGATAGAGTCTTACGCTGTGGCTTCTGCGCGCCGTGCGCGCATCAAGTACAGTAGTTTGTATAGTACGTTCGACTTCGGCTTTCGCCTTTCACAGTCGCCTACGGCTCGCCGTTAAACGAGCCGCGTTTCCGCTTTCGGCCTGAACCGCGAACTGACGCTCGCGGCTCGCCATGAGCCGACCTCCGACCTCGAGTCTGCGACCGTCCGGGGCTTCACTTCGTTCCAGCCCCGGCCACCCGATTTCCGACTTCCGACTTCCGACTTCCGACTTCCGGCCTCCCGCCAGCAGATGATCGCCTCGCCCGATCCACCGCCCTACTGGACCGCGATCCACAGCCCCTGGAACGTCTTGCGCTGTGGGTCGAGCAGGGCCTTGGCCTCGCAGAAGCCATTGTCCCAGGCGTCCGGCAGACACTCGGCCGGCGAGGCCACGCGCACCCGATCCGCCCCGTCGTCGCTTAGGAGCCACACGCGATCCTGCCCGGCCCAGCCCACGATCGCCTCGGGTGAGAACCCCTCGGCCTGCGCCACAGCGCGTGTGGCTTCGGGCAGGAAGCTGGGCGCCTGGTTCGGCTTGCCCGACCAGCTATAGAGGGCAAACACGTCGTGCTCGTCGTGGGCCCCGGCCACGATCAGCCAGCGTTGCGTCTGCGGCAGATAATCCATCGCGCGGATTCCCAACGCCCTGGTTCGGTCCTCATAGCGCACCGCCAAGTGCAGGAGCACGGGCGGGCCGAAACGGGGCGGCTCGGCGCCAAGCAGCACTTCGCGCGGATTCAAGAGCGGCACGATGAGCGCCTTGCCCTGGGGGCGCGGATTGCGCAATCCCAACCAGAGGCCCTTGCCGTCGGGCGCGGGAGCCAGCGCTTCGATATTGAGCCCTTCGTCCTTGGGGGCGAGTCGCTCGACCTTTCTGCCCGCGGGGCCCAGCGCGTCTTCCAAACCCAGCGCAGCCAGCCGCGGGTCGTCGGCCAGATCGTGGGCCAGGCGCAGATAGGGACGCCCCAGCGGCTCGAACGTCGGCCCCTGCGCGCCTGTGCGCACCGTCATGGCGAACAGCCGATGACGATTGGGGCGCCATTTGCCGTTGCGATTGCGCCCATGGGAGGTAATCCAGAAGACCTCATCGCCCAGGCGCGCGGCGCCCTCGATATCGGCCTCGGGGTGTTCGTCGCCGGGTTCGATTTCCAGGTGGCGCTGCCAATCGAGTCGGGCAACGGGCTCGCGCGGCTGGTCGATCCGATAGATGCAGAGCACATTCTGCTCGTCGTCGGCCACGATGAAGGCGCGCTCGTCAAGCGCCACCGCGGCCGAGGCATCGCACATGCCGCGGAAGACCATTGCTTGTTCGGGCCCCTGCGCGGAGGCTTGCGCGCCGGGCTCTGCAATAGCTTGCTCACCAAGCTGCGGGAAGGCTTGCTCGCCGTGCTGCGCGGCGGTTTGCTCGGCTTTCCGCCTGGCGGCGCGTGTGGCCGGTTCAGGCGGTTGTGCGGCGGGTTCCGTGCAGGCTGAGATGGCGCAAGTCGCCAGCACGCCCCAGAGAAGCAGTCCGACGTGGCGGAGTACGATCTTCATCTTCAGCTTGTTCATTTTGCTCATTGGAAGCCCCCATTCTCGGCGCACTGACGAAAAGCCCCCATCCTCGGCGGACGGGCTGCCCGCGCCCTGCCCCTTGGCCAACTCCAAGTCATTGTGGCTGGCTGGCGACAAACAGGAAACCGGGCATCCGCAAGGCTAATCCTTTCCTGGTTTGCCCAGCTTCTCCAGACGTGCGGGCTGTCGGGCGATTGCTCTTGTGGCCTGTGGCCCGAGGCGATAGATTGCGGCCCACTTGTTTCCAGGCCCCTCAAGCCAGGGGGTTCCACGGACTGGACGCTGGGGAAAGGACTCCGAGCATGCAGGCCAAGCTGGCGGAGCTTGCCGCGCTGGTGGGCGGCGAGTTGCTGGGCGACGGCGAGCTGGTCCTCGACGGTGCGGCACCGTTGCGCGATGCGCAACCCGGCCAGATCACCCTGGTCAACGGCGCCGAGCGCAGCCGCAATCTCTGCAACTGTCGGGCCTCGGCCATCGTGGCTCCCAAGGGGTTCGATCCCTGCGACCGGCCCGCCATTCTGGTCGACGATCCCTATCGGGCGTTCGCCCGCGTGGTGATGTTTTTCCATCCTCCGCGCCAGGCGCGGCGGATGGGGATCAGTCCGCTGGCGGTCGTCAGCCCCACGGCCCGATTGGGCGAGGACGTGGACGTTTATCCCTTTGCCACGATCGGCGACGAAGTGGTGATCGGCGAGGGCTCGACGATCCACCCGGGTGTCCACATCATGGCCGGGTCCGAGATCGGCCCGAACGTGACCATCTTCCCCAATGCGGTGCTTTATGAGAACACGGTGGTCGGGCCGCGATGCGTGATTCATGCGGGCGCCGTGCTCGGGGCGCACGGCTTCGGCTACACGTTTGCCGACGGCCGATACGAGCTTTCGCCGCAGTTGGGCAACGTGGTGCTCGGCGCGGACGTGGAGATCGGCGCTTGCAGCACCGTGGACCGCGGCACGTTCGGGCCCACGGTGATCGGGGAGGGCACGAAGATCGACGACCTGGTGATGGTGGCCCACAACTGCCGCATCGGACGCCACAACATGCTCTGCTCCCAGGTAGGCATCGCCGGCAGCACCACCACCGGCGACTACGTGACGATGGCCGGCCAGGTGGGCGTGCGCGACCACGTCCACATCGGCAGCGGGGCCCTGCTGGGCGCGATGGCCGGCGTGATCAACGACGTGCCCGACGGCGCGCGCATGATCGGCATTCCAGCCACCCCGGAACGCGAACAGAAGGTCAAACAGGCGGCGCTGAGCCGTCTGCCCGAGATGCGTCGCGAGCTGCGCAGTTTGCAGCGAGTGGTGGACGACCTGCTCAGCCAGTTCGAGCAGCTTCGCGCAGAGACGAACCAGCCGACAGGCCAGGCCGGGCAGCAGCCGCGCTCCTGCCCCAAAGCGCCGCCCCAGGACCCCTCCCGCCGGGCAGTGGCCTGAGGCGCGCCGGCCGCGGCCGGCCTGTGCGTCAGTACCACGGTTGAAGATCCACGATACGGTGAAGCCATCCGCATCAAAGCGCACACGAGTCGATCCTTCCCACGGCGATCCGGCGATGCGCGTCGGCCTGATCGCCGGCTGGGGAAGATATCCCCTGGTGATTGCCGACGCGCTGCGGCGCCAAGGCCGGCAGGTCTATTGCGTGGGCGTGCTGGGCCATGCGGATTCCCGCCTGGCCGAAGTCTGCCACGGTTTCCGCTGGACCGGGCTGGGGCGCGTGAACGCCGCGATTCGCTACTTTCAGCGCCATCAGGTAGCTACCGCCACCATGGCCGGCAAAATCCACAAAGTGCTGTTGTTTCGGCGCTTCGGCTGGATTCGCCACTTGCCCGACCTGCGCACCATCCGCATGTTCCTGCCCCACTTCATCACGCGAAAGAAGGACCTGCGCGACGATTCGCTCTTGCGCACCATTGTCGATGAATTCGCCCGCGAGGGCATCCAGTTCCGGCCGGCCACGGATTTCGTACCGGAGTTGCTGGTGAAGGCAGGACAACTCACCCGTCGAGGCCCGTCGACCTGGGAGTGGAAAGACATCGAGTTCGGCTGGCGCATCGCCAAGGAGCTGGGGCGGCTGGACATCGGCCAGAGTGTGGCGGTCAAGGACCAGGCCGTACTCGCGGTGGAGGCCATCGAGGGCACCGACGAGTGCATCCGCCGCGCAGGCACCCTGTGCCCGGCCGGTGGGTTCACCGTGGTCAAGGTGGCCAAGCCCCAGCAGGACATGCGCTTCGACGTGCCGACCATCGGGCGCAGCACCCTGGAGACGATCGGCCGGGCAGGAGGCCGAGTGCTGGCCGTCGAGTCCGGCAAGACGATCCTGCTCGACTGCGAGGAGGCGATCAAGTTTGCGAACCAAAACGGGCTGGTCGTCGTAGCATTGGAAAACGCCGGCGCGCAGCCCGCCTGCCCGTCCACCGCGGCCGGCAGCCGGGCGACCAGCGCTGAGTAAGCCCCCCGGAGGGTGGTTTGCCAAAGCCCCTGACGGTACTTTTGCAGAACAAGAGACCAACCAGTCTCGTAGGCCGGAACAAGCGCAGCGCAGTTCCGGCGCAGACCTCATGCCGGAACATCGTCGCCTGCGCGACTCGTTCCGGCCTACATTGCTCGTTCCGGCCTGCATTGCCGAAAACTCGACGTTAACCGGAGACCCCAAGCTGATCGAGGGAAAGGTAGAAGAGCAACGGGCGCGACGGGCCTACCCGCAGGCTTGTCGGCGTTCCTCCCGCAACTTTTTCACTCCCCCACTCTATTCTCGTGTCCCGCCTCGTACGCTTGACTGGCTGGGGTCTCCGGTTTTTTCTTTCCCTCTCCCGCTTCTGCGGGAGAGATGTAACGTTCAGTGTCAAGGGGCGTCAGGCGTGATGACGCCGGGGGTTTGGAGGCCCTTTGGGTGTTGTCGGGAAAGCCGGGTTCGGACTACGGGTTCCTCTGGTATGTGGTGCCGGCGATAGGAATATCAAGAAGAACTGATTTGTTTCAACGGATTTGAGACTAAACCGGGCTCGCGTTAAGGGACACCTC
>CAYXPN010000318.1:0-6750 GCA_964467075.1 uncultured Planctomycetaceae bacterium
CACGGGTGGACAAGCCACCCGTGCCACCCGGTGCTTCGACCCGCCCTCACCCCCGGCCCCGACCACTTCGTGGTGCCCGCCGTGCGGGAGAGGGGAGCCACTGGCTCGATCCAGCGAGGGCTCGTCAGTGGTTTTTGCGCTCCACCTGCAAACCGCTGTCCTCCAGCAGTGCCTTGAGCTGCTCGAAACGCGCTTCGGCCCCCGGGGCCACGCTGACCGACAGCACCGGACGCCAGTACATCCCTTGCCCGGCCATACCCCAGGACTGCATGTACACCCACACCGCAGAGACGAACTCGTCGATCGCCGCTTCGGTCCGTTCCGGGAACATGATGGTCTTGCTCCTGCCCAATCCCTGCTCGGGCACCAGCACCAGGCGGTCGGCATAGCAGTCCACGCGGATCGGCCGGACCACGGCGATCGCCCCGGCCGACGCACCCGGCAAGGCCCAATCGCGTCCGCGCGCGTCTGCCAGGCTGGTGGACGAATTGCCCGGCCCTGTGCCCCAACTGCCCGCGCTGCTTGCCGGCCCGGGCGAATCTGGACCGCCGGCACCCAGGGCAATCTGGCCGCCGGGCATCCCCGCCGAGGCAGAACCACTGCCAGCACCAGAAGCCGTGCCGCGGCCTGCTCCGGCTGCGGGAGCGGATGCTGCCGCACGATTCGGGCCGGGCCCACCGCTTGCCGAACGACCTGCCGGCGCCTGCCCTGCACCTGCGCCGGATCCAGCCGATGGGCGACCAGCGGGGTCTCTCGGCCCAGCGCTGCTCGGCCCAGCGGTGCTCGGCCCGCCTGGGCCCGCGCCCGGCGCATGCGCGCCTCCGAACGAGCCCGAGGCACTGCCCGCCGGGGTGCCGGGTGTCAACTGGCCTGAGCCCGGACCGGCTGCGGAAGGACCGGACCCGTGGCCTGAGCCACCGGCTGCGAAGCTGCCCGGCCCCGGGGCCCCGCCGCTGCTTGCCGGATTGCCGCCACCCGGCGCGCCGCCGGGGGCTGCCCAAGTGCCGGCGCCTGGCGAACCACCAGGACCAGAATGTCCGGAGAGCGGGGAACCCGGCGCTGGGATCAGCCCGCTGCCGCCGCGAGCGTCTCCGGTGGGCAAACCGCCACCCATCGAGCCCACCGGCGCCGAGGGATGGGCCGCATGAGTGCCCAGAGCCCCGCCCGAGGGTCCGCCGTGGGCCAGGGCCCGATCGTAGGGCAGTTCGGGCCGCGACGGCTCGGACCCGAGTGAACCGGAACCGTGTGAGCCAGACCCGCGTGCGGCCGTCTGCGGGGCCGGGCCGTCGGGCACCACGCCTTCGGTGCCCGGCGAAACGCGGAACACGGGGCGCGACGTGGAGCCGTAGGAGCGCGGGGCAGCCGCGGCCAGTTGGCGCTGTCGTACGCGTGCGCTTTCCACGGCGCGGCGCATTACTTCCTCCAGTTCCGCATCGGCGCGCGGAAAAGCCACCCGCCAGTCGTCGCCGATCAGCTCATATCCGAATTCCGAGCCCCAGGACTTCATGGCCTCGCGCGCCGCATAGTAGGCGACGACTCCCTGAGGCCGGACCAGCAGGAGCGGATAGGGCTCGCCGTCCTTCTCCGGGTCGAAATCCGTATGGGTCAGCAGGTATTCGCGTGCGGCCCTGAGTGCCGCGGCCAGGGGATTGCCGGGTCCTTGCGGTCCTTCGAAGTCCTCGGGCAGAAGCACCACGCCCTCGGGCTGGAGGATCACGGCGTCCTCGCGGCATTCCACGTAGATCGGCCGGCGCCGGGTGCCGTGGGGACCCTGGTAGGGGATGATGGCATAGGCGGGCTGCTTCTCGGCCAGTTGCTTGCGCGACTCTTCGAGCTGCTCTTCGGCTGCCTCGAGGGCAACCTGGACGGCTTCATACTCCGCCTTCAGTTCGGCCCGTTTCTGCTCGCCCGCGGAGCCCAACTGGCGGACCTGTTCGAGGGTGTGCTGCAATTCGGCGAGTCGCTGGCGCAGGCGGCGCGCGTGGTCCTCCAGGTGGCCCAAGAGCAGCCGGATTTGCTGCAACTGGTCTTCGGTCGCGGCGCGCGAGGCCTGCAGTTGCTCGACGCGCCACTGGACCATCTCCAGTTCGGCCTCGAGGTCCTCCTCGTGGCGTTGGGCCTCGGACTGGGCCGTCTGGTCGGCCTGGAGTCGGGCCTGCCGGGCGATCACCACCAACAGCAGGATCAGGGCCCCCATCGTACAGATCAGCACGGCCAGGAAGGGAAACAGCGAGACCTGCACGGCGGTCTGGCGGCGGCGCGGACGGATTGTGCGAGCGGAGCGCGTCATGCGGCATGGGTGGCTCGGGGGTCGCCTTCCAGTCGAACCGCGGCCCGGGCCGCGGGCATCTCGGCCAGGCGGGCATTGAGCAGATGGATGGCCGCGGCCAGGCTCATCACGGTCTGCTCGAAGTTCTTCGAGCCGGCCAGCGCGGCCAGGTTGCGGTTCAGCGCGGTCTCCAATCGCGTCACCTGGCCGGTTGCCTCGATGGCCTGCTGGAGCAACTCGGTCTGGCGCGTGAGCGAGGCCTGCAGCGAGGCCAGCGCGTGGGTGTTCTGCACCTGGGTCTGCTGGACCTTGTCCCAATGGCGGCGCACCTGCTCCGCGGCTTGCTGCTCGACTTCGCCCAACCGGCACGCATAGGTCTCGAGGCTCTTTGCCAGCGCGCCGGACAAGGCCGATTGAAAGGAGCCGGCCGCGGCCTCGGTGGCACGCGACCATTGGGCACCGGCCTGCTGGAGGCCGGATTGCCACACCTGGGTCTGCCGCTCCAGCACTTGTTCGACCGCCAGGATCAGCCGCTGGGCGGTCTGCTGAAACGCGGCCAGTTGACCCTCGGTCGTGGACGGAACTTGAAGGAACCGCCCGTGCAGCTCCTCCGCAGCCTGCTGGTCGACCTTTGCCAGCAGCGACTGCTGCGCGCGGTCGGTCAGAAACTGGGCGAACATCAGGACGATCGACAGAGCCAGGGCCAGGGCCGTGGTGTCGAAGGCCACGCCCAATCCCGCGGTGACCTTGGGCAGCGAGTCCTCCAGAGCCTGGGGCGCGAGGTTGGCGATGGCCAGCGTAATGCCGATTACCGTGCCGAGGAATCCCAGGATGGGGATGGCCCAAATGATGATCCGCACCAGGGCGAATCCGGCCGCGGCCCGCTCTGCGTCCAGATCGGCCAGGTAGCGGAGCTCTTCTTCGAGCCCGTCAGCCGACCCGCGGCGACGCACGTGTTCGACCGCCTCGCGCACCCGGCGGACCAGGTAGTCGGCCTGGCGCCGGCCGGGCAGGCGGGCCAGGCGGTCCAGCAGCCCTTCACAGTCGGCCGCCACGTGCGGCGTGGGCGCTGCCGGACCGAGCAGCGAGCGGCCCATCCCCGCATATTGCCGCGCCACGTCGGCCGCGCGGATCGCCAGCACCGCCAGCCCCACGAAGAACATGGCGGTGGCCAGATACTCGACCGGATGGCTGGCGAAATACCGTTCCACCAGCCGGCCGGAAATGATCCCGGCGTGGATCAATCCATAGAAGCCGGCCGTGGCCAGGGCCCCCCAGAGGATCGGCGATCGGACCACGGCCTGGGAAATCGAGCTGGACTTGTTCACCATGACGCTTCCTTGGTTGTCTGTAACATTTCAGCCGAATGGAGTGACCCGGCGTCGGGTGACTCCAGTCGGCCGCCGATGGTGGTGCAGGCGTCTCGCCTGCGCATAAGTACCCGGCGTCGGGTGGCACGGGTGGCTTGGCCACCCGGGCACCGTTGTGGCCGGTCTCCCGAGCGGCCCACACACCACCCGGCGCTGCCAGCTCAACCGCCGGCTCACGCCGGCGGCTCGACATTCGCCGCACCATACGCGCTGCGTGCCACGGATGGCTGTCCCCCGTGCCGGATTGCACCAAGCTCACGCACTGCTGGACTAGCCAGCAGTGGCACCCGGCAGCACCCGGCCCGCGATATCGTCCGCATAATCCTCAAAATCGGCCTGATCGTGAGAGTTTTCCAGTCGAAACCCTGCGAAGGGGCCAAAACGTCGCCGGATCGGCCCGGGGACCGCACGGATTCCCTTGGCGGCCGCCCCAGCACCAACAGCGGGGCAGCAGGGCTTGGGCGACCGTCGCCGCCCGCACGACCCCGCAAACTGCTAGAGTCGGCAAAGTTTGCCAAAGTGCAGGGGCCTCGGCCGCCGATGAAATGGGCAGCCTGTCACTTGGTAGCGTCAGGACACGCAGGGTCCAGCGGACCGGCCCGTTTCAGGGACGGGCCGGAGCACAACGCAGACCCTTTCCCTGGCCCGAGACGGACCGCCGGGGACGATCAATCATCAGAGCGGAACAAGACGTTCCCAGGGGGGGAAACAGTCCGGCGACCGCCCGAGAGTCGGGCGGCCCGGACTGTTGCTCTTTCTATGCTGCTTGCGCCCAGAAATGACTCGTTTAACGGCAAGCCGGAGGCGTCGGTGAAGCCAGTACGCAGTCGCCTCCGGCTCGCCGTTAAACGAGAGCTACGTAGGGTGGGTCAAGCCGTAGGCGCAGACCCACCTTCTCGCTCGACCTACCCTGCAAGCGCTTTCTAGATAGCCGATCGTGTCTGGCAACTCCGTATGCCTCTGCTTCGCCGGAAGCAGTGCCACGGCGCCGCGAACACTACTTGCGAGCCCGGCAAGCTACGAGCACTGCTTGCCCGCCGGGCAAGCAGTGGCACACGGTCGTTTTCCCGGGGCAGTCCAGACACAATACCCCGGACACCCGCTTTTCTTTCTACTCGCCTTGCCGGTCGGCAGTCGACCGCGGCAATGATCTACCACCACCAATAGTACGGCGGAGCAGGTACCATCGGGGCCGGCACCACCACGCCCGGTCGATACACGCGGACCCGAACCGGCGGCGCCACCACCGCGGGCGGAGCCACGACCACCGGGGGCGCGACCACCACCGGAGCCCGATAGGCCACGTAGGGAGCCGGGTAGTAGCACCACCGCCGCCAACCGGCCTGGGCTTGGTCGGCGCTGACCAACGTCAGCACCACGGCCAGCACCATCGCGACCAGCAGCCATCCGCACAATCGCTTCATCTTGAATCCTCCTTCACAGGTTGCACAGACTGACCGAGAACCTCTCGATTGACTTCCAGCATACGGATTGTATCAGTCCCCGCCGCCCCCGGCCAGTAGGCGGCCGAACATCGCGGCGTCTCCCACAAGCGTAGCTCAACGACGGGCAGCCCGCGGCCGGTCGCAAAATCGGCGATCAGGCGGGCGATGTTCTCCGCGGTGGGATTTCGGTCGAGCAGCACCAGCGGCTCGCCCAGTTCCCTGAGAGGGGGGACGGCCGGGTCGTCCTGGTGGAGGATCATGCGGTGGTCCAGGTGCTCGTCGATCCACCGGCTGATGATCCGCTTGATCTCCCCGAAATCCACCACCATGCCGCTGTCGTCCACGCCCGCGGTTTCCAGCGTGACCAGCACCTTGCCGTTGTGGCCGTGCAGGTGGCTGCACTTGCCCTGGTAGTCCAACAGGCGGTGGCCGTAGCTGAAGTCGATCTCTTGGGATACACGAAACATGGCGTTTTTTCCGCACCCTTCAAGTGGATTGCCGAACCCGCCCGTGAGCGTGTACACTCCGGGCCGGCCCGATCCGCGGCCGTGGTTCGCTCTGCGATTCAGTCGGCAGATGGTGTCGTCGGTCGATCCAAGCGTCACGTGTGCGCTCAGGCGTCGCGGTTCGCCCACTGGTCTGGTCTGTGGTTCGGTCAGGGCATCGCGTGGCTGGAGGGCCTGGGGGCGGAGTTTGCGTAGCTGGTCAGATCCTCGAGGCCCGCCTGTCGGAAGGCCTTCTTGCGCTCGGCGCACTTGTTGCAACAGCCGCAATGTGCGCCCGAGACCGGTGCGATGCAGGAGAAAGTCAGCTCCAAGGGCAAACCGCGTCCGAGCTGCATCACCTGCGTTTTGGTCAATCCGGCAAACGGGCGCACCAGGCTGACACGCGCGCCCAGTGCTGCCTCCAGGGCGTCTTCGAACGCGGTGAAAAACTCCGGCCTGGCGTCGCCGAACGGATTGGAGCCTAACACACCCGCGGCCAGTTCCTCCACAGCGTGCAGCCCACACCACACCGCGGCCTTGATCATCAGCAGGGGATTGCGCCCCGGCAGATAAACCGCATCGTCCGCGGTAAACTGGCCGGGCGTCCCGTTGCCGCTCAGGCCCCAGTGTTCGTCGTACAGGTCGGCCAGCGGCAGGTCGAAGACGATCAGCTCCTCGAGCCCCGGGGCGCGGACCGCCCGCAGGAACCGCTGCAACGCTTGCTGTTCGGCCGCCTCCCAAACGAGTCCGGAGCGTATGTAGAACGGCCGCACCCGAAATCCCTCGGCCAGCAACCAGCCCAGCAGGATGGCGCTGTCCAGCCCACCGCTGAGCAACAGCCCCAGGTGCGGACCCCGAGGACGAGACGGCGACGGACTGACCGGACGGTTCATTTGTCAACGCTCCAGCGGACCCCGCGGCGGCTGGGCAGGGCCTGCGGATTCGAAGACGAAACGCGGAGAACTCGTAAACGTATTGCTTCCCGGGGTTTTGCTTCGCGGTGAGCCCCGGCCAGCCGGGATTGGCCCTCCAATCGGAAAGCCAATTCGTTTACAAGTTCTAAGCCTCGACGCTTGGGCGCCTGCGGCGCGGCACGACCGAGGATGCCTGACGGGGCGGTGCAATTCTAGACGACCGCGCCCAGGGGGGCAATCGGCCGCCGCGGCGGGGATGGCCCCCGA
>CAYXPN010000319.1:0-6713 GCA_964467075.1 uncultured Planctomycetaceae bacterium
GACAAATGTGCTTTGCTCGCTGCAGGACGCGCTAGCGCGTGAGGCTTTTGCCTCTTGCGCCGCCGTCTGCGCCAGGTTGCCCACAAGTTCCGAGGTCATCGTCACGGAGCCCGACATGATCGCCCCAGTATCCCCCATCGCCGGTCACGACAACGCCATCTCCGGCCTCGTCCGCGCTGCTCAGCACGGCGATCAACACGCCTTCGGCCGGCTCTTGGAACGCCACCGGCGAATGGTCTATGGCACGGCGCTGGGCGTGCTGAAGAACCACGCAGACGCGGAAGACGTGTGCCAGGAGGTGTTCATTCAAGCGATGGCGAAGATCGACAGCCTGCAGAAGCCGTCTCGCTTCAGCGGCTGGCTGCGAATGATCGCCCACAACCAAGCGATCAACAAGAAACGGTCCAAAAAGCGGGAGAGCCGCTGGACGAACGACTTCAGCAGCGTCTTTGGACGGCAAGCAGCGCCGGAGGCCGCCGTACTGGCCAAAGAACAACAGGCGCGGGTGCGGCAGGCGCTAGGGCGGCTGAAGACGTTGGACAGGGAGATCCTGGTCGCGTTCTATTTCGACGGCCACTCCTTGCCCGAGATTAGCCGCCGGGTTCGCAGGCCGATCGGCACGATCAAACGCCGGCTTCACGTTGCCCGCAAGCGGCTCGCCCAGGACTTGCACTTGGTGGGCGATTCGCCGAGCGAGCCGGGGTAGTCCCCGCCTGCGCGGGCCAAGCGTAGGATACCGGAACGGACGTGCCGAGTAACGTTCCTGCTACCGGAAGTGACAAGTTCGTATTGGGCAGGGGTGTGTACTGGGAAGGAGGGATGAGAGTTGCGATTGCTTTCGCCCGGGTTTTGGGGCCAATCGGGCGATGTCACGCTTTCCCAAGTGATGTAGATGGGACCGCCGACGATGATGGCCGGTGGCACGTGGTTTGCGAAAAGCCCGTACTGATCTCGACATCACGAGAGAACGAGAGATAGGACGATAGCGATGCAAACCATGCTGAAGAAGAACGTGAGCAAGAACGGGAAGCCGTGGCCCGAGAATCGCTACGTCCTCCGTCTAGCCCGCCGAACGAACCACTGCACGGTCCTTGGGCCCGGGAAGCGAGCAGTGCTATGGGTGCAAGGTTGCCCATTCCGCTGCCCTGGCTGCGTCGCGCCTGAGACTCAGCCTTTTCGTGGCGGGCAAGACGTGGATGTCGCGGCCCTGGCAGACGAGTTGACCCGCCTGCCGGATATTGAAGGGGTGACATTCTCCGGAGGCGAACCCATGGCTCAGGCAGCGGCGCTGGTGAACCTCGTGGATTCGATCCGGCGCAAACGGGATCTCTCGTTCATGTCCTACACAGGCCACAGCCTGGAACACTTGCTCTGGCGAGGCAGCCCCGCTCAGAAAGCCCTTGTGGCCCGGCTCGACATCCTTGTCGACGGGCCCTATATCGCCGCCCAACACACCGATCTCCGCTGGCGTGGGTCCGACAATCAAGAAGTGCATTTCCTATCCCCTCGCTACCGGCACCTGGCCGCGCAAGCCAATGAGCGGGGCTACTGGTTGGAGTGCGAACATGGTTCCGACGGCACGTTCGACTGGATGGGCATTCCGCCCAAGGGCTTTCGTGAGAAGCTTGAACGCAACATGTTGGCTCGCGGTATTCTCCTGAGGGTGACGGAGGGTTGCCATGAGTGATGTGACGAAATTCTGTGCGGTGATCGTTGCGCCGATTGTCCTTGCGGGATTGGCTGCCGAGCAACTCCGCCAAGCCGCCGAGCGACGGGCCGAGCGGGCTGCCGAGGCGGAACGTCGTCGCCGAGCACGGATCGAGCGGCACGGCCAGGACCTGCGGGCGGAAATGGTTCAGGTGATCGCGCAGCTTGACACGTTCGCCCAGAGCACCACGGGGAGGCGCGTGAATGAGGAACTGCAATCGATCAGGAGCAATCTGTCCGCGCTTGGAGAACGTGCCCTCGTGGATGAGGGCGAAATCACCGCTGCGGCAAAGCAACTGAAAACGCTCCGCAGACATCTCGCGGACGCCATTGCACGTGCGGAAGCCGCTCAACTGGCGGCCCAGGTCGGGCAGCAGCAGGCCGCGTTGGAGCAATTGAAGCGGCAGTCCGCCGCAGATCGGCTCCTCTCTCGCAGATTCGACCCCGATGGTCTTCGCGAGGTCGAGGCCCAAATGAGCGTCGTGGAATCGTTTCTGCAACGACAGAACCTCACGAAAGCACAACAAGAGATGGCCTGCCTCCAGGAATCGTTCGCTCGCCATCGCGCCAAAGTCGAGCAGGGGCAAGATCGCTGGAACCACTTGCAAGAGGAGGCGGCCTCCGCCGTCGCCGCCGCCCAGGAGCGGGTCGCATCCTTGCTGGTCGACGACGTGGTGCAGCGCTGGCGCGCCTCGGACCTAGAAGCGCTGGCCCACCGCGCCGCGCAGCTTGAAAGCCGTGTTTCTGCAGGACGATTCGCGCAGGTCCACCAGGAGTGCAAATCGGTGATGGCCGAGGCGGACAAGCTCGTAGCCGCTGCGGAAGAGGCACAACGTCTCCAGGACCAACGGGATTACGTCGCGAGAAACCTTACGGAAAGCCTGGCTGATCTTGGCTTCTGGGTCCAACAGTTCCCGGCGGAGGAGGCGTCGGCGGACGCCACGATCCGGGCTACCTGCGCCGATGGCCGTGCGATCACCGTGAACGTGCCTTTGAAGGGATCGCTGCGTTGGACCGTGGAGGGCTTCCCATGGAAGTCTTCACGAGCAGCGATGGCCAGCCGGCCCGGGCCTGCGACGAGGCGGCCAGGCAAATTGAGGCGGTCAAGACGTATCTGGAAAAGCGTGGCGTGGAAACAGGGGAGTTGCTCTGGAAAGGCAAGGACCCCAACCGTCCCGGCACGGCTGCCAAGCGGCTGCCGCGTTCTAACGCGCGCAGCGCCCAACGGACCCGCGGAGTCTCAGCATCATGACCGTCCCCGAGCGATTCAACACAGTTGGCGATTTGGAACAGCAGTTGCAAGGCTGCGGACGCGGCCACGAGAAGGTATTTGAGGGCCGTTCGAGCAAGACGCGGAAGTCCGGTGTCCGTTTGACCCTTTGCGAGTGAGGAGTTCCCATGAGCAATTCCCCCAAATACAGCGAGGTTCGGCTATCGGAAGAGGCGGCCCGGCGCCAGCGTGAAGAGAACCGCCGTCGTGCGGAAGAACGGGAGGCCCAACGAGCCGCCGAGGCTGAGCGACGCCGCAAAGAGCGTCTGCGCCGAGGCCAGGCGGCTTTCAGGGGACGGCTTGGGGAAGGACAGAAGGAATTGGCGGCGTTTGCTGGAACGCCAGCCAGCCATCACGTCGCCGACTCGTTGCGCCAGTTGCAGGCCCGCCTCGTGTGGATCGAGCAGAAGACTCCGGCCAACGAGGACGATCTTGCCCGAGCCGAGAAGGACCTGCACCGCGTCCGCCGGGAACTTAAGCAGATCGCGGCCCGGGGAAAGGCCGCGCAAGACGCGCAGGATCTGGAACAAGAGGCGGCGACCGTGTTGCGATGGAAGTACCAGGCGGCGGAAGATCGGCAGGGCTCGCGGCAGTTCGACCCGGACGGGCTCGCCCAGTTTGAAGCGGCGCTCCACAAGGTTGAGAATCTGTTGGCCCGGCGCGACTTGGCGGGAGCACGCCGAGCGATGGCGGCCGTGGGCCGGTTGTTCAAGCAGCACCGGGCTGAGGTCGAGAGGCACCGCGGCCTTTGGTTGACTCGAAAGCAGGCCAGCGAGGCTGCCTTGGCTGGCCTGCAAGAGCGAATCGCCGGCCTGCAAGCGGATCAAGTGGTCCAGCGTTGGCAGGCGCCGGCCGTCGCAGAGATCGCGGAGAGTGCCAGCCAATTGAGCAAGAGCGTCGAGAATGGCCAATTTGAACATGCCACGCGGGAGGCCGACAAACTGCTGGCCGAGGCCGAAAGACTTCTCAAGGCGGCTGAAGAGCGGCAGTTCCTTCAGGAAAAGCAGGACTACATCGCTGAGAGTACCGTTGCGGCCCTCCAGGCGTGTGGCTTCACGGTAGACGGAATTAGCCAACTGCCACAGGGCGCGGGAACGGCCATCCTGATCCAGGTCCACCGGCTGGACGGGCGCGCGCTGGCCGTCAGCGTACCGCAAGATGGGGCGATCCAGTGGTCGGTGAATGGTTTTCCAATGCAAGTCGTCGCCGGCAGCAATGGGCAACCAGCAGCCGTTTGCGACGAAGCCGTAGACCAGATCAAGGCGGTCCAGGAACGACTCAGCACGGACTACGGGGTGGAGACATCCGAGTTGACCTGGGCGGGCCAGGACCCCAACCGGCCGATTAAGGCAGCCAAATCCCGGAGCCGTCCCGCGTCGCATACCTCCCAGCGAACCCGTCAAGCAGGATTCCCATGAGCAACTTCTTCATCATCCTCAGCCTTGTTGCGTTGCTGGTCGGCCTGGCCGCGCACGGCCTGATGTCGCCAGACCAAGCCGCCGGAGCTTTGGTCGTCTTGGCCATCCTGCTGGCCATCGGCCGGGCGATGGGCACCGGACTGGCGGGGACGGTCTTCCGCGTGGGAATCCCCGTTCTGTCCATAATAGCCCTTGCCCTCTATTACGGTGGCGGCGGCCGGGAGGCCGCCGTGAACATCGTCGCCCAGCTCTGCGCGCTTGGGCTCGTGGTCTTCGGCATATACCTCATGGTGTCCGGGCCTTTCAGAAGGTAGATGTGTCCGCTATGCTCAACACGCTCGGCTACCTCCTAACCGCACTTGCTTTACAGGCGTCGTTGCGGACCTGGACTGACATTCACGGTCGGACGGCCACCGCCGAGTTCGTTCGCGTTTACCAGGACAACGTCATCCTCCGACGTGGGAGCCAGGTTGTGAAAGTGCCGCTCGGCAATCTGAGCCGCCAGGACCGGGAATACGTAAGCGAGCGAATTGCCGCCCAGCCGTACCGGGCACCTGAACGACAGCGCTCTGCGTCGGTGCCGACAGTGCCAGAGCCGCCGCCGCAACCGTCGCGGCCGGTGGCCGAGGCGCCGGCACCGCCACGTTTGACAGACTCTGGGCACACGGATTTTGATTCCTCGGCCAGCCGATGGCCGAGCCCCGGCCCGCGGCTCTCGCCCCCCGCCCCGGTCTCCCGGCGTTCCAGCGGAACCGGCACTTCGCCCACGGCAAACCCGCCCCAGCGCCCGAGGTTCGGGCGGCTGACGGTCGAAGAGGCGAATAGCCTGATCGTGGATAAGCTGTTTCAATGTACGGGAAGCAGGGATGTCCCACGCCAGAAGAGCACCAGCCCGGCCGATTGGCCCGACGCCAAGCAGCTTGTCCGGGTCGAGCAGAACAATGTACCGATCCTTGGTGCACCGGACCTCACTGCACGGAATCTGGATGTTCTCGGCGTTGCCAGCGTTGGAGAGGTTTTCGCGCTCGTGGATCGGAAGAGCGTCGTGGCCCTGATGAATCCCCTGAGTAACGCACCAGACCAAAGCGGCATTTGGTACAAGGTCCAGATGCTCGAGGGGAAGCAAGGCTGGATCTTTGCCGAACCGCAAGGCCACCGGGGGCGTCCTATAGCGAGACTGCTAGCAGCAGAGGGTACGGTGCCCCCCACGTTCAGTGCGGCTCGAAGCCGCGCGTTACCGCAACCCGACGGCGAGCAGGCCCAGACGCGAGAGGCAACGCCGAACCTTGGCGAAATCCTGCTCAAGCCGCTCAGCGACCCACAGGTGAGCACCGCACAGCGCGTGGGGAGAGGAATCGGCATGGTGATCGGCGGTGCGTTGGCCGTCCTCTTCCTGATCGGCGCCTTTGTTGCCCTTTTGCTCACGGCCGGGGGCGGATGGCGCCGGTGGTGGTGACGAGAACGACTTCGGCGGATAATCGAGTCCAGCCTGTTTTCCCGGCTGCGACGACGCGGGCTACCTACATCGCAGACAACGTGAGGATGAACAGATGTCGCAACGCGCGTAGCTTTTCTGCGAGGAGTTGACAGCGTACTTGAGGGCCGGAGGAAGCCATCTCGATCACGTCTTGCTCGTATTGTCGACGAAGAGCGATTTCGACGCCTTTGTGCGAGCCTTCGGTTCGTGTAACCACGATAATGTGGGTAATGATGGTCAGAGCAAGTGATTCTTGTAGCTTGTCGAAGAAGGAGTGGTCAACATGCCAGGATTTGATCCTAACAAAATCGTCACTTCAGCCGTCTGAAGTTGGTATTGGTTGATTTCGGGGTGATGTGTTATGTCTATTGGGCATGGCTACATGCACGAAGGTTCTCCCGGAAACTCTCCTGGACGCGCTTCGGGGTGGTATGCTCACCGAAGCGCAGGCGCGGGCGATCTGCGCCCGCGGGCAGGAGGCCGTGGTTTTCGCTTTGCTGCTGTTGTGCAAGCGACTGGCAGAGCAGCGTGCCAAAACGGCGGCCGAGTCGCACCAGACGCCCGCCACGCCCTCGGGCATGAAGCCGCCCTACCAGAAACCGCCGGTAAAGGGGCGCCGGCGGCGTCCCGGCGCCAAGCCGGGCCATGCCGGCTGGCGACGAAAGCCTCCCGAGCGCATCGACCACCGCAAGGAACATCGCGCAAAGCGCTGCCCGCACTGCAGCGGTCCGCTGCGGCGCTGTGCCGAGACCCGCACCCGCTACACCGAGGACATCCCGGAAGTCCAGCCGGAGGTGACCGAGCACACGATCCACCGGGACTGGTGCCCGAGGTGCCGCAA
>CAYXPN010000320.1:0-6711 GCA_964467075.1 uncultured Planctomycetaceae bacterium
GACAACACGCTGCGCTTGCACGAGGCGATCGGCTACGTCACCCCGGCCGACAAGCTCCTGGGCCTGGAAGGGGTGATCCACGCCGAGCGCGACCGCAAGCTCGCCGAGGCCCGCCAGCGGCGGCGGATCGACCACATCCAGGTAGTCGCGTCCCTCGAGCGGATCGATCAGCAGGTAGTAGTGCCCGCGCAGGGCCGCCAAACCGTGCCGGGGCAGCGGGCCGTAGCGGGCCCCGAAGCGCGCATTGCCCGCCGCGGCCGTGTGCTTGCCGGTCTTTGAGAGGTCGATCTTCTCGTCGGTGTACAGGGCGGCGAGCGTGCCGGTCTGATACTGGTAAAGCCGCCAATACTCAGTGCCCAGGCGCGAGGTCAACAGGATGGGCGCACTGTCGAGCACTTCATACTCGATTTCAAAGGGCAGCTTCAGACTGCCGTCGCCGCTGTAGTGGACCACTTGGGCCGGCATCGAAAAATCCAGGAAACGCACCACGCCGCCCCCGTCGTAAGGCGGTCGGCCTTCCACCCCCCAGCCGCGCACTTCGAGCAGCCCGAGGTCCCCCTCTTTGGGACTTGAGGCCCCAGCCGGCGGTGTGCCGGACCGGCGGGCACCCGCGTGGACCTCTACGTAGAACTCCAAGTCGCGGTAGGTGTCCACGTCCGGGTAGCCTTCGGTGGTGGGCGAAAGCTGGTAGCGCGCCGGCGCCTGGCCGAAAAGCGACTCGCACACGAGCTTTGCGCGCAAGAGCGGATCGGTCGGCTCCACGGCCTTGCCCGTCATCGTGGGCGGCAACGTGCCGTCGCCCTCGCGGCGCAGTGCCCAGCCGCCTGCGTATCGGTCGTGCTCGTCGTCCATGCGCGGCGGGTCAACTGCGCCCGCGGAGTTGCGGTTGGCCAGCGTGAACGCCCGCTCGGGCCCCGCCTCGACAAACCCGACCATAAAGGCGTAACGCCCGCCTGCGCGAAAGACGATCTCGTCCTCGCCGGTCAGGTCCCAGCGCACGTAGTGCAAGCGGCCCGTATCGTCTCCGGTCGGTCGGCCGTCCTTGTCCTTGGTGGGCGGCAGGTTCGGGAACACGCCGCCGCGCACGAGGCGCAGCGGGCGATAGGCCACGCCTTCGAGGAAGTCGTCGCAGCGGTGGTTGGTGGAGAAGCCGTGGGTCGCCTGGGTGCCCGGCGGAGTGTGGTTGTCGTTGATCCGCGGCGTGCCCGTGACCTCGAAGAACTGCACGAACACCTCGGCTCCCGGGGCCCCGGCCTTGACTGCGCTGTCCGACGGCCCGGTGCGCAACACAATGGCGTTGAGGCAAAAGTCGCGCGGCGCGGTGAAGACCTGGCCCAGATCGCGGTTTCGCTGGAAGTAGCCCTGTTCTTTCCAGACGAGGTGATCGGCGTCGGTATTGCGCACACTCGTGCTGCCGCCCATGTTGGCATCGGTCTGCTGGATGAGCACCCGGCTCTGGGGCGGCGTGTAGCGCTTGCCCAGTGCGGAGAGGCGAAGCCCAGCGTGGGCAGGCCCGCCGACACACAGCACGCCAAGGAGGAACGCCGCGAGGCGGAAAGTACGGGCACCGCGGCTCAAGTGCGCGTGTGGCACGGGTGGCTTGTCCACCCGTGCTTGTTCACGTCCAGTTGATATACTGCTGGCCAAGCCGGCAGTGGCACCCGATGTGCCACGGCTCAAGTGCGCGCGGCTGTGCTTCGAGGGAAAGTGGGTTGACATGACGGCTCGGTCTCCTGGCAAGTTAGTGATGGGCGATTCGGCCGTCGAGGCGTCCGTCGCCGGGTGCCGTCTTCTCCGGCAGAAACTCCCCCCGCGGGCTGCAAGAGCATGTCTGACAGCGAGAAAAACCCTGCCAGGCGCGGGAACTTCCCGGCAGGCCCCGGCGTCGGCAATGGTAGCGGACGGCACGGCAGTTCGAAATACTCGGCTTTGTCTTAAAACCCGTCCATCCTGGTGGCCAACGTCGCCAGACGGTGGAAGGACCCCTTTTTCAGGACATTTGCACGCCGCAGTCCACGCTCTGGCGAGCGTGGCTACCATTTTAGTAACAATTCAGCCGTCTGGAGACCTGGGCTGCACTGCGGGAAAAAAGGTGACAGGCACCATTTGCCGGAACGGCCCGCGACCAACCTGCGGTCGGTGCCCGGCTTCGCACAAATGGTGCCTGTCACGAATGGCACTGTCGTGAAGCTCCTGGGGCACCAGATGTTGTGTCCTCAGCCGACGCGAAACCACAATATCTTGTGGTCACAGCGCTTAATGACAGTGCCATTCGTGCCTGTCACCTTTTTCCCCTCCGCGGCCCGCGAGGCCGCCATCCGCACCGAAATCGAGACCCTCACCCGGCAACTCGTCGATCTGGCCGAACGCCTGCGCCAGTTGGAGCAGAACCGGCTCAGGGCGAGGTCAAGCCCGGTCGGCGCGAGTTCCAGCCCGATCAGGGCGGCCCGAGGTCTTGAGGCCGCGGGCTTGGATTTCAGCTTTGCCCAGCCGGAAGACGCGCCGAAGGACGATGCGGTCGCGGTCGATGATCTCCGGGCCGAGGTCGGGGTCGATGATCTCCGGGCCGAGGTCGGGGTCGATGATCTCCGGGCCGAGGCCAAGGCGACGCTGCGGCGCTTGGAAGAGTTGTCGCCTGTGATGGCCGACAACTGCCGAAAGGCGTTTGCAGAATTGGACAACGATTGAACCCGGCGACAGCGCCCGTCTCGCGGGCGCCGCGCAGCCCGGGCGCAGGCGATGAGTCGAGCACGGTGGTCGCCGAACGGCTCGCGGCCGGTTCGGATCGTCAATGAATGCCCGGTCATGTGGGCGAGCGATCGCAGATGATGCTTGTCAGGCGCGGAGTGGCTGTGCTACACTACCTAAGGTCGACACAGCAGCCTGCCCATGCCGGGGAGGGCTTGCCTGTCAAGGGCGCAGAGGCGTAGCGAAGTGCTGTATGAGACGCTCGGAACGCAATGCGGGCAGCGTGATCCGCGCGGGCGTGAAGGTCATGCGCTGGGCCGTAGCAGTCTGCACACTTGGCCTCGTGGTTCTCTTTGCATTACATTGGTTCAACGTGTTGCGTGTGTTGGGCTTTGGCGCCTTGGGAGCGGAAGATCGGGCATGGGAGTGCTTGCAGGCGGGTGACCTGGCTGGGGCTAAGTCTTGGCTGGACAAGGCGATTAGCCGAGCACCCGAATGGTACGAACCTTACGAGCTCCGGGGAGAAGTCCACGAGAGGATGGGATTGGACCACAAGGCCATTGACGATTACACGACTGCTGCACGATTGTCGGCTCCTTACTCCGCTAACGCGCTGGCCCTCAGGGGGCGCGTATATGAGAAGCTAAATCACCGTGCGCAATTCGTGGGCGCCACTGTTTCGCGCCATCGTCGGAGGGGCCGGGGCTGTAGGGTGGGTCGAGTAAAAAGCGAGACCCACCGACAAGGCGAAATGGTGGGTCTGCGCCTACGGCTTGACCCACCCTACGCGCCTGGCAGCGACACGAGTGTTCACAAATCGCGCGCGCTCATTTAGGTAATCGCGACGCCGCCGCGCTGGACTACGCGGCCGCATTGCTGGCAGATTACACGCGGGCTGGGAGTTCGGCAACAGATCAAGACTCGTCTGCGTCCGGCGGCTTCGGGCGGGCGATTTTCTCCAGCCCAACTGCCAGTCCGAGCCCCACCCCGAGCAGCTCGTCCAGCGGCCGGGCCAGACGCCGGAAATCAGCCGTGCGCAGGGCTACCGTGTCCCACTTGGGCGAGATCACGCGCGCGTGGTTCGCATAGTCGTCCAGGCGCACGCCCACAAAGGCATACAGCTCGCCGCGATGTTCGAAAAGCTGCTCCTGACTGAGCGGTGCGTGGTCGCCCACGATCTGAAACGCAAACACGAACAGCCCGCAGAACCCCTCGCCGAACAGCTCCTCCCAGCGGGCCAGCCCCTTGAGATCGTCGCGCGTGGACCAGTTTTTCCAGTATTGCTTGTGCTGCCGGCCGCTGGGGAACTGGCGCCCCTTGATGTCCACCAGCCAGGTGATCCCGTCCGGGGCAGAGACCACGAAGTCGAGGTTCTTGATCGAGGCCCCCTCGGGCAAGAGGCTGCGGCGTGCCTGGCTGACGGCCATGTAGGGGATGCCGCGCGAGCGCAGGTAGTGCTCGAAGGCCGCCTCGTAATGGTTGTCGCGATGAGCCATGGCCAGGGGTTCCTCCGGCGGAATTGCCCGGCGGCCGGCGCGCAAACAGTATATCGGCGAGGTGCGCAGCGTAAGTCGCCGGCTTGCCCGGCACAACGATTGCCATTATTAGCGATTCCGTCCGAACCCGGAGCTCACGCTCCCGGCTCGCCTGTTCACTGCAAATCCCGCGCGAGCACTTCTTCCACCGCCTGCACCAGGCTGGCCGCGTCGGCTTCCAGGGCCACTTGCTGCTGCGTGCCGCGAACGAGGTCTTTGAGTTGGCACGTGCCCGCGGCAAACTCATCCTCGCCGGCGATCAACGCCACGCGGAACCCGCGCCGGTCCGCATAGCGCAACTGCTGGCCCAGGCGCTTGGGCTCCGGATAGACCTCTGCGCCGATGCCTGCCGCGCGCAAGGCCGCGGCCAGGCGCAGGTAGTCGTGCAAACGCCCGGCGTCGAAAAAGGCGATGAACACGGAAGCCGGCGTGGAGACCTTCTCGACCAGGCCCAGCTCCTCCATGGCCGCCAGCAGCCGGTCCAGGCCCAGCGACGCGCCGATGCCGGGCAACTGCTGCTCCGTGTAAAGCTCGGCCAGGTTGTCGTAGCGCCCGCCCGAGCACACGCTGCCGATGCCCGGCATGGCATCGAGGAACGTCTCCAGCACGATGCCCGTGTAGTAGTCCAGGCCCCGGGCAATGGAGAAATCGAGCTTCACGCGTTCGGGCGCCACGCCTGCCGCGGCCACGCCCGCGGTGAACTCGCGCAGGCGCTGGATGCCGGCCTGGGCCGTGGGGCTTCGGGCCAGCAGGCGCTCGGCCTCCAGGAGCATCTGGTCCGAGGAACCCGTGATCGCGGCCACTTGCAGCACGGCCGCGGCCTGTTCTTCGCTTACGCCCGCGGCAGCCACCATTTCCTGGGCCACCTTCTGCGGGCCGATCTTGGGCAGCTTGTCCAGCGCGCGCAGCATCTCCAGCGTGTGCTCTTCCAGGCCGAGTGTCTCCATCAGCCCGCGGAGCAACGTGCGGTTGTTCACACAGATGGTGAACTGCGTCAGGCCGATGGCGGTGAGCAGGTCGTAAACCACCAGGGCGGTTTCGATGTCCGCGGCCACCGCGGTGGTGCCGATGGTGTCGAAGTCGCACTGCATGAACTCGCGGAAGCGCCCGCGCTGCGGGCTTTCGCCGCGCCAGACCGTGGCGATGTGGTAGCGTTTGAGCGGGGTGCCCAACTGCTGGATGTGCTGGGCGGCAAATCGCGCCAGCGGCACGGTCAGGTCATAGCGCAGCCCCACCCAGCGCCCGCCCGCGTCCTGGAACTTGTAGAGCTGCTTGTCGGTCTCCTCGCCGCCCTTGCCGGCCAGGATTTCGAGATACTCCAGGGCGGGCGTGTCAATGGGGCTGAATCCATAGGAGCGGTAGACCCGCCGGGCGACGTCGATCAGGCGCTCGCGCGGGATCATCGTCTCCGGCAGGTAGTCGCGGAAGCCTTTGAGAATCCGGGGTGTGATACGCGGGGAGGTGTTCACGGCGATGCTCGATTACGCGGCGAGCCTCTCTGGCAAGGTCCGCTGCCAGGACGGAACGTAGTCCGGCCACGACGGAGCGTGGTCCTCCATTGCAGTTCGCAGCGGTCCGGCCACGACGGAGCGTGGTCCTCCATTCGGTACAAGTGTTTCGATCACCGGGGCCGGGCGCTGCGGAAGCTGCGCCCGCGGCGCGGGCCCAGCACCGCCTCGGCATATTCCTCGATCTGCTCGGGCGTCTCCCAATACTGGTCATAGACGCCCTCGTCGTCGTATTCGCAACTGCTCGCCTTGTAGTCGCGGCAAATCCTCGGCCGGGTCTCGTAGGCGCCGCAGAGGTTGTCGTGGCGCAGCTTCTGGCAGCGCTCGTGGAGCAGCAGATACCAGGTGCCGGCTTCGACAAACACGCTGGTGCGCCGGTGGAGCAGGTACCAGCGGATGCAGTCAAAGTCCTTCCAGGTCTCCGGCGTATCGATCGCCAGGGCGAAGTAGCGGCAGCAACGGGCCTCGCAATAGGTGCAAAGCACCTCGCCGGGAGCCAGTTCGTCGCGGCGGGGCTTGCGACGCCGCAGGGCGCCGGAATGGCGGCGATCTGCTGTCGTGCCGGCATTAACTCGAAGCGCTTCGGACACGGGCTCGCTCCCCTGCTGGTCGGCTTGCCTTGGACACGGTTCTTAACGACCCTCCAGGCTAGCAGACCAGCCGCGGCGCGCAAAGGCGGGCACCTTGCTCGCCCTACGCACGGAGGCCCATCTCAAGGCAGCCCCAGGGTCGCAACCAAATGTAGCAGTGGCTGCCAGCCGCCGCCGTAGGGGCGACGCATGCGTCGCCCCTACCCCAAAGATGCGCGCACCACGCGCGCATCTTACGGCGCAAGACTCTATCCCGGGCCCCTTCGGCACACGCGCCCGCGCCGCGTGACGTTTTCTCATCCCTTCCGCCGATCGCAGCCGGCCCGGCACGACGCCGCCCCTACCTTCCTGACATATGTCCGACCGGTTACGTTCGGCTGGGACCTCTTG
>CAYXPN010000321.1:0-3277 GCA_964467075.1 uncultured Planctomycetaceae bacterium
CAGGGGGAAATCCCTCCTCCAAGACAACTCCAACAGACTAAATCAACAGTCTGGTGAGTGCCCGGTTCCGGCGGGACTGCCAACCGACGTGCACGGGCAAACCGCGGCCTCACCTGCAAACTGAGCAACGCGGGAAACCTGCGCACACTACGACCGGGCGCGCAGCGGCGAACCACTCCCCTTGTGTGAATCTCCGCTCCCCGCCATACTGGTGCAGTTAAGGCCCGACCGCTGCCTCGTGGCCCGATCTTGCGCAGACGGGCGCCGCACGCCTTGCTTTTCGGGCGGTGTGGGTGGCCTGGAGTGAAAGTCTGCGGATTTTGCCGCTCGATACGCGCGCTGACATGGCCCGATCATCGCCGTCCGCTCAAGAGGCCCGATCACCACTGCCTGCCCGGCAGGGACCAGCCGGCGTCGAGTCTGGCGCGCGGGATCGCGCCGGTGCCCAATGTGCGCCCAATGGCCCGGTCGTCTCTTGGGGTGTGGTGGTCGCCGGGGTGGCGCTCTTGGCGGCCGGATGGATCGCCAGCGATTCGGTCGGTCTGGTGGCCCGACCGTTGCGCAGCGTACTGTTGTGGCTGGCCCTGGGTCTGGCGGCGCTCGCGGCCGGGCCGCGGCGCGGCACGCCGACGGTCGACTGGCTGTGGTTCGTGGGCGCAGCGATCCTCGCCGTGGCGTGGATCGCACTGGGCGGCGCGGTGGCCGGGGTGATGGCCGCGCTGCTCGTCGGCGCAGCCCTGGTGCACATCCAGCCCGAGGGGCCCGGCAGGCAGGCCCTCTTGGCCGGCACGCTGGCCACCGCCGTTTTGGGCGTGTTTCACTTGGCCGAGGGTTCGCTGCCCGCGGTGTGGTGGGCCGCTGAGGCGGCTGGCGGCCTGTTGGGGCGCGTGGGGGCGTGGATCACGGGCCAGCCGTTGCGCGTGGGGGCCACGTTTGGCGGGTGCAACCTGCTGGTCTCCATGGTGGCGTTCTCCGCGGCCTGGCTGGTGCTGGGCGGTCGGCCGCGCGTGCGCCGGACGATCTACGCTGCTGTGGCCGTGGTGCTGGTCCATCTGGCCTATCTGATCGTGTTGGCCCATGCACACAAGCTGTTGGCCGCGCTGCCCGAATACGTGGTGCGGCCCGAGTCGGACAACGACCGGTTGGGCATCTGGACCTGGGGCAACGCCCTGCACGAGACCCTACCTTGGGACCTGCCCGCACTGGCGGCCTTGGCCCACGGCCTGGTGGCTGCGGCCATGCTCCGCTTCACACGGTGGCATCCGGCCCAAGCCGCGGTACCCGAGCAAGGCGCGGGGCCTTCACGGGCCACGGCGTCACCGCAAGGAGCGGGCCCCGACGCGGGCCGGCAGACACGCGCTGCGGCAGCGACCTCGTACGACACGCGCAACGCGCACAACCAACTTGCCCTCCGGCGAGCGCTCCTGGGGATCGCGGCGTTGGGCGTGCTGTGGTCGCTGCTGGTGGGACTTGTGCCCGGCAAGGTGGACCTGTCGGGCAAGACGATCGTGGCCTATGAGCGGGGGTATCTCAACTGGGTCAAGCCCGAGCACGACGCGTTCTACTCGCAGTGGTCTCACCTCTATGGAATGTTACCGGATTTCATCGAGAGCCTGGGCGGCGAGCTGGTCCGCAGCGAGGACCTTTTGCCCGCAGACCTCCAGCGCGCCGACGTGGTGCTGCTGATCCACCCGGACCAGCCCTGGCCCGAGGAGCGCCTTGAGCGCCTGCTCGACTACGTGCGCCAGGGGGGCGCGCTGCTGGTGGTGGCCGAGCCGCGCATCTTCGACGGCGCTTCGCGCAGCAGCTTTCCCGAAGTCTTGCGCCACACGGCGATCCGGGTGCGCGACGACACGGCCCTGGCGCCGGCCGACTACTGGGAAAACAACCTGCGGGCCCCGGCCCATCCGGTGACCGCGGGCCTGGACGGGCCGCGCAGCCGCTTCCAAATGGTCTTGCCCTCGTCGATCGAGTTGGGCTTTGGCGCACGGCCCGTGCTGGTGGGGCGCTACGGGCTAAGCGAGCCGGGAAGCGACACTGCGCTGAGCGGCGCGTATGGGTTTGAGGGCGGCGAGCGCCTGGGCGATCTGGTGCTGGCAGCCGAACAGCGTCTGGGCCGAGGACGTGTGTTCGTGCTGGGCGATACGGCGCCGCTCAGTTGCGAGGGCCTGGCCGGGGCCTGGCAGTTCGTCGGGCGCATTTTGGGCCACCTGGCCGGGGGCGGTTGGGACCCGCACGCGCTATGGCGACAACTGGCCGCGGCGGTGAGCGTGCTGGGGCTTGTGGCGCTGCTGTTCTGGCGACCCGACGCGCGCAGCCTGGCCGTGCTGGCGGTCGTGCTGCCGCTGGGTCTGGGGGCCGGCCGCCTGGTCACCTATTGGGCGTGGCGCGTGCTGCCGGACGGCAGGATGTCGGAACCAAACAACGTGGCCTTTGTCGACGCCTCGCACCTGGATGCCTACAGCGACGATTGCTGGAACTCGTTCGGCCTGGGCAACTTCCTGCGCACCCTGGCGCGCAACGGCTACCTGCCGCTTATGCTCTACGACGAGCCGCTCGGGCTCGACCGGCCCTGGGGCGAGCGCCTCGGGCGCGCCGGCCTGCTGGTCTCGATCGCGCCGGCCGAGCGTTTTTCCGGATACGAGCGCCGGGCGGTGCGCGAGCTGCTCGCGGCCGGCGGGACCCTGATCTCGATGTGCGGGGCCGAACAAGCCGGGCCCACCAACGCCCTGCTGGCCGAATACCGCTTGCGCGTGCCGCCCTCGCCGCTTGCGCCCCAGCCGCCGGTGCGCGAGCCCGAGCCCATGGGCAGCGTGCTGGCGCCCTTCCTGGCGGAAGGCGAACAAATCCACTACGTGCAGGTCTACGCGGCGTGGCCTGTCGAGGCCAGCGGCCACCGCTGGGAAGCGCTGGCCACGGGACGCAACGGCCAGCCGGTGATCCTCAGCCAGCCCGGGCCGGACGAGGACGGACCCGGCCGCGTGGTGCTCATCGGCGACACCTACCTGGCGGTCAACGAAAACGTCCAGTTGGGCGACGAGGAAGCTCCGGCAAACGAGCCTTTTTGGCGGTGGCTGATCGGTCAGGTCACACCGCACGAGGAGTGGATTCCGCCACCGGACTTGTCACCTTCAACCGGCGCTGCCGGCGCGGGCGAGGGCGTGGAGTCGCCCAGCGGTCCTTTGGGCGAAAGACCGGGGAGCGAGCTGGAATTACCCGAGGAGCCGCCGCTCTTCGAACCGCCGTCCGAGCCGCTCCCGGTGCCGGGCGAAGCGCC
>CAYXPN010000321.1:3377-6702 GCA_964467075.1 uncultured Planctomycetaceae bacterium
CCGGTGCCGGGCGAAGCGCCATCCGAGCCGCTTCCGGTGCCGGGCGAAGCCCCGTCCGAGCCGCTCCCGGTGCCGGGCGAAGCGCCGTCTGAGCCGCTTCCGGTGCCGGGTGAGTCGCCCGCCGAACCGCTTCCGGTGCCGGGCGAAGCGCCATCCGAGCCGCTTCCTTTGCCTGACGAAGGTGTGTCGCCGACCGAGCCCGATGTGGCCACCTTGCCCGAGCCCGACGAGGAGCTGCGCCCATGAACCGGGCCTGGGTGGCAACCGCGCTGTTGGCCGGCTGGTGGCTCTTCGGCCTGGGATGTTTCTATCCGGCGGGGCTGCCGGCGTGTGTGCTCATCCTGGGGCTGGGCGTGGTGTTGCTCAAGGACCTGCCCCTGCGACTGCCGGGCCGGAGCGAGTGTGCCGCGGCATGGGTGCTGCTCGTGCCGGTGGTCTGGTGGGTTCCCTGGCCGTGGCGCGCCGCACCATTGGTGTTGTGGGCGGGCCTGCTGCTGGGGTGGCTGCCCCTGCTGGTGCAGGAAGACACGAGCGAGGGCCGAGCGCACGCCGACGGTCTGCGCGGCGGTGATCCAACGGGCAAGGGCGGCCTGGGCGCCGCTTTGACAGGGCTTGCGCGCGCGTTGGTGGCGGCCGGCTGCGTGCTGGTGGTCCAGGCCGCGGTGCTCTGGTCGTACTTCGCCTTGACCGCGCGCGACCACGATCTGCCGTTGCCGCTGACCAGGCTGCTGGCCGCGCTGGCGCACCTGACCGGTGTTGAGACAGCGGTCGACGGCCCGTGCGTGGTGATGCACACCATGCGCCAGACCCACCGCCTGGCAGCCACCTGGGAGCTGCTGGCCGATCCGGCCACCGTGGCCTTCTTCGCAGGCGGGCTGGTCGTCCTGGCCCTGGCAATGCGCGCACGCACAAGCGCGCACAGCCGTCGATCGGCCGACGGCCGATCGCAGGGCCGCTTGCGCCAATGGGCCAGGGCGGCGGGCGTGTTGGGGCTTGTGGTGGCGGCATGGCTGCCGGTGCGCGCCGCACTGCTCGTGGCCGTTTACCTGCACCGCGCGGTGCGCGCAGACACGACCCTGCCACTGAACGTAATGAACCATTTCCTCTCGCCGTGGGTGCTGACGGCCTTGCTGGGTGTGCCCGCGGGGCTGGCCGTGGCTTTTCTGCGCGTGGGAGGGCTCGCCCGAGCAGGTCGGCGGGAAGACGAATCACCGCCTGCTGCCGCGCACGAACCCGCCCACGCCGAGGAGCTTGTACCGGTCGGGCAATCGGTCGGCAAGGGCAATCCCGGCCCAGGCCGGCTCGCCGGGCTCGAAGCACGCCTGGGCCTGTGGGGCCCGGGCGCGCTGGTCTGGCTGGCCGGCGTGTTGGCCGCGGTTGGTCTCTGGTCCGAGCCGGTGGGCCAGCGCAAGTCGGGCCGGGTGATGTTTGTCGAGCGCCACTCAGAGTGGGAGCCCTCGGACCATCCTTACGACACCGAAGCCTACGGCGAGATGGCCAGCTACAACTACAAGGCCGTCTACGACTACCTGGGCCAGCACTACGAGATGTCGCGCCTGCTGGAGTCGGAGCGCATCGACGACCGGCGCCTGGCCGAGTGCGACGTGCTGGTCATCAAGACACCCACGGCCCGATATTCCCGCCGAGAGGTCGACGCGGTCCTGCGCTTTGTGCGCCGGGGCGGCGGGCTGCTGTTTGTGGGCGACCATACCAACTACGAGCGCTCGGGCACCTACATGAACGACGTGGCCCGCCACCTCGGCTTCACTTTCCGTCACGACCTGCTGTTCGGCTTCGGCGAGTCGCCCTACGACCAGGCCTATCGCCCCGCGTGGGTTCCCCATCCCGCGGTGCAGCATTTCGAAGAGATGGACCTGGCGGTCTCGTGTTCGATCGATCCGGGATGGAGCCGGGGTCGGGCTGCCATCCGCAGCCTCGGGCTCTGGAGCATGCCGCCGGAGTACCACATCGAAAACTTCCATCCCTTTCCCCAGCACTGCCCGGAGATGCGCTACGGCGCGTTCATCCAGCTTTGGGCGACCCATTACGGGCGCGGACGGGTGATGGCTTTTGCAGACTCGACGATCTTCTCCAACTTTTGCATCTTCCAGCCGGGCAAGGCCGAGCTGTTTCGCGGCATGGTCCAGTGGCTCAACCACACGGGCGGTCGCACCGCAGCGTGGCTTGCCCTGGCCCTTGCCTTGCTGCCCGCTGGGGCCGGCATTTGGCTGGCGGCCAAGCGCCGAACCGACTCGGAGACCGAAAGCGGCACGGGCCCCTGGCTTGTGCTGGGAGCGGCCGCTGTATGCGGCGGGGTGCTCGGCGGCCAGTCCGCGACCTGGTGGGCCCGCCGCCAGATGCCCGTGCCCGAGGTCCAACGCCCCTTGCCGCTGGTGGTGGTGGATCGTACCACTTCCGACGTGCCGCTTTCCAAGGGCGCATATACGCAGGGAGAAGGGCAGGGCTACGGGCTGTTGGAACAGTGGATCGCCCGGCTGGGCTATGTCACGGCGCGCCGCAGCGGCGCGGACGTGTTCCAGGGCGATGCCGTCGTGGTGCTCGGTCCCAGCCGTTCCGTGCACCCGGAGTTCCGCGCGCAGTTGGTCCGCTACGTGGCCGATGGCGGTCGGCTGCTGGTGATCGACTCGCCCGAGAACGAGGCCACCACGGCCAATAGCCTGTTGTGGCCGTTCGGGCTTTCGTTCGAGCGGGACCAGCCCTGGTCCGGGACGTTGAGCGTGACCAGCCAGCCGTGGGCTGGCCTGCCGACCGGCCGGCTGGGGCCGGCGAGCGACTGGCCGGGCTTTCGGGTGGAGCAAGCCTGGTCGATTCAGGGCGGAGAGCCGGTGGCGCAGTTGGGAATCAAGCCCGTGGCCGTGGTCCATCGCCATGGCAAAGGGCTG
This sequence comes from uncultured Planctomycetaceae bacterium, assembly GCA_964467075.1. GTDB lineage: Bacteria > Planctomycetota > Planctomycetia > Pirellulales > Thermoguttaceae > CAYXPN01. The sequence goes on from CAYXPN010000321.1 coordinate 6,281, forward strand.
GTGATGGCCGTGGGCTTCGGCTCGGCGTTTAACGACACGAACATGGGCGACAATTGGATGACCGTGCCGGACGCGGCACTGCGCCGGCGTTTCGATACGCTCTTTGCCCTGCTGCAATACCTGATCGAAGAGCGGCCGATCGCACCTTCCCAGTCAGTGCCCGGCGCGCCGCTCGTGCCGGGAGCCTCTGTGCCCGGCACGCCGGACGAGCGGGGCGCGCTGCCTGCGCCGCCCGGGGTGTTGGCCCCGCCTGAGTAGGGTCTGTCTGATAATGATCGCCATGCTCGGCAGCCGTAGGGCGCCGGGTGCCACTGCTGTAAACATCTTTCGGGAGTGTTCGGCCAAGGCTCCTGCCCGTGGCGTGGTTCGCCGGGTGCCACTGCTGGCTTGTCCAGCAGTGCAGAGCGGGTTAAACACAGTCG
>CAYXPN010000322.1:0-6674 GCA_964467075.1 uncultured Planctomycetaceae bacterium
CACCGGCAAGGCAAAATGGTGGGTCTGCGCCTACGGCTTGACCCACCCTACGCGCTGGCACTGCCGAGACATCCGGCGAGCCGCAGACGTCAGGTGAGCGGTTTATACGGCAGCGGCCATGGGCGCTGATGGCAATTGCGGCCGAACCGGGAGCTGGCGCTCCCGGCTGGCCACACGCACGTCACGGCGAGGTGCTCCCCTCGGCCGCGTGCGGCTCGGCTGTCTGTTCTTCCTCAAACGCCTCGACCTGGTAGACCAGCACGCGGGCCTTTTCGTCTCGCCAAGCCGAGGCTGCGAGCCCGGCCTTCTCAGCCAGGTGGTTGAGAAACTGCTCCTTGTCCGAAAACTGCTCCCAGACCTGCGGCAAATAGGTGGCCTGACGTGGACCGACGCGCAACACCACGCCATCCACACCCGGGCGGAGCTTCTCAAGCAACTCTTCGGGCGAGCCGCACTCCAATCGTTGCGGCAGGCTGAGCACGCTGATCTCGATCTTGATCCGTTCCAGCTCGTCGGGGCGCACGGGGGGAAAACGCCGGTCATAGAGCGCCGCGGCCGTGGACCGGCTGATCACCGCGTGATACAAGGGCTCCTGCGGAAAGATGCTGCCGATGCACCCGCGCAGCCGGCCCTCGCGTTTAAGTGTCACAAAGCAACCTTGGGCCCCCCTGAGCGGCTCGGAGACCTCGTCCTCGCTGGGCTCGGGCGGGCTCATGCCGCGCACCACGCGTTGGATCGTCTCCCGGGCCAGGCGCAGCAGCCAGGCACGCTCGTCGGAACCGATGGCCGGCGGCGCAGAAGGGGGCTCGGCGGGCTGGGTGGCCTCGGTAGGGTCGGGCTCGTAGAAGGCGACCGCCGCATAGCCCACCACCCGACCCGACTTCGCGCCCGCGGTATCCCCGCTGTTGCGGCAGTCGAGCAGCCGGGCCTTCCAGCCTTTTTGCCGTGCGATTTCCATGAGCGTCAGAACCGGCAGAATCCCGCATGCTTCCTGTTGTGCCGCCCACTCCACGTTCATTGAACAAATAGCTTGCACACACGTGTTGTCCAGGCGCTGGGCGAGCTGGTAGGGGTGGTAGTGGCTCAGGTCCGTACTGGCCACCAGCAAGGTCTTGTCGTCGATCATGCCCATCAGCGCCTCGGCCGCTTCCTCCGGGTCCAGCCGGCCGAAGACGATCGGCACCAGCTCGAACCGGCCCAGCGTGCGCTGCAAGAACGGCAGTTGGACCTCCAGCGAATGTTCCCACGTATGGGGCGTATCACGGCCGAACGGCGGCAGATCCTTGGGTGCCTGGCGCCACCAGTCCGGGCGATGGATGTCCGCGCAGATCGGCTCGAGCACGAACGGCTTGCGCCGGGCCAGCTCGCGGGCCTTGGGAGAGACGCTTACCAGCCCCAACGGCGTCTCGTAGGCCGCGGCATCGGCGATCGAGGCGCCCTCGAACCGCGCATAGTGGCTCGGCGCCATGACGATCACCGTCTTGAACTTGCGCGGGCGAAGCTGCCCGTAGCCGACCGCCGCGGTGGGCCCCGAAAAGCGGTAGCCTGCGTGCGGGCAAATCAGCGCGCGCAGCCGAGGAATTCGTTCCGTCTTGACCTCTCCCAGCAGCCGGTCGAGTTCCTGGCCCAGGTCTTGAGCGTGCTTGGGATAGAACAGCCCGGCCACTGCCGGGCCGCGCACCTTCTCTGGGCGATCGGCCGCGCCTTGGCCCGAAACCGCGTCCGATGGCCCCGCGCCGGGGGCGGAGAGCGACTGCCCGCGACCACAGCCCGTTGCCAGCACCAGTGCCAGCCACGGCAAGAGGAGCCACACACAGCCGACTTGGCTCGCAGGGGCCGTCCTGCTGCGGTCACAGGCATTTGCGCAGGAGCTGCCGGGGCCGGGGCGCATCAGCGGCTCACTCGATGGGGAACTCTTCTTCCACGCTCTGGGTGCGATAGATGGGCAGGTGGCGATAGTAGACCTCCAGGGTCATGGCGGCCATGGCCGTGTCGTACAGCCGCCCCCCGCGGTCGCTCCACTGGCCGCCGAAATACCAGCTACCCTCTTCGTGGCCCTTGGTGGCCTGGCTTCCGACCAGGAAGTCGCGCATCACTTCGTTCCACTTTTTCCACTCCGGCCCTTCCCAGTGGCGCATCACCTGGGTGGCGTAGTAGTTGTAGTACATATTGGCCTTGCCGGTCGAAGGGCCCTTGTTGCTCAGCCAGGCCACGCCGCGCTGCAGGGCCGGGTTGTCCTTCTTCCAGCCCAGGTACATGCGCGAGAGCAGCCCGATGGCCGTGGTGGCCTGACCGTTGCCCGGCCCGGTATAGCCGTAGTTGGCCCCACTGTTGGCCTGCACGTTGTCCAGAAAAACAGAGGCCTTGGCGATCGTGGCCGGCGGCACCTGCAAATAGGCCATGTGCCCGCTTTTGAGCGCCATCAACTGCCAGCCCACCACCGAGGTGTCGCCCGCCTGGCGAGGCTCATAGCGCCAGCCGCCGCCCACCGGGTCTTGGGCGTAGACAATGAAGTTCAGCGCCGCCTGGGCCCGGTCGTAGAGACTGCGGTCGCGGGTCATCGCATAGGCCTCGCACAAGGCGATCGAGGCGAGGCCGTGTGAATACATGCGTCCGCCCTTCTCGTGCAACGAGCCGGTCATCAAGTTGCCCTTGGGCGCGACCTTCATATGGGACACCAGGAAGTAGAGGCCGTTCTTGACCGTGGTGGTGTACTTGCCCGTCTTGTGTGTCTGGCCCGCCCCCAAGAACGGCAACAGCGCCAGGCCCGTGGCCGCGATCCGTGCCTCGGCCTCCCTGCCCGAGTTGCGACACTGGCCGCGGCAGGTGGGAACCCGCGTCAAGTCGAAACTCCAGCCCCCGTCCGGACACTGGTGCATGGCCAGCCATTTGAGCGCCGCGGCCACGGCCTTTTCGCTGGCCGGGGTGCCGCCGTATCGGGCCACCAGGCCGGCGCGGTTGCCGCGCCCCGAGAGGGCGTCGCCGGTGTACGTGCCCACCGTGGCCAGCAGGTCGTTCCTGGGGGCGTGGTCCGGGCCGAATTCGCTCAGGTCCACGGCCACTTGCGCCGCCTCCATGTCGTCGGCGAACCCCGGCGCGGGTTCCAACTGGTCGACCGGCAGCTCAGGGGTGGTCAAATCCGCGGTCACGTCAATCTGGTCCAGCGGCTCGTCTTCCAACTCGTCGAGCGTATCGAGGTTCTCCTCTTCCTGATTGGCCACGGTCAGCGGGCCGCGGTCGTCCTTCTCCGGTGCAGGAAGCACGATCAGTGCCATCACCAACAGCACGATCATGTGGACCACCATGCTGACCAGCCAACTGGGGACCATCAGGATGGCCCCGTGCAGCCACGCGTCGAACCCGCGACCTTCGACCAGCTCCGCGTGCAGGGCGGTTTCGCCTGTTGCCCCTGCCGGGGCTGCTGCGCGTTCTTTGGTCGTGGGCTTTGCGGGCGTGCTTGCCGCGCCGGTGGGCTTTGCGCCGGCACTGGGTGCGCCGGCCTTGGGAGCTGGTTTGGCCGGACCGGCCGCCTGCACACCCGATCCACCGCCTGCGTGCACATCCTTTGGTTCCGGCTTGTCCGCCATCGTTCTTGCTCCGCGTGGTTAGTTGTTGAGCCTTATCTCTTCTAGCTCCGTTTCCTCTTCCCGATCGTGCCGCTTGGACGGGACCGATCTCACGGGTGTCAAGGCGAGAGGAGGCCTGATTGCTGTCAATAGCCCGCCGGGGGGAGAACCCGCGGCCCACAGGGCCATATCGTGGCCCGCCGACGTCTCTTGCTTGCCGTCCCGAGCAGCCGCGGCCCTCTGACTGTCAATGCTACACCTCGTTGGGCGGCGAAACAACCGGCTAGGTGGGCAACCGGGTCCGCACGCGGTCCCGCGCCTCCACGCCTTGGGGGCGACATCCCCCCTCCGTCTTTGCCCGGTGGTTGCCGGCGTGGCCGAGACGGTCCCCTCGGTCGCTTGCAGCGAGCCGCCCTGAGGTCGACTCCTCGAGTGATTTCGGCCTCGCAGCCCGCGGTTATTCCCCTATTCGCCCCAGTGACACGGGCAACGTATTTCCCCATTTGGCTCCGGCCACGGGCCCGCCGGATTCCCCATTTGGCTCTGACGGACAGGATCACGGGATCACGGGTTTTGGGGGGCGGAGAGGCGGAGACTGCTGGAAGGCGAGAAGCCGAAGGCCCAAGGGGAAGGGAGGGGACAGCCAGGGGGGGCTGGTTTATTGTTCGGCCGCCAGACGCTGCTCGCCCTGAAAACAACCGACGGACAACAGGGACCTGTCTCCTTCGGCTGGTCCGCCCCGCGAGTCCGCGTCCTGCCCCCCGGCCCCTGCGATCCTCCCAGTCGCCGGTTCCCCGCGGACGCAGATCGTGTAGAATGGTGGCTTGCGCAGCCTCGCGTGCGGCCGGGCTCGCCGGGGGCCCACGTGTTTGGGAATCGACCGTGTGCCACTGCTTGCCCGCCGGGCAAGCAGTGCTATGAGCGGCGAGACACTGCTGCTGGCGAAGCAGTGGCACACCGAACTGTCGGACACCCTCGATTAACTCAACGTTATCAGCCGATCCCTGTTTACGCTGTGGAGTCAAGCCAAGTGGCCAAGAGCAAGAAAAAAGCCGAGACCGTGTTCCTGGTTTGCAGTGAGACCGGCGACTACAACTATGCGCTGCGGCGCAAGCCGGGCGGCGAGAAGCTCAAGCTCCGCAAGTACTGTCCGCGGCTGCGCAAGCACACCGAACACGTGGAAAAGAAGAAATAGCCCTCTTTCACCGCGGCCCGAATCGTCTCGGGCTGCGCTCGACTGATGCCCAAGCGCTGGCGCATCCTGCCTCACGATCCGGACCGCATCGCCGCGCTCCAGCGCGCGGCCGGGGTCCCGGCCGTCTTGGCGCAGTTGCTCATCGCGCGCGGCACCACCGATCCCCAAGCCGCACTCACCTTTCTGGACCCGAAGCTCTCGGCCCTGCACGACCCCGAGCTGCTGCCCGGCTGTGGACAGGCCGCCCAGCGCATCCACGAGGCCGTCGCCGCTGGCCGCCGGATCGTGGTCTACGGCGACTATGACGTGGACGGCATGACCGGCACCGCCCTGCTCTGGTTGTGTCTGCGCCTGCTGGGCGCCGAGGCCGACTATTACGTGCCCCATCGGATCGACGAGGGCTACGGGCTGCACACCGAGGCGCTCGAGACCCTGGCCCGTGCCGGGGTCCAGACGGTGGTCACCGTGGATTGCGGGGTGACAGCCCTGGCCGCGGCCGAGGCCTGTCGGCGAATGGGGCTGGAGCTGCTCGTTACCGACCACCATCAACCCGGGCCGGGGCTGCCAGAGGCCGCGGGCGTGGTGCACCCCCGATTGCCGGGCAGCCGCTATCCGTTTGGCGAGCTGAGCGGATCGGGCGTGGCGCTGAAGCTGGCGTGGGCCCTCTGCCGGCGGGCCAGCGGCGCAAAGAAGGTCTCGCCGCGCATGCGCGAGTTCCTCTTGCAGGCCGTGGGACTGGCCGCGTTGGGCACCGTGGCCGACGTGGTGCCGCTGGTCGACGAGAACCGGGTGCTGGTCCACCACGGGCTGGTGAGCCTCAGCGCGCGTCCCACGCCGGGTTTGGCCGCGCTGGTGCGCGTGGCGGGCTTGAGCGAAAAAGAGCGCCTGGATGCCGAGGATCTGGCCTTTGCCCTGGCCCCGCGGCTGAATGCGGCCGGCCGGCTCGGACAGCCCCAGTTGGGCGTGGAGCTGCTCGTGACCGATCGCGAGGACCGGGCCGAGGAGCTGGCCCAATACATCGACCGGCTCAACGAGGCGCGCAAGACGCTCGAACGCAGCATCTTGCTGGCCGCGGGCAAGCAGGCGCGCACGCGCTTCGATCCGGCCCACGATCCGGCCCTGGTGCTCGACGAGCGGGGCTGGCATCCGGGCGTGATCGGCATTGTGTCGGGCCGGCTGGCCGAGAGGTTTCATCGTCCGGTGGTGCTGGTGGCCTGGGACTCGGCGGGAGTGAAGCCGGGTATCGGGTCGGCGCGCAGTGTTCCGGGCTTCGACCTCTGCGCGGGCCTGGAGGCCTGCGGCGACTATCTGCTGTCCTACGGCGGCCATGCGGCCGCGGCAGGGCTGAAGATCGCACCGGAGCAGGTAGACGCCTTTCGCAGCGCGTTTTGCGAGGTGGCGGCCGTCCGCATCCAGCCCGATGAGCGCGAGGCCCAACTGACCATCGACGCCGAGGCGCCGCTGAGCGCGTTCAGCTTCGAGGTAGTGCGCCAGGTCGAGCGCCTGGCCCCGTTCGGCGAGGGCAACCCCCGGCCGCTCTTGTGTACGACCGGAGTGCGCCTGGCCGAGCCACCCAGGCCGATCGGCGCCGGCGGCCACCACCTGTCCATGAAGGTGGTCCAGCACGGGGTCACCCTGCGCGCGGTGGCCTTTGGCGGCGGCGAATGGTCCGACGAGTTGGCTGCGCTCGAGGAACCGTTCGATGTGGCCTTCCGGCCGGTGATCAACCGCTTTCGCGGGCGCCAGAGCGTAGAGCTGCACCTGGTCGATTGGCGCAGGGGTGAATAACATTGAGCAGGCGCCACCTGGAAAGGCCGTAGCCGTAGGGTGCGTGCTTTGCACGCACGCCCAACCAACTCGTAGGGTGCGTGCTTTGCACGCACGCCCAACCAACTCGTAGGGTGCGTGCTTTG
>CAYXPN010000323.1:0-6645 GCA_964467075.1 uncultured Planctomycetaceae bacterium
CGCAGTCGCCTACGGCTCGCCGTTAAACGAGCCGCTTTCGGCTTTGGCCTTTCGCTTTTGGTTGCGGCCGCAGGCCGCGTTACGATGAGTCCATTGGGGAAATCCCCTAGAAGAGCAACAATCCATGCGTATTCTGCTCGTTCATCCGGAGTGTCAGTCTGGAGCCATCGGGTTTCGTCTGGTGGCCATGACGGAGCCGTTGGCGCTGGAGCTGCTCGGCGCGACGGTTCCGGACCACGAGGTGGCCGTTCTCGATATGCGTCTGGAGAACGACCTGGAGGGGATGCTGGCCCGATTTGCCCCGGACCTGGTGGCGGTGACGGCCTTGACCACGGAAGTCTACGCCGCCCAGAGAGTTCTGGAGGCCGTCAAGGCCTTTGCCGAGGACATCTTCACCGCGGTGGGCGGCTATCACGCCACGCTGATCCCGGCTGACTTCTATCTGCCCTACGTAGACGCGATCTGTCTCGGCGAGGGAGAGTGTGTCTTCCCGCAGTTGATCGAGGCGGTCTCGGCCGGGCGCACGCTGAGGGATGTGCCGAACCTGATCTGGCGGGACCGCGACGGGCGATTCGTTGACAACGGCCGCACCATCCCGCGGTTGGATATGGACGCCCTTCCCTTGCCGAGGCGGGAGCTTGTCTCAGAGTATCGGCCGGCGTACTTCTGGCTGTTCGACCACCCCAATTCCGCGGTGGTGACCAGCCGCGGATGTCCCTACCGGTGCAACTTCTGCAGTGTTTGGCAGTTCTACGGAGGCCGGGTCCGCCAGATGTCTGCCGAGCGCGTGGTCGAGGAACTCCGCGCCGTTCCCGGCAAGAGCGTCACCTTTGTGGATGACAATTTCCTGATGGATCACCGGCGCGAAGCCGTCATTGCCGATCGGATCAGGGCCGAGGGCCTCCAGCGCCGCTATGGGATGGAGTGCCGCACCGATTCGATTGTCCGCCATCCTGAGCTGGTGGAACAATGGGTCGACGTCGGCCTGCACATGGTGCTGCTGGGGCTGGAAGCGGCGTCGGACCGGATGCTCGAGCACGTCAACAAGAAGACCAGCTCCAGGGTCAATGACGAGGCCATCCGAATCCTGCAGGCTAACGGCGTGACCATCTGGGGTGCGTTTCTTGTCGATCCGGACTGGAGCGCGGAGGATTTCAAGATTCTGAGGGACTACGTCACGCGCATGGGGATCGCCGTCATGCAGTTCACGGTCCTCACCCCCCTACCCGGCACCGAGCTGTACCGCGAGAAATACCACCAGTTGTTAACCCACGACTACACGTGTTTCGATGCACTCCACGCGGTCGTTCCCACGCGGCTGCCCCGGGAGGAGTTCTACCGGCACTATGCCGCGCTCTACCATCAGCCCGACCCAAGGCCATACCTCGACCTGCTCCACCAGGGGACGCTCAGCATGGAAGAGTTCAGGAGCGGGATGAAGATCTTTGATACCATGGGACGGTGGGAATCCTACGCCGAGAACGATCCCATTCTGCGCGAGCCCGGTAAGGCGGGAAATGACCCCATGCTGCGCGAGCCCGGTAAGGCGGCAACGGGCGACTGAAAGCGGACAAGAGCCCAAGCGCCGAGAAGACCGCCCAGGCACCGCAGACGCTCGGAACCTGGCATGACGTATTCCAAGGACGCTTGGGCCCCATCACCTGGTGGAAATCCGCTGGGGTTTTGCGGACAATAGGCAGCAACACGACGTTTACCGAGCAGCGATTCCCATGGAGCACAAGGAAGCGAGCTATGAAACCAGGCTCTACCAGCGGCCGATTGCTGATCGCCGCCACTGCGCTGTTGCTCTGCGCCCAGGGCGCTTGGATCTACTCTGCACGGGCCGAAGCCCCGGACGGGAGCGAAGCCGCGCTTGCCATCCCCACGTTTCACTGCCTGGGGCTCTACTGGTCGCCCGAGGGCGGGACTGCGGAGCGAGAAGTCCTGGTTCGCTATCGGCCGCAAGGCACCGACGCCTGGAGCGCGGGGCTGCCGATGCGCTACAATCCCATTCCCGGCACTGATGAAGACCTGGCCGACTACCGGGGCAGCATCGTCCACCTCGAGCCGGCCACCACCTACGAGATCGAGCTGACCCTGGCCGGCACGCCGCGGAGCACCACCCTGAGCGCCACCACCTGGAGCGAGGATTTCCCGGTGGGCGAAACGGTGCGCATCTCCGACCGCCACACGCCGCTGGCCATTACCGAGTCGGGCACGCCGCGGGCCTGGCGGCTCTATGACGGCCGCGGGGCGACCATCGATGTGCGCCACCAGCACGACTCGTGTCTGACGATCGACGCCTCCTACGTGATCGTGCGCGGACTCACCCTCAAAGGCGCGGGCGCGGCCGACAACACCCGCCGATCGGCGATCGGCGCGATCCGCATCCTGGGCGGCCACGACATCGTCATCGAGGACTGCGACGTAACCGACTGGGGCCGCCTGAATCCCGAAAGGGGATTTGGGTTCAACATGGACTCGGCCATCTTCTCCAACAGCGACACCCTGAAACGCCTCATCATCCAGCGCTGCAAGCTCCATCATCCCACCTACGACGGCAGCACGTGGCACGAGCCGACCCACCCCACGCACACCAGGGGACCGCAGTGCATCTCGCTGTTCAACACCGCGGGCAACCACGTGATCCGCTACAACGAGTGCTACTCCGACCTGGAGCACATGTACAACGACGTGATCGGCGGCGGCAGCAACGGCAGTTTTCGCGGCTCGCCCGGCCACGACTCCGACATCTACGGTAACCTGGTGAGCCACTGCTGGGACGACGGCCTGGAGGTGGAAGGCGGCAACCGCAACGTGCGCGTGTGGGACAACTACATCACGCAGTCCGCGGTGATGATCGGCAACGCGGCCACGTCGATCGGGCCGCTCTACGTCTGGCGCAACGTCTGTGTGCGCAGCCAGTGGAAGCCGGACTACCACGGCGGATACTTCCTGAAGATGGGTTTCGCCGGCGGCGAGCACTGGATGACCGGCCACCAGTACATCTTCCACAATACCTTGTTCCGGGCGGACGAGTGGCTGCCCACGGGCGGACTGGGCGGCAATCGCATCGTCAAGCACACCGTCTCCCGCAACAACATCCTCCACGTGCGCAGCCCGGAGAACCGCAGCGCGAGCGAAGCAGAGCAGAACGTGGACAACGATTTCGACTACGACCTCTACAACGGCCGGGTGCCCGAGGACCAGGAGGCGCACGGTGTGCGCGGCGTGCCGGTCTATGCCGCCGACGCCGGCTTCGACCCGGCGACCAACACCGGCCGGTTCCAGCTCGCTCCGTCCAGTCCCGGCGCGGGCGCAGGGCAGCCGATCCCCAACTTCAGCCAGGGCTACACCGGCAGCGCGCCCGACGTGGGCGCCCACCAGCGGGGCGCGGCGCCCATGCGATTTGGCGTGGGCGCGGGCCGGCCGTGACCCGGGCCGGTCTGCGGGAATGCCGTTCAGAGCGTCCAGCCCTCGCGGTAGGGAGGGCGAAGGGCTAGGTCGGCCTGCTCGTGGTTGATGATCCGGCAACTCACCGGGTCGAACTCCAGGGTCTGGCCGGGAAACAGCGACGCCACGTTGGCCAGCAGATACCACTCGGTAAACGGGCCGCTGAACTCGCTGAAGCAGCCCATCGGCCGCGGTCCCTGCCCCATGCCGTCGGCCCAGCCGCGCAGAAACTTGCCCGGCAGCGGGCGCGGCAGGGCCTCGGGCGGAGGGCCGGCGTCTTTGAACTTCTCTTCGGGCAGCATGGCCACGGTGGAGCAGCCGTGGCCGAACGTGTACATGACCCCCTCGGTGCCGACCCAGAGGTTGCCCACCCAGCTTGTCCACCGCTTGTCATCAGCGCTGCCCCACTGCGGATGCTGCTCAAACAGCTCGCGGACGGCGGCCTGACGGCGCTGGGCCGCCTCTGGAGGGGAAAAAGGTGACAGGCACCATTTGTGCGAAGCACCCTGCGGGCCGTTCCGGCAAATGGTGCCTGTCACCTTTTTTCCCGCAGTGCAGCCCAGGTCTCCAGACGGCTGAATTGTTACGAACTCGTAAAGGAATTGTTTCCCCAATTCCCTGCCCAGGCCGGGGTGGCCGGGGCTTACAGCAAAGCGAAGCCCCGGGAAGTAATAACTTTACAAGTTCTTATCTGAGGGTGTCCGGGAATTCAGTGTGCCACTGCTTCGCCAGAAGCAGTGCCTCGCCGCTCTGAGCACTGCTTGCCCGCTGGGCAAGCAGTGGCACGCGGTCGTTTTGTGAGTGAAATCCCGCGTCAATTCCCGGACAGTCTCGATCATCTGCGCGCGCCGCAGCACCGCTTGTATTTGCGCCCACTTCCGCACGGACAAAAAGCATTGCGAGGCGTTCCGGGGTACTTCTCCGTCGGTGAAGGCCCGACACCGACAATGTCGGACGCTTGCTTTGAACGCCCGTGCAGTCCTGGGAACATCTCGTAATGGCGCTGAATCATGGGAAGGATGATATGCTGCCGCAACTCGGCGAACTCCGCCTCCGACATTTCGGATTCGGGCTTCATCTCGTCGAGTACTGCATCCCGCCTGTCCTCCGGCAGGATCGCAAGGTTCCAGCACATCTGAGCGAGTGCCATCGCGCGTTTCATTTGCTCTAGCGAGCCGTCGGTCTCATCAATCAGCGGCTGCGCATAAGCTACGATTGCCTCCCCAATGGCTCCCATTGGGCAACTCCTTTCGCGGCAAGCGTGACTTGTTGATTCGCCCCATTTCCACTTCCGCAAGTGTAAACGCTGCCGAAGCGAGCCGCAAGCGGGGGTGCAGTCCTGTGGGAAATGGCCGGGCGTGTTCGTGATCCTCTACGAAACGGCATGGGGGCCTTGGTGATTGCCCGACGGCCGGCCCGGCAGGTCCTTCGGCGGGTTCAAGCGGGTGAGCCTAAACCGGAACGAGACCGCGCGCTGGCTGGACATGCCGTCTCCCAAGCGCGCGGCGTCAGCCGTTCTTGAGCCACAGCACGGCGTCGCCGGTGAAGGGGACGGTAAACGTTTGGACCGCGCCGCCGTCGATCATGCCGGCATCGGTGGACGTGCCTTTTGTAGGATCAAACCACTGCGCGGCCAGCTTGCCCGGCGTGGCCGACAGATCGACCGAGAGTCGGCCGCCCTCGGGGGCATAGACCAGGTATTCGCCTTTGCCCGGGGAAGCGTGCGCCAGGCAATAGCCGGTCGAGGCCAGTTCGCGGCTCGGCGCCATAGTCGCCAGATTCATCCGTTGGGCGAAGCGGCGCGTGTGGCCCAGGCCGCGGCGCACCGGGTCCCACTGCGGGTCGAACCGGTTGCCGATCACCGTGCCGTCGTAGGGGTCCATGAACAAGGGGTTCAGCCCCCGGAGGAAGCTCTTCCAGACCCAGGCCTGGTTGCCGCCGATGCCCCAGAGGTGGTCGGTATCGGTGAGCACCACCTTGCGCCCGTCGGCCGCGGGCGGGTTGTCGCGGTATCCGCCCTCGGGATTGGGCGAAACCCATTCGGCCGGGCTGTCGAAGAGCGTCTGGTTGCTCCCGCCCTTGTACTGAAACGTCATGCCCACCGGATGCTGCTTCGGCCTCTCGCGTTCGTAGCGGTGGATGTACTCGATCAGGTGGTATTGCCAGGCCGTGGACGGCGGGTGGTTCTCGTTGGAAATCTCGTACAGCACGTTGTCCAGGTGGCCCACGGTGTCGATCACCCGGCGCACGTAGGCCTCCTGCAGCGCAAGGACCCGGCGATTGGCCAGCGTGTGGGTTTCAAGGCCGCGGTCGTCGCCGTTCACGTCGCCGTCAATGCCGTTGACGTTGTTGGCCGGGTGGAACGGGTGGGTTTCCCATCCCTCGTCGGCTAACTGCATGCCCCACCCCTCGAAGAGCATCACCGACACGTAAATGCCGCGCGCCCCGGCCGCGGCGACGCGCGTGCGCAGCCGATCGAAGTAGTCGCGATCGTAGCGGGTCAGATCGAACTTCGGCTTGCCGTCCTTCGCCTCGCCCGGTCCGGTGCGCGCAAACGGGTGGGGGGCGACCGTGTGGGTGACGTTCGGACGCCAGTGCCCGGGTTGCCAGCGGGTCGATTCCCAGGTCCACATGCGGATGAAGTTGTGATTGAGGCGAGTGAGGAAGTCGAGGTAGGCCGCGAAATCGAACTCCGGCGGCGGATCGCTCGAGCCCATGTCGACCAGGTTCGACCAGGTGTGCGACCCGGTCAGGTAGACAACCCTGCCGCTGGCGTCGGCGAAGTATCGCGGATTGTCGGGATGCACTCGCAGCGGGCCGGATGCCGGCGCCGCCGGCGACTGGTCGGATGCTCTCTCCGCGGCCATGGCCCGCGGTTTCGGGCCCGCGCCGGCGCAGCTCGCCACGGCCCCCGCGGCCGCCAGCCCACCTACGCGTCGCAGGAATTCGCGTCGTTTCACGGCTGGCTCCTTTGGCTCGAAGGCCGTTGGTGCTCGATGCCTCTCAGGAGGCGAAGAACCAAGTCGAGTGGTGCCCAACAAAAAAGCCACCATCCTTGCGGGCGGCGGTTTCGATAGTACGGCGTCGCTGCTTCGGGGGTCTTGGCGGGAATGACTGATGATGTGATTCGTATGATGGTAACCGTTCACGGCCCGCTGCCCGTTTTCGGGCCATTTCGCGTGGATAGTCGCC
>CAYXPN010000324.1:0-6568 GCA_964467075.1 uncultured Planctomycetaceae bacterium
GGAGGAAACTGGACGCGCATCCGTTCGCCCGAAGCGCAGCGGTGGGACGGTCAATATATTGATTGGCGAGGCAGGAAAGACCGGAATCGCTTCCGTTCGTCCGAAGGACGCTGCGTCCCCCTTCACACCGGCCGGCGCCGGAGAACGGCGCATAGGCAGCCGCTCTCCGGCACCGGCCGGCCGGGTTAGCCATCGGAATCATGGCCGACCGTGTGCGGCACGCCTCGGACTTCGCCGTATGCTCCGGCCGTATCCTCCGAGCGGACTTACCAAGTCGTGGAGGAATCAAGGGGTCGAATTGTCAAAGAGCGACGACGGTACATGACCCGTTTGGCCGACAGCTCACGATTCGGCAGCGAGCACACCGAGGCCGCAATGTCTGCCTGCGCCGATGGCCAGTGGTCCGGCCACCGGTTCTCGGAACACGAGGGAAATGTGCCAGCCGGGCCGGGCGCACTGGTCGCGGAGGTAGTCGGGCCGGCGATACTGCTGGGGGTGCAGACTGCCGGGCCAGAAAGGGGCTTTCCGCAGGGTCAGGTGCTCCACGTACGCCGCAGGGATGCCGGCTTGTTCGAGGGCCTTCAAGGCCAAGCGTTCGGCCTTGGTAAGGCGCGCCGGGTTGGCGGCTCTGATCGTGGCGAAGTCGTCGTAGCCGGGCAAGATGATCGGCGTGACAGACTTCCAGGTACGCGCTGGCCTGCGAGACGGGTAATAATGTCTCACGACCGTATCGGGCGACAATTCTTCCAACACGGCTACGGGCTGGCCAGCGGGATCGCGCAATTCGCGGCCGTGGAGGCGACGACGAATCCAAGCTGCGTGGCGACCGTTGCCGCCGAGAGGCTCGACGACCAACACCCGGCGAATCATGCCATCGGCATGGGGAACGCCGATTGTGGGCAAAGGTAGGTAGCTGAACCGGGGAGGCGTTTGGTCGGCGCCGTTGACATGGCCAGCCAGGTACACCTCGCTGTCTTCCTCGGGGAAGTCCACAGAAAAGTCGTCTTTTTGGCTACATACGAGCGAACGCAGCATTGCGGCGACCACGTTGGCATCTTGCGCGCGGAATGCGCGCCAGCGCTGAAGATCACCCAAAGAGCGCAACGCAAACGCAGCGCAGTAGCGCGGCGGGAGCGAACCGGCGCGCCGGTAATCGACCCTGACGAACTGCCGCGGCCGGCCTGGCACACGCACCGTTCCGTCGAGCTGGATGGTCGTACAAAACTCATGGTAAACGCGTTCGAGGTCGTCGAACGTGCCTGAGGTTGGCACGCGCCATTGGGCGCCGTGGCAAGGCTGCCAACGCGTGGGCGCAGCGGCGCGGATCGTGGCTGCTTCGTCTTCGGACAAGATGCGACCATGTGCGACGACTTGGTCGATGCGCCAGCCCAGCGCCAGCAGGCAGGTGGCCTGGCGGCAGATCAGTTGGGCCGCTTCTTGGGTTTGGGGCTCGTTCCACTGCCCTTCGGAAATAGGCCAGAGGTAGTGAACAGGGTACTCGTCGAGCAGCCAGTGCGACCAGGCGGGTTTGGAAGTAAGACGCCCCTGGCGGGCGAACTTCTTGTCGGAATCGTTATTGGGGACAAAAAGGGTGTAGCTCGCGCCTTGTCGTTCCCTCGCAGCGAGAATCTCAGGTGGGGGGAGCCGTTCGAGCCACCTGAAGGCGGCCGCCTTTTCTTCGGACCACTCGGCATTACGACACCCAGCCCGCGAGCCGGCCAGCAGCGCCTGGAAAAGTCGGAAAGGGGAAGGTGGCCATTCGCCTCCCCGGCCGTCTTCAGTCCGGCCGTGATAGAGCGGGTCGAGGAAGATGACCGATATGCACAGATAGCGAGTCATGGGCTATTCCTCCGAAGCTGAACGGCCACGGCGGCGGGTTGTTTTGCGTTCTTGCTGCGATTGTCCGAGTACTGCCTGGGCGCGAGCGGGATCGAAAGTGGCCCTCCGAGACGCGCCGACGCCGAAGGCTTCTGCCGCCTGAATGGCATAGGCCAATGCCGTCTGGTGGTTGAGTTCAAGGGGTTCGCGCGTGCCGTCTTGGCGGACGATCCTCCATTCAGCCTGCCGATCCGCGCAAGGTACCAACTCGCATCCTTGGCGCAGGGCTGTTTCCGGGGGGCTAGTGAGGCAAACCAGCGCGAGCCCCAGCACATAGCGACGCAGTTTGAGAACCGCGTCCTCGCCAGCCGAGCCGCAGCCCAGGGCTCGCAGTGCGGCAAGATTCAGCGTAGCATTCCGTCGAATTTCGCCGAGCACCTGCACTCCGCCATGAGTCCAGGGAGCCGGAGCGTGGCTCAGCCCCTGGTCAGAGAAGGCGTCCTGCTGGGTCTTGCTTTGCGGTTGCTCGAGAAGTCCGTTAGCCACGTAGTCGAGGGGCGGAATGTATTGTGCCGAACGATGAACAGGCGCAACGTTATAGGCGCGGATCACTGATCGCACGATGCGGGCCAGCTTCACCTGTGTGGCCCGCGAATCCCAGGCGCCAAAGACCAATGAGGTGGGCGCGATCTTGGCCATCTTGGAGGCGTCGCCCTGGTCGTAAACGCGAAACGCCTCCTCCAGTTCCTGGCTTAGATCAGAGAAGCGGACGATGGCGTCGGCTGCGCGATGGCCGGCCTCCAAGAGGTTGACATTATGGGTGCGGGCCTGAATCGTGATCTGGGGGACAAGGCGGTTGTAAGGATCGCGCATGAAGATGGGCTCCATGCGGTTCGCCTGGGAACCGACACTGTCGATCTGGCAAATGCTCGCACCGCCCTCCAACTGGTCGATGTTGTAGCCGTATGGCCCCTTTGTGCCCTTGTAAACCCCGGCGACGCGCTCGCCTTTGTTGAAGCGACCGCCTACGTCCGTGTCGCTCAACGTGTAAGTCGGCGGGAAGATAATGGCGTCCTTGCCTTCGACAGGTTCGAGCCACTGGTGCATCACCAGTGCGGCCACGGAGCTACCGTCCCTGAGCCACTCGTCAAAACGTTCGATAATGTGTTCGTCGCTCATACCTAACCTCCTACTGGCGTTGAGTAATCGAAACCCTTGTAACTGCCACGTTTAGCGATTTCAAACCGATACCGCCGTACCCGACCGGCCGGAATGGCCCCCGCTGCTGCGGCCTGGGCGGTTGGGGCTCCCAGGTAACTACCCCAAGTCGCATAGCAGATGCCATGATCCTCTTCGTGGGGGCGAAACCGTTGCAGCCCCACCGCGGCGAGCAACTCCACTGCAGGAAATGTGTCCACCTCCATTTCCTGCTCGTTCGGCGAAAACCCTACGTCCAAAGCATTCCAGGCGGCGCGTGGGTCAACGCCGAATCGGCCGGTTAGGGGCACACCCGCATCGAAAAGGTCGGGCGTTGAGACGCCTTCGATCTGAGCCATTGCAGCGCGAAGAACCTGCACGATTTTCAGGGATGTCTGCTGACCTGCCCAGAGCTTGAACCGGGCGTTGTTTCCCGACGGATCGAGCCACCAATCGAGCGTCAAGGCGAATTTCTGAAGGCGCACGGGATGAGTCGCGCGATCGCCACGATTGGTTTCGAGTTCAATGGTTGTTTGGCGCAGCTTATCGATGATGAGAGCTAAAGGCGCTTCGTCGAGTCCGGGGGCTACCACGTCGAACCGTCCAGGAAGGAAGCGTGCTTCGGCCGGTGCGCCGTTGCAAAGCCGATGGGCCAGTTCCAAGAGGCCGCAACACGCGAAGAACTGGCCGGGGTTGGTGATATCGACGTTCACGGTGGTGGTTGGCTGGGGTTTGTCGGTCATTGCGGCACCTATCTCATTTCGTTCAAGAACTCAGATGGCTCGGCACTGGCGGCCCAGTCGGCCGCGCGCAAGAGGGATTCAAGGTATGCCAGTCCCCAGCGGCCGTACTTGCGCTGCAAGCGGGCAAAGCGTCGGGGAACTTCGGCGGCTATCGTTTCTGCGTCCCGCTGGGTGCCTTCCGGATAAGCCTCATCGGGAGAAAAGTGCGGCCGGGCCCGGCCGTGGTGCGCGGCGATCAGGTGCAGCACTACGTCCTGCATCTCGGCCGAGAGCCTTTGAAACTCGGCATCTTTCATGGCATCAGCCAGCGAGGCGAATTCGTGCCTACACGTTTCCGGCAGTTTGGCGCCACGGCGCCCCGACTTCGCCAGCACCAATTCCGGATACGCTCGGTTGCCCAGGGTGAGCTGGAACTGCGAACGCCGCTTGCCATCGTCATGCAGCCTAGCCGCGACGCGGATGGCCTGTGCCAACTCTTCGGGCAACGAGAGTCCCGCCAGAATGCGATTGAGCCGTTGGCCCACGTCGTGCGTGTGGATGTCCAACTTCACGGGTTTCTGCGCGCTGCGCGTGTCCTCAAGCGGTTTGTGCTTGTACCAGTCCCAGGTCGGCTGCTGCTCGTCGCCTTCCTGAGTGAAATCGATGCTCTGTAGCAGGCGCATGGAGGCCACCTTCTCGTCGCAGTGTTCATCGTCGGACCGAACGCGGATGCGCCGCTCCGATGCGGGGGCTTCGATGTCGGCGACATCGTCGGCCTGCTCGCATGCTGCGTCGAGCATACCCCCGAGAGCAAGACCGCCCACAACCGGCGGCAACACGACTGTGCGGCGTTCAATGCGCGCGATCAGTGGTTTCCTCGCGGCGGCTTTGGTAGCGGAGGGGTCGGCCAGCTTGCCAAGCGACCAGATGGCGACTTGTCCTTGTTCGTCCACCACCCAGACCGGTTTGTCCGGGTGTCTAATAGCCAGCTTCTGAAGGGTGTTGAACACCCGGTCGCTGCGATCGCGCAGCAGTTCATGAGGTTTGAGGGGATAGTCGTCAAGGAGATCTTCGGGTGGATAGCGGCCGAGAAGCTCACCCGTGATGACCCCGATCTCTTCGCGCCACGCCACGTGAGTTTCCGGCGGTTCCCACTCGGCGACACCGTGCAGATACGACGCCACCGCCGGCCGGCCGGGCATCGGCCGGCGAATGGTTGTCAGCGCCCAGGCGTCGAAAAGAATCTCGGTGGCGGGCAGTATCGTCGGCATGGGCGAGAAGGCATCGGCAATCCGGCACGGGAGGTCACAGCGCCCTTTCAATTCGGCCAATGCCTTGGGGCTGCCGTCATGTTGACGAATGCCGGGTTCATCAATTGCTGGCGGCAACGGCGAAAGTTGGTCAAGCAGCTTCAGGGTGTTCTCGCGGGCGGAGGAGAGTTGATCCTTCTTGTCAAACTTTTCTGGATACACCACGTCGATCCGCGCGTCAATATCGCCAAAGCGGTTCACACGGCCGAAACGCTGCACCATGCTCTCAAACGTAGATAGGTCGCATACCATGTGATCGGCCGAAAGATTGACGCCGACCTCGCCGGCACTGGTGCAAACCAGGTAAACGGTACCTTCGGCAGGTGTGAGGCTTTCAGCGCGGTCGGAGGGCGGCATGAAACGCGCGAATACGGCGTTCGACTCGACCAGTTGATCGCGCTCGCAACCGCGCATTGTGCCGGTCAGTTGTTGCACGTGATCGTGCGGCACCCCATTCTTTTTGTGCGTGAGCTTGTCACAAACCTTCAGCACATCCTCAATGGTCCGGACATAGATCAGTACCGCAACGTTGGAGTCCTTGTGCTGCAGCGCCAACTTCGCAATCTGGTCTGCCACCTTGTCGGCAGGGGCTTGATGCAGCCGAAGTGACTTCCTCGCCTTCAACCGCCGCCAGACATGGTGGATCGGCTCAGTTGGCGGATCGGGGATCACGTCCAGTGGCCGTTTTTCGTCGCCCGTCAGTTCAAATGGCTCGCATTCTTCCGCTTGCGCGGTTCCGTTTTCTCCTCTGACCGTCGCGGACAAAGCCATCACACGCAACTTCGGCCAGGGGAGTTCGCCCGTTGGTTCGCCCTCAACTTGTTCTCGCTCGATGGCTTCAATGAGCTTCTGGAAGGCCGGTTCGAGATGCGCCTCATCATGCACGAGCAAGACATCCTGCCCGAGGAAACCTGCGTGCAGCGGGCGGCTCCTGAACCCGACGCGGTAGCCGCTGAACAGGAGCCGGCTGCCGATCATGTCCACGGTGCCGCAGATGACGGCCGGGCGGGCCGGATCAGCCGACCACTCCCGATTGTCGGCGAACTGGCCGCGCAGTGTGCTGATTGCCAGCGGTAGCTCATCACTTTGCGGCGGGATACTACACAACCGCCCCAGGGGCTCCGAGAGCGCGGCGCCTTTGAGGTTCGCCCGCAGCCTCTCCACTTCGTCCGTGGTCTGATCGACCACCGTTCGGCGGTTGACGACGTAGACCAGCCGACGCGGCAGCTTGCCGGGGTGATTAGCCAGTGCGATCAGCCAGACGGCCACTACAGCGGTCTTGCCCAGGCCAGTGGGAATGTCGCACACTCGCGGCACATCCCCTTGTTTCAGCCGTTCATACAGCTCCCGCTGCCAGGGAAACGGATCGTGACCGGTCAAGTCGCGGAATACAGCGTCAAACTGAGTGTCGGCGTTCATGTTATCGCTCGGCTTGGTGTTTGTCTGCGTAGGCAGCGAATATGGTCTCCACTTCTCCGAGAATCTCCCCTCGCAACTCCTCCGGCTCCAGCACCTCCGCAT
>CAYXPN010000325.1:0-6564 GCA_964467075.1 uncultured Planctomycetaceae bacterium
ACGGCCAGCTCGATCAGTTCAGCCACTTCTTCCTTGCAGGCCAGCAGGTGATCGAAACCCGGCAGGGTGGCCCCGATAGCTCTGCTATCGGGGCCACCCGCGGTGCAGTCCGAGCAGGTCGCAAACCACCAGCGCGATCCTGGTCTTGCCGTCGTCCAGCACGAGGCATCGGGCGTGCAGCTCGTCGTGCACGTGCCGGGCCGGATAGGGCGCAAAGCCGCCCACCACGAGCATGCCTAGATCGGGCGTGATGTTGCTGGTCGCCGCGCCGGCTTGGAGCGAGGGCGAGGCCGTCGCCAGCACCACACCGAAAATGAGGGGAATGGAACTCATGAGACTTGCTCCTTTCCTTTTTCAGTGAACCGAAACCCTGGGGGTATGCGCGTGTGTTTGGGTGGAGCGATCAGGCGCTCCGAGCTGTTGTCCCGAACCCGTCGACGTCCCGCCTTCCTGTTCTTGAAAGCACCGTCAAACCGTTATTCCCGATCCGCCTCGACCACCTCGCGGGGCAGGAGCAGCTCCTTTTCATTGCGAGCCAGGTACGGCGGCACGGTCATCAGCATGCGCTGCCCGGCGCAGTTGTCAAATCGCCAAAGCCGCCCCTCCTGTCCTTCGGGCACGGGAACGCTGAAGTAGCCGGGCTGGTCCATGTCCTTGAAGTGGAAGACCGCCTTCCCGTCGCCGTCGCACAGGCTGCCGCTGGTGCCGGTGCTGAACCCGCCGATCGTCTTGGTCCCTCGGGGCACGTAGAAGTAGAGGGTCCAGGTGCCGCTGAAATCGGCCGGCTCATCCAGGCTGGACTTCATCGTCAGCGGCTGATCTTCCGGCCAGACGACGCTGGTGCGGTCCCCGCCGTCGCTCCACTCCAGCCGGTGCAGGCCGCTATGGGGCGATTTCAAAACGACCTCGTACTGTTTGCCGTTCGGTGGCACGCTGTCGTCGAAGGCCACCGGCTCCCCTGCGACTTCATCCAGCGAGAAGAGGGAAAGACGGACGTTGCCCCGGTTGCGGTAATGGACAATCAGGCCCCCCGTTACCCGAAGAGCCAGCTCCCGCTTCTCGGGCTCCAGCCAGGTATAGGCGGCGTGCCGCCCGCGGAAGCTGCCGAAGCTGCCCGTGGCCACCTCCGGCAGCTTCAGCGCGACCGCGGCCGGAACCAGTTGCGCGCTGTACTCGACCGGCTCGAAATCGAGAACCGTCACCCGGTGCGACGCAATCCCGGCGTCGAGCAGGGCGACGATTTCTTGCCGGCCGAACGGTTCGCTGCTCTTCCAGGCGTTGCGATCCTCGGGCACGGCCCAGCCGAACTCCTCGGGCACGGACACGCTGCGGTCCCGGTAGGGCACGTTGGTGTAGGTGCTCTGCGCGGTGACCATCAGCGTATTGCGCATGCGGTAGGCAAAGCGGATCACCGCTTCCATCGCCGCCTGCCGTGCCGGGCCGGCCGCGTCGGCGTAGGCGAAGTAGAGTTCCACGTAGCGGGTGTAAAGGGCCAGGTCGTCGAGCCGGGCGAGCACCGCCGGATCGTCGGTCAGCGCGCGGGCCTCGGCCAGGCGGCGGTACATCCGCGCCAGCAGGTCTTCGTTCGAGCGGGGCGTCCGATCGCGATTGAGCAGGTGGTAGAAATCCCGCATCGGCTCCTTCGCCTCCGCAAAGCTCTTTTCCAGGAAATCCTCGATGTACTCGTCCAGCCTTTCCGCCGCGCTGATGTCCCAGAGCAGGATCGGAGAAAGCCAGTAGCCCAGCCCGTTGGCCCCCCAACTGTCGGCGTTCTCCGAGTTCATGAACCGGGCGCCCTGCTCGTAGAAATAGGGGATCCTTTCGACCAGGTAGCCGACGTTGCCGCCGCGGGCGCGGCGGGGCAGGTCGCGGCTCCAGGTGTGTACGTCGTGGTATTCGCGAATGCCGATCATCCGCGTCCGCGCCGACCAGCCCTCGATCAGCTCCTCGAGGGTGTAGCCGCCGCGGATGAAGGAGGTGGCGATGCTGACGACGACGTTGGGATGGACGTCGACGTGCGGCGGCGGCGAATGGACGTTGTAGGCGTAGATCCCCACGTACTTTTCGCCCAGGCCCAAGCGGTTGATGGCCTCGGCCGCCTCGTTGGCCAGGATGACGACCCGATCGCTGACGCTGCCCATCTCCGCGCAGGCGTCGCACTGGCACCAGTTGTCACCGTCGGAGGGGTCGAGGCTGATGCTTTCCTGGTGCGAATGTTCCTTGATTGTGCGGACCGCGTCGGCCACCACCAGCTCGCGCAAGCCCGGATTGGCGATGCAAAACTTGGTGTT
This sequence comes from uncultured Planctomycetaceae bacterium, assembly GCA_964467075.1. Lineage (GTDB taxonomy): Bacteria > Planctomycetota > Planctomycetia > Pirellulales > Thermoguttaceae > CAYXPN01. Next base: position 2,292 of record CAYXPN010000325.1, read on the forward strand.
GCCGCCGAGGTGCTCGCGCCGCCCTCCGACCAGCGCGTAGTATTCAGGATGGGTGTTGAAAGCAGCCCGGTTGCGCCGGATGATACCGCCGTAGGCGTGACCGGTGCGCAGGGTGAACGCCGGAGTCATCCGGTTGCGACGGTGCCACTTTTGCCACGCCTCGCGGTTGACGGTGCGGCTGGCGCCGCGGGGGCCGGAGCGATTGTAGAAATCGGGCCGCTCGGCCACGTCGAGCGCGACAGAGACCGTCTCCAACCGCGGCACGATCTCCCATGTCTCGGTGGGGAAGAACAGGCGGTAGCCCAGCCGGTGGAGGAAATCCCACACCGCGTGCTCGACGCCTGTCTCCGTGGCGCCGATGACGTAAAGCCCATGCGCGTGGGAGCGCAACAGATACTCCTCTCGCCGCGATAATTCCGCCGGGTTAAACCGATCGGCGAGCCCCAGCCCGGGGAAGTCGGCAAACGTGCCCACCGCCAGCCCTCGCCAGCCGTCGCCTTCTTCCACGGCGAATTCCGCGCCGCTGATCCGTCCCAAGTAATCGGCCAGCTCGGCGGCTGCCGTCCGAGTGCGCTCGGTGGCCGCCGGCCCGACCACCACCGGCCACAGCGCCCGGCCATCCTCGGCCAACCGTACCTCCGGCGGAGCCGCCGTCGCCGGGCGGCTAACCCACGCGAGATTCACGCAAGCAAAGGCCGCCCAGATCGCGGCGCTGCGAAGAAATCGGTTCCTCATCGTGGCTCTCCGACTGCATTCGTCTATAGATGAAACTGGAACGAATACACATCCGCATCGCTCAGAACGAACCGCAACCGCACGGGTCGTCCGGCGAGTTGGCTGACGTCGTGTCCTTGTTTCCAGAGTACCGGCTGGGCCAGCGAGTCTCCGAACAGCTCCTCGGCGTCGGCGAGCGTGAATCCCGGGATCGGTGTGCCGTCCGCCTGTTGAATCTCCACGCGCACGGAACCGGCCGCCGACGTGGCGTAATTGATTGCCATCTGTCGACCTTGGAAGACGAGCGGGCGGGTGAGCAGCTCGCCGCCGGCCAGCGGCGCCCAAACCGAAACGAAACCGTCCATGCGCAGCGTGTAGCGCCGCAGCACCCGCGCTAGACCCGGACGCGACTCGGTGAAGTACATCGACAGCTCGTTGGGCGCTCCTTCGATCGCGGATTTCGCCTCCACCAGCCCCCAGGCCTGGTATCCGTGCCCGTAGAACCAGCCGGTCCCCGGCCCGGGACGATGAAACGATTCCGGCCAGATGGCGAAGGTGCGCCGGTCCCGGCTGGACATGAACATGCCGTCCGTGACGGCGGTCCCCAGCCGCGGCGTCTGAGTCTCGAACAGTCGGCGCCGCTCATCCGGCAAGGGAAGAAAGTCCGTGGCCGCCTGCCACGGACGTTCGACATAGCGGGTGGGAAAGCCCAGCAAAATGTGCGGCGCCCGATAGTACGGCTGGATCTGATTCGTATAGAGCTGGCTGACACGATGGGGAACGTACTCGATGAACTCCGGTTCGGTCCAATGAATGAAGTCGGGCGAGGTGCAGGTGCGGATGTCGCGGCCGCGAGCCAGCCCCGGAGCGGGACGGAAGTCGCGGATGTAAGCGCGGTACTCGTTTCGCTCGGCGTCCCAGAACGCGAGGTTTTGCGAATCGAACGCTCCGGTGGTGATGACCTGCTTCTCCTGGAGCTTCTTCCAGCGAATGCCGTCCGCGGAGACGAAGGCCCACACTCCTCGCCCCCGTCCGGTTCCGCCGAGCGCCTTGTAACACTCCGCTTCAGGGATGTCCGGGCGGGGATCGCGGAAGGGACAGAAGTTGTGCGTGGCAGTACCAGCGACCTCCGGAGTGAGAATCACGTTGTTGTCGCGCGTACCGCCGACTTCAAACAGCCCCAGCTTCGGCTTGGTCCAGTGGATGCCGTCTTGGCTCTCAGCATAACAGGTCCGCTGCCACTCGGAAGCCCACCTTCCATCGCGGAGGATGAAATTCGATGCCCGGTAATACATCCGGTAGCGATCCCCGTCCTGAAACACGGTGACGTAGGCGGGCCGATTGCCCTCCCACGGCTCGTTCACAACCAGCGCGACTTCGCGCGCTACCGGGTGATGCAGCCTCTGCTCCGCGCCGCCAGAAAGCGATGCGATCGAATATTCGTCGACCAACAGCTCGAGCCGCGATCCGATTTCGATCGGCTCGCCGGCTCGGACGCCGACAAGCTCCGCCAAAAGAACCGGTAGCCCCGCTAGAACGAAACGGAGAGCTTTCATCGCAATTACCTCCTGTCAGTTTTCGGAATCACAGAACCTTTGAGCGCGAATTAGCACTTGTAAAGGAATTGTTTGCCGAATTCGATGCGCAGCCCCGGGTGGCCGGGGCTCACGGCGAAGCGAAGCCCCGGGAAGTAATACTCTTACAAGTTCTTAGTCGATGCTGCCCCAGCTAAAGCTTTACTTCCGTAACCCACAGCGGACAGTGGCCCCGGCTGCGGCCGTGATAGTAGAACATCAGCCAACGGCGGTCTTCAAGCGGAACAAGCCAAGGATAGCCGAAGTCGGTGTGGGGGTCGTCCGGGATGCGGGGAAACTCCAGCAGGACGCGCTCGCGCCGCCAGTCGAGCCGCTGTGCATCGCCTCGCCACAGCCAGATACGACCCGGCGTGTTGCCGGGCACGGCCCGTTCGGTCGTCAGCACCAGGATTTCCCCCGGCCGGCTGGGATTCTCCACAGCAAACGGCGCGGCCAGCCGAGCGGAGTCAGGGGCCTCGGGGCCCAATACCGACAGCTCCGTTTTCCACGTCTCGCCCAAATCATCGGAGACCGCCACGAACTGCCGGCCGCGAAGCTCCCCTCCTCCGCGGAAGAACCCCAGCAAGCGCGAACCCGATTGAAGCACCAGCGGCTCGACTGCCGGCGCCTCGCTGATGCGGCGGGGCGGACCCCACGTGCGACCGTCATCGGCCGACGCGGCCATCCAAAGGCCGCTCCTATACGGTTCCGCGCCGGGGCGATAGTGGCCGAACGCCAGCAGACCTTGTCCGGGAACCGGGAGAATGTTGCCGAACACGGAGCCCGTCTTGTTGGGGCCGAGGTTCCCGGTATCCACGGGTGTCCAACTCGCGCCATCGTCTTCGCTGCGCCACCCGAAAATGTGGTTGCCTTGGTTACCGGTGTAGGCCATGGCCAACAGCACCAGCGCGCCGTCCGAAGCGACGCCGAGCGCCAAGTTGCCGCTGGCCGTGTAATCCCGGCCGGGGCCGAACTGGCGCAACACCTTGGGCGGCGGAAAGGCTCGGCCGCCGTCGGTTGAACGCGACACGGCCGGACAGCCGCCCCCGTGGTTGCCGTGAAACGCGCCGGCGACATAAGCCAGCACCAAGGTCCCTTTGGCAGTTCGCAGCGCCTTGTTCCACGACAAATGTGCAAAACGCGGATCCTGTGGCGGCGTGACCGCGATGCGCACGGGGGTTCCGAGCGTATTTCGGGCTGCCGCCGGATGATCCGGCCAAAAGCTACGTTCCGGCGGCTCGGCAGAACGCAACGGGCCGGCCGCGGCAAAAACAAGGTTGACGATTGCGCCCACAACTAAAACCGCGCGGCGCATGTCGGATCCTCGCCGTGTTGTCCTCCGCGTCATAGTGGTCTCCTCTTGGCCACGGTGTTACCGATAAGGTCACGCGATCTATTGCTCGGCTGCCAGGACATCGTGAAGCGCCAGCGCCAGGTTGCGGCCGGCAGCAGCACGAAGATCGCGCCGCAGGCGGCAGGCCGAGTTACGCGAGAAGTCCGATAATAGCTCATGGTGGCCCCCTCCTTTGATTCCGATTTCGTGACGGTTCCGCCGATTCGTGGTTCGTGTGCGTCAGTTGAGATCGAGGCCGGCCGGCGGTTTGGGTCTCCACTTGGGATTGGGGTAATCCGGATGCAGGCCGATCATGCGGGGCGTCGAGGGCCGCACCGGGCCCCAGTTGATCGCGTAGGGATGCTCTTCAGCCAGACGCTGCATCGTGTCCCAGTTGGCGCGGACTTTGGCGGCGAGTTCTTCGTCCGGCTTCTGCCAGTAAGCGTTCATCCACCTCATGTTCTCCACGAGCCGCTCGGTGAAGGCCAGCCCGGCGTGCACAAACTCCACGCGCTGTCGATAGACCGGCGGCCCGCCGGGTCAGCGGCGGCGCGTCCTGGAAAACGACAATCGGGGCACGGCTGACTCCCTCTTCCACCAGGCAGAGTTCTGCGGCCCCGGCCGGCGCGTCGACGCACAAGAGCGTTGCTAG
>CAYXPN010000326.1:0-6555 GCA_964467075.1 uncultured Planctomycetaceae bacterium
AAGCCCTGGGCACGATCGACACGCTGCGCGGCGAGTTCTGGCCCAAGCGGCCCGACGCCCATGCGTTGTGGGTGGTCAAGGAAACCGCGTGTGCAGCGCATATTTATGGCCGGCGCCAGGTGCGCATGGAGGCCTTCACCAGCATGCACCACTGGCAGGACGGCCCCTTCGAGCTGAAGCCCTCGGCCGACCGCGCCTTTTGCGAAGGGATGAACCAGGTGGTCTGGCACACCGGGGTCCATCTACCGCCCGAGGCCGGCAAGCCGGGCTGGGTCTATCACGCGGGGACCCATTTGAACACCAACCTCGTGTGGTGGCCCCAGGCCGGGGCGTTTCTGGACTACCTGTCCCGCTGCTCGTTCCTGTTGCAGCAAGGATTGTTCGTGGCCGACGTCTGCTACTACTACGGCGACCAGGGCTCCAACTTCGTGCCGCCCAAGCACGTCGATCCGTCGCTGGGCTACGGCTACGACTACGACGTGGTCAACCGCGAGGTGATCCTCAGTCGCATGGACGTGCGCGACGGTCGGCTCTGGCTGCCCGACGGCATGAGCTATGCCCTGCTGGTGCTGCCCGACCGGTCGGACATCGACCTCGAGGTGCTCCAGAAGGTCGCAGAGCTGGTTGCCCGGGGCGCCACGGTGGTCGGTCCCAAGCCCATGCGGGCCACCGGGCTTCGGGATTTCCAGCGCCGCGACCAAGAGGTGCGCAGCCTGGCCGAGCGGGTTTGGGGGCCCTGCGACGGCCGGCAGGTGCGCGAGCACCGCTTCGGGCGCGGCCGGGTCATTTGGGGACGATCGCTGCGCGAAGTGCTCGTGCAAAAGGGCATTGGGCCGGATTTCGCGGTTTCCAAACTCGCGGCCGAACCCGGCGGCGTCGCTCGGCCGCAGGCGGCGCACGAGGCCGAGGCGGATATCGACTTCATCCACCGGCGCACACCCGAGGCGGATATCTATTTCGTGCGCAACCGCCGGCCGGACTGGGCCAACATCCACGCCACCTTCCGAGTAAGCGACCGCTGGCCCGAGCAATGGGACCCCGCGACCGGCTCGATCCAGCCGCAGTATGGGTTCGTGCCCACGGCCACGGGCGTGCGCGTGCCGCTGGCGCTTGGCCCCTTTGGCTCGACGTTCGTGGTCTTTCGCAAGCCTGAGCGCCGTCTGCCGCCCGTGGCGATCGAAGGACCCGCGCCGGCCGACAACTACTTCCGAGCGCGAATCGCGGCCTGGGACGGGCGCCGTGCGGGGCTGAGCGTCTTTCAGCCTGGTTCGTATCGCCTGCGCACAGCCGACCGGCGCGAGGCACGCGCGGCGGTGGACGAGTTGCCGCAGCCCGTGGCAATTGCCGGCCCGTGGAACGTGGAGTTCGCGCCCGGCTGGGGCCCGACTGAGCAGGTGCGATTGGCCGAACTCACACCGTGGAACGAGTATCCGGACCAGGCCGTGCGCTATTTCTCGGGCATCGCCCGCTACCGCTGCCGGTTCCAGGTGCCCGAGGACTGGCTGGCCGACGACCGGCGGCTGTGGCTCGACCTGGGCGCGCTTTGGGCCGTGGGCGAGGTGCGGGTCAACCAGCAACCACTCGGCGTGGTGTGGCAGCCGCCCTTTGCCCTGGAGATCACCGCGGCGGCCGTGCCCGGCTGGAACGAGCTGGTCGTGGCCGTGGCCAACACGTGGTCGAACCGCCTGGTGGGTGAAGCCAGCGGCCAGACGCCTGCGCAGCTCACGCGCACCAATGTGCAGTCCAGCGGCGGGCGCCCGTGGAAAGACGTGCCGCTGATCGACTCCGGGCTCTTGGGCCCGGTGCGCCTGGTGCCGGGCAGGGTGGTTGTGCTCGAACTGCGCGGGCCGAATTGAGTTTGCTGCGCGCGGGTCGCCGGGAGTTTCGGACGGGCGCGGACCTCATTCCTCCGGCCCCTGCGCCGCCTGCAACGTCGCGGCCGCGGCGCGGCAGAGTGCCTCGGCCTCTTCTCGCTGGGCTGCCTCGGCCACGATGCGCACGATGGGCTCGGTGTTGCTGGGGCGCACCAGGAGCCACTGCTCCGGCCAGTCCAGGCGCAGGCCGTCGAGCCGGTCGGCCACAGCGTCGGCAAACCGGCCGGCCAGGCTCTCGAATGCCGCAGCCACCCGGTCGGGCCCGAGCGCCACCTTGGTCTTCACGATCGCATAGCGCGGCAGGCGCGCGGCCAATTGGCTCACCGGCTGTCCATTGAGCGCCATGGCGTCGAGGATCAATGCCATGCCCACGAAGCTGTCGCGCACGAGTCCCACGCGCGGATCGATCGGCCCGCCGTTGCCCTCGCCGCCGAACACGGCCTGCTGCTTGAGCATGGCATCGACCACGTGGGCCTCGCCCACGGGCGAACGATGGAAGGCCACGCCGTGTCGGCACGCCAGATCTTCGGTCATCCGGCTGGTCGAGCAATTGGTCACCACTGGGCCCTCGCGCTGCTGGAGGACGTGGTCCACGCACAGCGCGAGCGTGTATTCCTCGCCCAGGTAGCAGCCCTCCTCGTCGATCACGGCCAGGCGGTCGGCGTCGGGGTCCTGGCAGAAGCCGATCTGCGCTTGCTCGCGCCGCACTGCATCGCACACGCCGCCCAGGTTCTCGGCCACGGGCTCCGGCGGGTGGTCGAATTGCCCGTCGGCCTCGGCCCCGATGAGCGTGACCCGGCAGCCGAGCTGTTCGAGCAGCCGGCGCCCCAGGGCCCCGCCGGCTCCGTGGTTGGAATCGAGCAATACGCGGAAGGCGCAGCTTCGGATGCGCTCTTGATCCACCGTGGCGAGCACGGCGTCGAGATGGGCGGCGAGCGAATCGTCGCACGCGCGCCGCGTGCCCGGGGGGGCGTGTTGAGCCGGTTGAGGCTCTGCCGCGCGGTAGTAGTCGAGCACCCGGCGTCCGAGCTCGTCGGGAACGACGCGACCGGCCGCGGAGAAGAGCTTCAGGCCGTTGTAGGGCGGCGGGTTGTGGCTGGCAGTGACCTGCACTCCGCCCGCTGCGCCGAGCCGGCGCACCAGCACGCCCACCGTCGGCGTGGACACCACCCCGGAATCGACCACGTCGCGCCCGGCGCCTTGCAGGGCTGCTTCCACTGCGCGGCAGAGCACCGGACCCGACTCTCGCCCGTCGCGCCCCAGCACGACTGGGCCCTCGGGCAACACGCGGCAAAACGCGCCCGCGTAGCGCGCGGCCACCTCGGGCGTGAGGGTGCGCCCCACAATGCCGCGCAAGCCCGACACACTGATGATCAGCTCGCTCAAGTCAACCGTCCCCCGCTTCTCCGCCGGGCCGCATGTGCGTGCCAACCTCGACGTATAGAAGTATAGGACACGTCGCACGTGCGCAACAGGGGTGAACGCGCGCGGCTCGGCGGGAGCCTCGCCCTCCCAAAAATCGTAAAACCCGATTTAGGGCCGTCGTCGGCCGGGTGCCCCCTTTCGCTTGGCGCGCGAATCGGCGAGAATGGGACACTCCTTGCACCGCTGCTGAGCCGGCCGGCACAGGACCGACCCCGAGGATGAGCGGGCAGCGGATCAAGTGAGGATTGGCATCGCAGCCAACAGCGCGACGAGCAGCCGAGGCACACGGGCCCGGCAACACGTTTCCAGACTACGGAGGGCCAACGCCATGGTCGATATCCCAGCCGCTTTGGCACAACTCGAGGCCGCCGCGGCCGACGGCCGGCTCTCAGCCGGCGCCGCAGAGAACATCCGCATTTGGCTGACCGAACCGTATCTGGAGGAATACGCGGAGAAGGTGGCCGACCACCTGCTCACCGGGCGCTGGCGCGAACTGGACGACGCGTTCTACACCACGATCCCGTTCGGCACGGGCGGGCGGCGCGGGCGCATGTATCCGATCGGCTGCAACGCGATCAACGACCGCACCATCGGCGAAAGCGCCCAGGGACTGGCCGACTTCATCAAGGGCCGCGTGACCGGCCGGCCGCCGGCCTGCGCGGTGGCCTACGACACGCGCCATCGTTCGCGCCACTTTGCCGAGCTTTGTGCGCAGATCATGGCCGCGGCGGGCTTCACCGTGTATTTCCTCGACGGCTACCGCAGCACCCCCGAGCTGGCCTTTGCCGTGCGCTACAAGCAGTGTGCCTGCGGCATGATGATCAGCGCCAGCCACAATCCGCCCTCGGACAACGCGGTGAAGGTCTATGGCCCCAGCGGCGGCCAGCTCTTGCCGCCCGACGATGCGGACTGCATCCGGCAGATGGAGCAGGTCACCTGGATTCGCCAGATGGCCTTTGCCGAAGGCCTCAAGTCGGGACGGATCGTGTATTGCCAGGACGAAGTGGACCCCGCGTTCGTCCAGGCCGTGCTCCGCCAGAGCATCCTCGGGCCGCGCGACTTGAAGATTATCTACTCGCCGCTCCACGGCACCGGCACCTCCGCGGTCTGTGCGGTGCTCGAACAGGCGGGTTTCGAGCGGGTGACGCTCTACGGGCCCCATGCCGAACCCAACGGCGATTTTCCCAACGTGCCCCAGCACGTGGCCAATCCCGAGAATCCCGCCGTCTTCGAGCCGATCATCGAGCAAGCCCAAGAGTCCAAGGCCGATCTGATCCTGGCCACCGATCCGGATGCGGACCGGCTGGGTTGCGCTGCGCCGAAATGGCTCGCGGCCGGCGCGCTCTGGGCCACGCTCACCGGCAACCAGATCGGGGCCCTGCTGAGCGACTTCCTGCTCGCCACGCGCCAGGCCCAGGGCACGCTCACGCCCGACCACTACGTGGTCAAGACCCTGGTGACCACGGAGCTGGTGCGCCGGGTGGCCGATGCCTATGGGGTGCAAACGTCCGGCGATCTGCTGGTGGGGTTCAAGTGGATCGGCGGCGAGATGGACGCGCGCGGTCCGGAGACATTCGTTTTCGGTGCGGAGGAATCCTACGGTTTCCTGGCGGGCGACCACGTGCGCGACAAGGACGGTGCGGTGGCCGCCATGTTGCTGGCCGAGCTGGCCGCGCGGCTGAAGTCCGAGGGGCGCACGCTTCACGAGCAGCTCGACGAGCTGATGCGGCGGTTCGGCTGCCACAGCGAAGGGCAGTTCTCGCTGCAAGCCAAGGGAGAAAAAGGCAAAGAGCGCATGCAGGCCATGTTGCGCCGATTGCGCGCCCAGCCGCCGCACTCTCTGGGCGGACGGCGCGTGACCCGGCTGCGCGACTATCTCTCCCAGACTGTGACCGAAATCGGCGCGGGCTCCCGGCCGCTGGAAGGGCCGCAGGGCGACTTGCTGATTTTCGATCTGGAAACCCCCGGCCACTGTGTAGCGGTCCGGCCCTCGGGCACGGAGCCGAAGGTGAAGTTCTACCTGTTCGCCTTCAGTCCGCCGGAAGAGAGTCAGGACCTGCAAGCCGCGCGCAGCGCGCAGCAACAATCCATGGCCGCGGTCGAGGCGGACCTGCGCAGCGTGGTCGAACCGCTGCTGTGCGAGGAGGAATGACCTCCCGCGCGGCGGGCCGATCGGAGCCGTCCCGCTCAGTCCGTTTCCACGACCAGGTCCGCGGTTTCTTCGCCGTCAATGGTCGCTGACGCGGCGAGCAGCTCCAGGTCGACCGACAGGTCCACCGGGCGCACGGTGGTGTCGCAAAACAGGAAGTTGATCACGTCGCCGTGCGGGCTGCCCCAAGCGCGCTGGCAGGGCTCGCTGCGCCCCGGGCCGCCCTCGCACCGACAGCGCTCATAGTCGCCCCAGAGCGTGCGCTCCTGCGGCGTGACGGCCGAAAGGCTGTAAAAGCCGTACGAATAGGCCCACAAGGTGCGATAGGCCGGGCTGGTCCGCGAGGTAGCCTCGCCCACCATCAGCGTATGCGCGCTGCCGTCGCGCACCGAGCGGAACGATTCGGCGTGGAAACCCAGCACGCCGACCAGATGGATCGGGCCGCGCCACCGGGCCGGATACTGGCCGCAATCGGCGCCCGAATCCAGGAATTTGTACCCGTCGCTGCGCCCGCTTACCGCGCGATAGGAACCCGGCCGATAGGGCACGTTCAGGGCCCAGCTCGCAGCCGGCCCCGCTGCGGGCACGATCAGCTCGGAGGTGTCCTGGTCCGCGGGACAGACGTATTCGGGCACATAGGCTTCGCGCACTTCGCGGTTCTGCGGCGCCTCGTTGTAGGTGTGGAAGTCATAGGCCCGATAGAGGTTTTCGTGCTCCAGGTAGGGCAGGATGAGGATTGCCCAATTAGCGCGGCTCTCCGACGGCGTGTCGCGGCCCGGCACCATCCGTCCGGGACACACGCCGGTCGTCTGCGCGTAGTTACCCGGCGGGAGGTGGTTCTTCACATTGTGGTATTGGTGGATGGCCAGGCCGATCTGCCGGAGGTTGTTTGCGCACTGGGTGCGGCGGGCCGAGGCGCGGACCGCCTGCACCGCGGAGAGCAACACGCCCATCAACACGCCGATGATGGTGATCACCACCAGCAGCTCCACGAGGGTGAAGCCGCCTGGTCGGCGGTCGGCGGTCGCGTGGTCTCGCATTTGGCACGCCTTTGCCATTCGTAGTTCAACGTCTTCGCACCCGTCTGCCCTTCGCGCCCCAGATGCC
>CAYXPN010000327.1:0-6497 GCA_964467075.1 uncultured Planctomycetaceae bacterium
CCGCCGGCCACCCAGCGCGCCGTGGACGCCCTGTTCGCCGACGACACCTGGCGCTAACCTCCGCCCTGAACGCCCTCACCCCCGACCGCGACCACTTCGTGGTGCCCGCCGCTTGTCGGGAAAGGGGAGCGATGCGTGCCCGGCTCCCCATTCGGCGATCCCCGCGCGGAACACCTTGTTCACCGGCAAGACGTTGGCGCTCAAAGCTCAAGAAGACCCACCGGTTGTCACGGCCCGGGTTTTGTCTACACTAATCGGGCATGCGATTGCTCATGGTGGGCACCGGACCGTTCGGCGTGCCGACATATCGCGGGTTGTACGAGACGCACCACACGGTGGTGGCGTTGGTCACGGCACCGTTGCGCGCCGCGCGAGGCAAGCCCCAGGAGGCAAGTGCGCTGCGCGACATTGCCCACGAGCACGGCACCGCAATCTACGACCCGGAGAGCATCAACACGCCCGAGGCCCGCATCCGGCTGAGGGAATACCGGGGCGATCTGCTGGTGGTCTGCGACTACGGGCAGATTCTCTCGGCCGAGACACTGGCCACCACGCGACTGGGCGGCATCAACCTGCACGGCTCGTTGTTGCCCAAGTATCGGGGCGCCGCGCCGATCAACTGGGCCATTTATCATGGCGAGGCACAGACCGGCGTGACGGTGATTCACATGACGCCGCGCGTGGACGCCGGGCCGTGTATTGCCCAGGCCGCCACCGACATCGACCCGGACGAGACCGCGGTGGAGCTCGAGGTTCGGCTGGCCGAGATGGGCGCCTGGCTGGTGCGTCGGGCGATCGACGCGTTGGAGGCGGGCCGGCTGGAGGCGCTGCCGCAGAATCCTGCGCTGGCCTCGCGCGCCCCGCGGTTGAAGAAGTCGGACGGGCTGATCGACTGGTCGCGCGGGGCCGCGGCGATCAGAAACCAGATTCGCGCGTTCCAGCCGTGGCCCAAGTCGTTCACCTTCTGGCACCGCTCGGAGGGCGAACCGCTGCGCCTGATCCTCGATGCCGTGGACGTGGAGGAGCGATCGGAGCCGGGGGGGCCGCCGGGCAGCGTGGTGGAAACGGGGCCCGAGCACCTGGCGATTGCCGCGGGCCAGGGGCTGGTCCTGCCCCAGTGCATCCAGCCGGCGGGCAAGCGCCCGATGAACGCGGCCGAGTTCCTGCGCGGCTATCGGATCAAGCCCGGCGAGCGATTCGGACCTGAACACCTGCCGGCCGCGGGCCAGGGGCACGTTTGACGCACATGGGGCCCCGGCCGGCGGGAGTGCCCTCGCGGCCGGACGGTCGAGTCTGATAGAATGCACTTTGGAGGGCATCCATGGGCCTGGTCCGCGGAATGCGCCTCGCCGGTGGGCGGCTTGACGGCCGTAGTGGCGGCGGCCGCAACGACGCTCATTGCCCGATCCGCGGCCCAGGACCCGACGAGCGGGCGAGCGACGACATGGATGGCTGGGAGATCGCCTTGCTGGCAACGGCGGGCTACGTGGCCGTGACGACCCTGGTGCGGTTGATGTTGCGTCGGCGCGACCAGATGGTCGAGCAATTGCGGGGCCAGGCCGAACAACGGACCGCAGGCAAACGCAGGGCAGCGCGCAAACGGTCGGCCGTAGACCGCCAGCAAGCCGCCTGAGTCTCTCCGATTCACGCCCCGCGGGACGAGCGGCTGCGGCTGAGGGTCCGCGGGCTGCGTATCGCGACTCAAGAGGAGCGACGATGTACCGGCGCGTGTTTATCGAGACGGTGGGCTGCCAGATGAACGTGCTGGACAGCGAGTTGGTGGCGGCGGAACTGCTGCGCGCCGGCTGGCAGGTGGTCGACAGCGCGCGCCGCGCCGAAGTGATCCTGCTCAATACGTGCAGTGTGCGCCAACATGCCGAAGACAAGGTCTACAGCGCCCTGGGCCGCTTGAAACATGCCAAGTCAGATCATCCTCCCAAGATCATCGGTGTGCTCGGCTGCATGGCCCAGAGGGAAGGGGAGCGGATCTTGCGGCGCGCCGGGCACGTGGACCTGGTGGTGGGCCCCGGCCAGTTGCACCGGCTCGTGGAGCTGCTAGAGCGGGCGATCGAAGGGCGCGGACCGCAACTTGCGCTGAGTCTTGGCCGGCACGGCGCGCCGCGCGCCGAAGTGGCGGCGAGCTTCGCCACGTTCCAGCCGCCGCGCCGGCCGGAGACACGTTCTGCTCCCTGGCAGGCCATGGTGCGGATCATGCTGGGCTGCGACAAGTTTTGCTCTTATTGCGTGGTGCCGGCCGTGCGCGGGCCCGAGCAGAGCCGGCCGGCCCACGAGATCGAAGCCGAGCTGCGCCGGCTGGCCGACCAGGGCTGCCTGGAGGTGACCCTGCTGGGCCAGACGGTCAACAGCTACTGCGACCGATCCACGGGGCGCAGCGTGCGCCTGGCAGACCTGCTCGAAAGGCTGGAGCGGATCGAGGGCCTGCGCCGGCTGCGGTTTGTGACCAACCATCCCCGCCACATGAGCGGGGAATTGCTCCAGGCGGTGCGCGACCTGCCGAAGGTGACGCCCTATCTGCACGTCCCCGCCCAGAGCGGCTCGAACCGGATGCTGCGGCTCATGAATCGCGGCTACTCGGTCGAGTTCTATGACGAAATGCTCGCCCGGATCGGTGAGATAGTCCCGGGTGCCGCGGTGACCAGCGATTTCATCGTGGGTTTTTGCGGCGAGAGCGAGGAGGACTACCAACAGACCGTGGAGCTGGTGCACCGGGCGCGCTTCAAGAACAGCTTCATTTTCAAGTACAGCCCGCGCCCCGGCACCAGGGCCGCGGAGCAACTGGCCGACGACGTACCCGATGTGGTCAAGCGCCGCCGCAACAACGAGCTGCTGGCGCTGCAGAACCGGATCAGCCGGGAGGACAACCAGCGGCTGGTGGGTCGGCGCGTGGAGATTCTGGTCGAAGGGCCGAGCAAGATGGCGGGCAAGTGCAACGGCTCTCAGCGCCTTGCGCGGGCGCATACCTGTTTGGGCGCAGAACGCGCGCACGAATCCGCGCCGCGTGCGTCAGGCCACAGCGACGGTTCCTTGGCCGTGGTCGACGGTTGCGGCCACGTGCAATTGACGGGGCGCACGGCGTGCGACCGGATCGTGGTTTTCCAGGGACCGGCCCAACTGGCCGGCCGTTTGCTGGAAGTCGAGATCGAGAAGGCCGAGGCGGTGACCCTCTTCGGCCGCTTGCCCCAGGAGGCGGCCGTGGGGCGATAGCGGCGCGCATGCCTGCGGGGGCGATAGAGGCGTCCATGCCCGCGGGGGCGAAAGTGGACCGATGCCCATGGACCTGCAAACCCTTGGCCATCTGCTGGAAGACCCGGCGGCGGGCGCCGAGTGGCTGCGGCGGCTGGGCGTGGTCGACGTGGGGCGGGCAGCGCGCAACCTGGTCTCCCTGGCGCGCAGCGGACTGACGCCGGACCTGCTGTTGTCCATCTGCCGGCAGCTTGCCGAATGCTTGCCGGCCTGCGCCGACCCGGACATGGCGCTGAACAATCTCGACCGCTTCGTGGCCGCGGCGCGCAGTGCGCTGGCCCTGGGCGGTTTGTTCGAGCGCGACCCGCAGGCCCTGGCCACGCTGGTCCAGATTTTCTCGACCAGCCAGTATTTGAGCGACGTGCTGGTATCCGATCCGGAGAGCTTCGATCTGCTGCGCCTGACCGAGGGCAAGCCCGTGGGGCGCCAGGCCCTGATCGACGACGTGGTGGCCGAGGTCGAGGCGCTCGATCACGAGCTGGCGGTGTTGCGTGCGCTGAGGCGGTTCAAGCGCCGTGAAATGCTGCGGATCGCCTACGGCGACATTGTTTGCGGGCAAAGCCTGCACACGGTAACCACGCAGATTTCTTTTCTGGCCGACGCGATCCTGGAAGGAGCGCTGCGCGCCGCGGGGCGCCGCCTGGGGGCCCAGCGCGGCACACCCCTGCACGGCGACGGGCAGCCGGCCCACTTCGTGGTGCTCGGTTTGGGCAAGCTGGGCGGGCGCGAGCTGAACTATTCGAGCGATATCGACCTGGTATTCCTCTACGACGAGGAGGGCCGGACCGGCGGGCCGCGCTCGGTTTCCAATTCCGAGTTCTTCGAGCAGCTTGCGCGCGAGATCGTCCGGCTGGTCGCAGAACCGACGGACCTGGGCGCGGCATATCGCGTGGATGTGCGTCTGCGCCCGGAAGGCAAGCAAGGCGCGCTGGCCGTGAGCGAGGCGCGCGCGTTGCACTATTATGATACGCGCGGCCGAACCTGGGAGCGCCAGGCGTACATCAAAGCCCGACCGGTGGCAGGCTGCCTGGAGTTGGGCGGGCGGTTTTTGGAGGGTTTGGACGGCTGGGTTTATCGGCGCTATCTGACGCAGACCGAAATCGCCGGCATCAAGGACCTCAAGCGCCGGATCGACGAACAGACGCGCAAGTCGGGCCTGGAAACGCGCAACGTGAAGACCGGCCGGGGCGGCATCCGCGATATCGAATTCGTGATCCAGTTCCTCCAGCTCCTCAACGGCGCCGACCTGCCCAATCTGCGTACCGGCAACACGCTGGAGGCCATCGCCCAACTGGAGTGCGACGGGTGTTTGACACACCTGGAGCGGGGCCTGCTGCAAAAGAACTACACCTTCCTGCGGCGCATCGAACACCACCTGCAAATCATGTTCGACCTGCGCACCCACGTGCTGCCGCGCCAGAACGAAGAGCTGCGCAAGCTGGCCCTGCGCATGGGTTATGCTGAGGGCGCCCAACGTCCGGCGCTGGAGGCCTTCCTTCGGGACTACCGGGTGCGCACCGAAGAGAACCGCAGAATCCTCGATCATCTGCTCCAGGAGGCCTTCGAGGCCCAGCCGGGCACGGCGCCGGAGGTGGACCTGGTGCTCGATCCCGAACCGCAGCCGGAGCGCATCGAAGAGGTCCTGGGACGCTACGGTTTCAGCAACGTCGAGCAGGCGTATCGCAACCTGATGTCGCTTGCCGAGGAGAAGCTGCAGTTCCTTTCCACGCGCCGCTGCCGCCATTTCCTGGCAGCCATCGCCCCGCAATTGCTCCGCGAGGTGGCCGAGACCCCGGACCCGGACGCCACGCTGGTCAACTTCAGCCAGGTGAGCGACTCGCTGGGCGGCAAGGCCGTGCTCTGGGAGCTGTTCAGCTTCAACCCCCCCAGCCTGCGACTGTACGTGGAACTGTGCGCCTACAGCCCCTACCTGTGCAACATGCTGGTGGGCAATCCGGGCATGGTCGACGAGCTGATGGACAGCCTGGTGCTCGACCGCCTGCCCACGCCCGAGTTTCTCGCCGAGCGACTGGCCGAACTGACCCGGGGGGCCGAGGACCTGGAGCCGATCCTGCACAGCTTCAAGAACGCCCAGCAACTGCGCGTGGGAGTGCGCGATCTGCTGGGGCGCGAAGACATCCAGGCCGCCACCGGCGCGCTGTCGGACATCGCCGAGGCCTGTCTGAGCCAGATCGTGGCCCGGCAGTTGAGACGCCTTGTTGCCCGGTTCGGCGAGCCCCGGCTGGCCGAAGGGCGCAAGGGCCGCAGGCCCTGCGAGCTGGTCGTGCTGGCGATGGGCAAGTTCGGCGGCCGGGAGATGAACTACCAGAGCGACCTGGACCTGGTGTTTCTCTATCAGGGCGACGGACACACCGCGCCCAGCGCGCGAAACGCGGCCGGCGAGAGGACCACCAACCAGCACTTCTTCAGCGAACTCGGCCAGCGCATCGTCAACACCACCGGCCGGCTGGGGCCCTACGGGCGCCTGTATCCGGTGGATATGCGGCTGCGTCCCACCGGGCGCAGCGGCGCGCTGGCCACCTCGCTGGCCCAGTTCGCGCGCTATTTCGCCGAAGGCCAGGGCCAGCTTTGGGAACGCCAGGCGCTCTGCAAGGCGCGCGTGGTGTTTGGGAGCCGGTCCGCGGCCAGGGCGGTCCTCAGCGCAGTCAACCACGCGGCCTTCCAGCACCCGTGGCGCCCGGAAGACGCCGAGGCGATCCACCAGATGCGTATGCGCCTGGAGAAGACCGCGGGGACGCGCGACTTCAAGCGCGGGCCGGGTGGGATCGTGGACATCGAATTCGCCGTGCAATTGCTCCAGTTACGCCATGGACGCCGGCGCCCCAGGGTGCGATGTCCCAACACGCTCGAGGCACTGGAGAGACTGTACACAGCGGGCTGCCTGAACGACCAGGACTACCAGGCGTTTGCGCACAGCTACCGGCTGTTGCGCACCCTGGAGAGCCGGCTGTGTCTGATGGGTTCGCCACATCCGGACGAGCTGCCCGAGGATTCCCGGGAACTGAAGAGGCTCAAACACCTGACCGGCCATCCCACGGCCGGCGCCTTGGTCGACGACCTGCAGCAATGCAGCCAAGACGTGCGCCGGCGCTTTGAACGGCTGGTGGAGGAAGCCGCGGCCGGCAGGCGCAGCAGGACGGATTAAGAGACGATCCGGAAACCGGCGTGCGACCTGGGTGGCCGGGGTTGGAGCGTAGCGAAACCCCGGAAAA
>CAYXPN010000328.1:0-6442 GCA_964467075.1 uncultured Planctomycetaceae bacterium
TCCCTCCAACCGCACGTTTCGGTGCGCCGCGGACGCGAGGGACCGCGTCCCTCCATGCGGCCGTGATCGTGCCTCAAACCGCTGAACTCCTGCGGCGCACCTACCAGACCTCCAACTCCAGTTCCAGTTCCACGCCCGTCCGGTCGTGGACCTGGCTGCGCACCAGGTCAATCAGCCGGAGCACGTCCTGGGAGGTGCACTCTGGCTCGGCCACGATGAAATTGGCGTGTCGGTCGCTGACCACTGCTCCGCCGATGCGCGTGCCCTTGAGTCCCACGTGCTCGATCAACTCGCCGGCGCTCATCCCCCGGGGATTCTTGAACGCGCAGCCCGCAGACTGATGGCCCATGGGCTGGGCGGCCTTGCGCACGATCCAGTGTTTCTGCATTCGCCGGGCAAGCTCGTGCGGATCGTCTTGTTGGAATTCAAAGGCCGCTTCCAGAATCACCGGTTCGTCCAGGCTGCTGCGCCGATAGCCGAAGATCATCTCATCGCGGCTGCGCTCGACGATCCGGCCGGTGGACATGACCATGGTGGCGCGCAAAGTCCACTGGCCCACGTCGTTGCCGTGGGAGCCCGCATTGCCGTGCAGCGCGCCGCCAAGGGTGCCTGGAATGCCGATCAGCGTCTCCAGCCCGGCCAGTCCATGGTGCACCGCGGTGGTGACCACGCGGCCCAACAGTGCTCCGCACCCGGCCGTGAGCACGTTGCCTTCCACGTGGATGCTGGCGAACTCGGGTGCGGCAAGCCGGATGACCATGCCGGCCACGCCTTCGTCGCGCACCAACACGTTCGAGCCGGACCCCAGCAGGCGCACCGGCACCGACTCTTCGGCGCAGCGCTGGATCAGGGCCAGGAGCTGGTCGGCGCTGTCGGGTTCGGCGAAGTATTCGGCCGGACCGCCCAATTGGAACCAGGTGTGCATGGCCAGCGGCTCATCCCGCCGCACGATTTTTTCGAAGCCTGTGAGCAAGCCCATGTTGAACCTTTCGAATGTCTCCCGCTCCCATGGTGACCAGCACGTCGCCGGGCTCGAGCCGCTCGGCCAGCAGCGCGACGATCTGATCGGCCCGATGCGCGGCCGGCACTTCCCTGCCCCGGCTGCGCAGCCTCGCGGCCAGGTCCGCAGCCGTCACTTCGCCCGGCGCCGGGGTCCCTTCACGCGCCCGGAAAATCTCGGCCACAAGCACCTGATCCGCATTGTCCAGGCTCGCGGCCAGTTCGTCCAGCAGTCGGGCGGTGCGAGATGCCTGGTGGGGCTGGAATACGCACCACAATCGCCGTGCGGGGAACTGCTCCCGCAGGGCCAGCAGTCCCGCGGCGATTTCGGCCGGCAGGTGGGCATAGTCGTCCACCAGGATCACCCCCCGCCCGTTGACTTCCCGATGTTCGCCGTTGACGCTCCAACGGCCGCCGTTGCCCCCCAGCCGGCCGCACTGCTCCAGCCGGCGCCCGAGACCCGCAAATCCCGAAAGCGCCCTAGCCACCGCGGCCGGTGAAATGCCGCTCGTCTGCCTCTCACTGCCCAAGGCCAGGGCCGCGGCAGCCAGGGCATTGAGCACGTTGTGTCTGCCGGGGACCCGCAGGCGCACCCGATCGAGCATCGTTCCCCGGTAGCAGAGCTCAAACTGGTAGCACCCGCAGCGCCCCAGAAGTGCCCGCGCCGACCAGTCGGCCGACCGGCTGAAACCAAATGTCTCCACGCGCGCCTGAGTGTGGCACGCGGCCTGGCGCGCGGGCGGGCAATCCTCCGGCACCAGCAGGCGCCCGTCGTGGGGCAGCCGCGCGGCGAATCGGGCGAAGGCCTCTTCCAGTGTGTCCGAGTTGGGGAAACAGTCGAAGTGGTCGGGCTCGATGTTGAGGATGACGGCCTGCTTCGGGCGCAGATGGAGAAAGTTGACCCGATACTCGCAGGCCTCGACCACGGCCAGCCGGCCCGCGCCTGCCCGGCCTCCGCACGTGCTTCCTAGAGGGGCCGCGCCGGAGAGCACCAGCGGGTCCTCGCCGGCTTGCACCAGCACCTGGGCAAGCATGGCCGCGGTGGTGGATTTGCCGTGGGTGCCTGCGACGGCTAGCACTTCCATCCCTGCGCCGAGCGCGCCGGCGGCCTGGAAATAGCTCAGCCGGGGCACGCCCAGGCGCGCGGCCTGGAGCAACTCGGGATTGTCGGCCGGCACCGCATCGCTGTGGATCAGCAGATCGACCGACCGGTCCACGTGTTCGGCAGCATGCCAGGTAAACCAGCGAACGCCGCGCCGGCTGAGCCCGCCGATCTCCGCCGCGGCCGGGTCCGAGCCCGAGAGTTGCCAGGCGCGCCGGCTGAGCACCTGGGCCAATGCGCGCATACCCGCTCCGGCCGCACCCACCAGGTGGGCGCGCCTGGGCGGACCGGTCAGAAGCTGCTGCGCTGCGGGAAATCGGGCTGTGGAGTGGGAGTGCATCCGTGCCGGCCGTGGGGACAAGTGGGTTGCTTCCGAACGCGCTGCGGCCCGGGGCGAAGGGCCGCCCAGAACCGCCCGGCCTGTCGGGCTGCTGCCTCCAGCCGATCGCGGCCCCGGGGATCATAGGCCGAAGCCCCAACGCCGGTCAAGCGCAACGCCGACAACAGCGCTGCTCTGCGCTGCTCGGTGTGCGACACCGTGCGGTCGGCGCGCGCAGCTTGCCCCTACTGGCCCAGCCCGCCGAAGCGTCGCTGGCGCGCGGCGTAGCTGCGGATGGCCTCGTGAAGCTGCTGCTCGCCGAAATCCGGCCAGCACAGATCAGTCACCCAAATCTCCGTGTAGCTGATCTGCCAGAGCAGGAAGTTGCTCAGTCGCATCTCGCCGGCCGTGCGTATCAGCAGGTCAGGGTCCGGCATGCCCGCGGTGTAGAGGAAACGGCCGATGGCCTGCTCGTCGATCTGTTCCGGGTCCAGGCGCCGCCGGCGCACTTGGTCGGCGATGCGGCGCACGGCGTCGACCAGCTCGCCCCGTCCGCCGTAGTTGATGGCCAGGCACAGGCGCAGCCCGTTGTTGCCCTCGCTCATCTGCACCGTGCGGTCCATTTCGCGCAGCACGTCGTCGGGAATGCCCTGGCGCCGGCCGATGACCGCCACCCGAAGATTGTGCTCCATGATCGTGGTGCGTTCTTCGATCATGTACTGCTGGAGCAGGTGCATCAGGAAGTCGAGCTCGTGGCGGGGGCGTTTCCAGTTCTCGCTGGACAGGCAGAACAGCGTCAGGTGTTCGAGCCCCAAGCGCGCAGATTCCTCCACCGTGCGCCGCACACTGGCCACCCCGCGGCGGTGTCCTTCGATGCGCGGCAGTCCCTGCTGCTGGGCCCAGCGTCCGTTGCCGTCCATGATGATGGCGATGTGGCGGGGCATTTTTTCCCGCGGCACTTCGGCCAGAGGATCGGCGGTGGTGGTGCGAGGTTCGGACATGGCGGGCGCAAAGGTGATGAGTTCAGGCAGGCCCCGCTTCGGACGGCGACGCAAGGAAGATCGTCTGGCAGCGGTCCGGCCCTACCGAGACCACTTCCACCGGACAGCCCAACAACCGGCTGAGGCGTTCCAGGTAGGCCCGCGCCGCGGCCGGCAGGTCGTCCAGGCGCCGGGCCGCGCTGAGGTCTTCCTGCCAGCCGGGCAAGGTCTCGTAAACCGGCTTCAAGCGACGCAGGTCGTCCACGTGGCTGGGGAAGTCGGCCAGCCGCCGGCCCTCCAGCTCGTAGGCCGTGCAGATTCTCAGCTCGGGCAGCCCGCTGAGCACGTCCAGCAACATCACAGCCAGCGCGTCTACGCCGCTTAAGCGCGCGGTGTATCGGGCGGCCACGGCGTCGAACCAGCCGCAGCGGCGCGGCCGGCGCGTGACCGTGCCGTACTCGTTGCCGCGGTCGCGAATGCGCTGGCCGATCTCGTTGTCTTGCTCCGTAGGAAACGGCCCGCCGCCCACACGCGTGGTATATGCCTTGATCACGCCGATCACTTTGCTCACGTAGCGTCCCGGCACGCCGGAGCCTGCGGACACGCCCACGCCCGAGCTGTTGCTGCTCGTCACGTAGGGGAAGGTGCCGTGGTCCACGTCCAACAGCGCGCCTTGGGCCCCCTCGAACAGCACCCGCTTGCCCGATTCGACCGCGCTGAGCAGAAACGAGGTGGTGTCGGTCACATAGGGGCGCAGGCGTTCGGCATACTCGCGGTACTGCTCGGTGATCTTCGGCGCGTCCAGTTGCGCCGCCGGGCCCTCGCCGTCGAGACCGGCCAACATGCGGCGCTTGACCTGGACGATGCGCTCGACCTGCTGCCCGAAATCAGCCCGATACAAGTCGCCCAGGCGCACGGCCAGCGATCGCCCGACCTTGTCGCGATAACACGGGCCGATGCCCCGCAAGGTGGTGCCGATGGCCTCGCCGCCGGCACACTGCCGGTCCATCAGGCGGTCTTCCTCGAAATGCCAGGGGAAGATCACGTGGGCGCGGTCGCTCAAAAGCAGGTTTGTCCCCACCTCGACCCCCTGGGCCGCCAGGGCGTCGATCTCCTCGAGCAAGGCCGGCGGATAGACCACCACGCCGGCCGCCACCACGCACTGGACCCGGGGGCTGAAGATGCCGCTGGGCACGAGCGAGAGCTTGAAGGTCCGGCCGTTGCGCACCACGGTATGGCCGGCGTTGGCCCCGCCCTGGTAGCGGACCACGATGTCATGTTGCTCGGTCAGCAGGTCGACGATCTTGCCCTTGGCCTCGTCGCCCCACTGAAGACCGATCACACAGGTGGCGGGCACAACAGTTCCCTTCCCAGCTCTCCGACCCACGGCCGCTGCCTACGAAATGCACCCAAACACGTTAATCTAGTGGTTTGGGACCGTGCGGGTCAAGCCAATTGGCATTCCCTGCGCAGCTTGCCTGATTACCCATCTTGCCCAGCCCTCCGTTGCACGGTTAGCCGGCAAGGGTCCAGCCCCGAAGCCAAATCCCCTCGTTGTGGGGGCTTTAGAGCGGTCCGCGTTCGCACTCCAGGATCAGTACCTGTAAACGAATTGATTCCCCGGGCGGCCGGGGTTGGAGCGTAGCGAAACCCCGGAAACACCGGGGCTTCCGGCCGCCCTTTGGGCGTCCGCGGGAGCCCCGGCCACCCACTGCCGAAAGTCGTTCCCTTAGAAGTCCTCAGCCCTGCGGAAACTGCCGGCAGTATTCGTACATGGCAATGGCCGCGGCAGTGGCCACATTGTGGGCATGGGGCGGGCCGTAGACGGGAATCTCCACCACAGAGTCCAGCATGCCCAGCACCTCCGGCTCCAGCCCCGCACGCTCGTTGCCCACCACCAGCACACACCGCCGGTGGAAGCGGAACTCGTAGAGGCTCTGCGAGCCGGTCGTCTGCTCCAGGCCCACAAGCTGATAGCCTTCTCCGCGAAGCTGCCGCAACACGGGTGCCAGCGTGCGATGGACCTCCAGCTTAAGCGAGGTCTCGGCATCGCGGGCGATCTTGCCGATCACCCGGGCGTTTCCGCAGCAGATCACGCGCCGAAGCCCGCTGCACCCGGCTGCGCGCACGATGCGCGAGAGATTCACGTTGCTGCGCATGGGGGCGCAGGCGACGAGCAGCTCACGCGGGCGGGCCAGCTCGACGGGCGGCTTGTGGCGTTGCTGGGTGAAATCGTCTGTCATCAGTGTGGGGATGAGCCCCCTGGCAGATGGAGGCACGGGTCGAACGGTCCGATCGGCACCGAGGGCATCCCTGCGGCAAGCCGCAGGCCGGGCGCGCCTTGGGGCCTTCGACCGAACGGGCCGATTGAAGCCTATTCTAACCAGGCCCCAGCGGCGAGGGACGAATCCTAAACAGCCCTGCACGATCCTGGGAAGGAGAAAGGTGACAAGAAATGGTGACAGGCACCATTTGTGCGAAGCCGGGCACCCACCGGCAACCGGGTTGCGGAGAAATGCCGGCCCCGGCGCGCGTTGCTCGAGTGCCCGCGGTCCATGTCGCTCGATCGGCACCCCGACGGCGCGCAAAAATAGGGCCGGGAAGATGTCCTGCGAGTGGGCGGCGCAGAACCCGTCCCGGCCCGGTGTAGCGCAGCGGCGCTACGGTACCTGCGCACACTTCGGCGCGCAGAAGGCACATATGCACGGGAAAAACCCGTCGGACAAGGCCAACTCACGAGCAGCAAGACCGGCAGGAAAAGACCTGTTCCGACCCGCGGGACCCGACTGCTGAAAAGACAGCACCAGCGCGCGTCCAGCGCCGCTTGTCCCGCACAGCAGAAATTCTACACTTTTCCTTGGCGCCTGCAAAGCGGTTCCCTGGGAGGTAGTTTGTTTTGCCCGCTGCGCGCCTGCATTTCTTTCCTGGATTACCCAAGTTCAAGTAAACGCAAGTAAACGGAGAGTGTAGCATCAATACAGGCGCTGGTTGCGACAGTCACACTTCAGAGACCACGAAAACACGAAAGAACGAAGGAACGAA
>CAYXPN010000329.1:0-6386 GCA_964467075.1 uncultured Planctomycetaceae bacterium
GCTTTTGCCTATAGTCTGTATCTTGCCCACTCAGGATCATCAACAGTGCCATTCGGGACTGTCCCCTTCCTTCGCCAGCCAAAGGGGGACAGGCACATTTTTCGGCCCACGCTTTTCGGTGCGCGCAGCGTCTTGCGGCCGAAAAATGAGCCACTCCCCAGCGGCTGCCCCCTTCCGTCCTGCTCAGCAGTCCCCTTCGCGCTCACTGCCCCCGGCAGCCCGGACACCCGCCCCCTTGAGGCGCGTTGGGGTTGTTGATGGCGAACCCGCGGCCCATAGGCCCTTCCTGGAAGTCGATCGTGGTGCCGTCCAGGTGGAGGGCCATTTTCTTTTGGGTCACCAGCGAGACGCCGTGCTGCTCAAACCTGGCGTCGATCGTGGGGTCAAACTGGGTCTCGAATCCCAGGGTGTACTGCAATCCAGCGCAGCCCCCGCCCGCAATGGCAATGCGGATCATGCTGCCTTCCTGCGCATTCTGGTCCTGCATGACCTGCTTGATCTGCTGGGCCGCGGTTTCGGTCAATGTGATGGCCATGGTGCCTGCAATCTCCTGGAAAAGTCGGGGAAAACGGCCGGTGTAGGAAACGCGGCGGAGTCGTCCAAGCCTGAGCCGAGCCCCCGCCAAACAGTTAATCATACTCCGACCCAACTGGCGGGCAAGTCCCGGCGGCCCCTTTGGGCTTGTAGGGTGGGTCGAGCAAAGCGAGACCCACCGACAAGGCTTTCTTTGGTGGGTCTGCGCCTTCGGCTTGACCCACCCTACGTGCTGTGGCGCGCCAACTCCGGGTGACAGCAGCCGGTACGCAGCTCAAGCCCGCACGCTGATCAACCAGACCAGCAGCGCAGCCGGCAGATACACGAGCGAGGCCCAGAGCAGCCTGCGAGCTGCGGAGTCGCTGCTGCGCCGCAGGAATGCCACGGCACAGGCCAGAAAGGCCAACGAGCCGGCAATCCCCGCCACGCCGCCGGCAAGGGCGACCGGCCCGGGCGGGCCAGGACCGCCTGCGACCATCGCCACCCAGAGCCCCACCAGCCCCAGCGTGCCCCCCACGGCCAGCAAGCCGCGCACGCGGCCTGCCGGGTCGCCCGCGCCGGCCAGCCTGATGCCTGCCGCGGCGAATTGCCCGCGGTTGAGCCAGGC
Source organism: uncultured Planctomycetaceae bacterium (assembly GCA_964467075.1). GTDB lineage: Bacteria > Planctomycetota > Planctomycetia > Pirellulales > Thermoguttaceae > CAYXPN01. The sequence continues at coordinate 1,142 of CAYXPN010000329.1, forward strand.
AATGGCCATGGCATGGGGCAACTGCCAGCAGAAGACCATGCCGAACAGTAGCATGGCGCCCAAGCTGAACGGCGATCCGGCCGCGGCCGCACCGAGTAAGACGGGCAGTGCCCCGGCCAGGGCCCCGACGGGCGTCTGCCACGCCGAGCGGAACTTGAGCGGCGTATAGACCAGCAGATACGCAATCCAGCCCAGTGCGGCGAGCAGCAACAGCGTGCGATCGCCCAGCAACGCCAGTGCACCCAGGCCCACCAGCGACAGCCCCAGGCCGAACAGAGTCGCCCGGCCTGCGCCGAGCCGACCGGCAGGCAGCGGGCGCGAGGCGGTGCGCGGCATCAGCGCGTCGCTGGCGCGTTCGATGCGCTGGTTGAGCACCATGGCCCCGGCCACCACCAGCGCGGCCGTGCCCAGAGCGCAGGCCGCGCGACCGATGGGCTGGTCGCGATGGGTGCCCAGCGCGGCAACGCCCATCGTCAGCAGCACCATGGCCAGGATTCGCGGGCGCAGCAGAGTCCACCAGGCCTTCACCGCACCGGGCCTCGCAGCAAGTGGCGGGACCAAAGGGCCAGACTGACCGCGGCCAGCAAACACAACGCGCCCAGGGTGGCGTGGGCCGTGGTCACGTTGACCTGCCAGCGGCCCTCGCGCACCACGGTGGATGCCGGGGTGAAAAACCAGTGGCGGAACCAGGCCGGCCAGCCGTAGTTGGTCACCCAGGTGGCCGCGGCCAGCACGAGCTGCAATGCCACGGCCCCGGCCAGCAGCAGCGCGCGGCGTGCCAGCACCGGCCGGTCCTTTGGGCGCAAAGCCAGAACCACCAGCCAGCCGGCTCCCAATGCGATCACTGCGGCGCCCAGGAGCTTCAACCACACGAGCAGCTCGAACCATCGGGGCCAGCCGTCGGCGCCCGGATGGCGCAACTGCGCACCCAGGACGATCTGCAGGTAGCAGAGGATCACCACCACCAGGCTCACACGCCAGATGCGCCGGACCTGCGCCGCGTCTTGGGCCGGCTCAATGTGCAACCATCGGCGCGAGGTGGCCGCCACCAGGGCCCCGCAAACACACAGGAACACCGGGGCAAAACACCCGTGGACCTGGGCCAGCAGACGCTGATCGAACCACACCCTCAGCCCGCCCCAAATGCCCTGCAACATCACGCCGACCAGCACGGCCACGCCCAGCCACCGCACTGCGCTGCGCCGCTCCCGCCAGAAGATCAGCCCGGCCAGCACAATGGCCAGCAGTCCTACCACCTGGGCCAGCAGCCGATGGCCGTGTTCGAGAAACAAATCCCACACGCCGCTGCCCAGCCACCGGCCGAGCGGGTAGAACCAGCGCCCATAGGTGGTCGGCCAGTCCTCGACCGACATGCCCGCGTCGTAGGTGGTCACGGTGCCGCCGACCCACAACAGCCCCACGACCATCACGGCGAGAATCCAGGCCAGGCGATGGACCCATGGATGGTACGCGCGTTCGGGCTGGCCGGCGCGCGGCACAGGGGTTGAGGGACGCCGTGGGGCAGCGCGCTGGGCGCGTCGTTTTCCGCTCATCGTCCCGCGGATTTGCTGAAGGTGTCCGGGAATTCAGTGTGCCACTGCTTCGCCAGAAGCAATGCCCCGCCGCTGCCGGCACTGCTTGCCCGGCGGGCAAGCAGCGGCACACGCGGATGGCGTGGCGTGCGTTTGCCCTCCGGCGCCGCTAGGAACGTGTAAACGAATTGTCTCCCCGATTAGAGGGCCAATCCCAGGTGGCCGGGGTTGGAGCGAAGCGAAACCCCGGGGAGTAATACCTTTACGAGTTCTAAGGTTTCGTCGGCGCGCCGATCAACCGGCGCTCGTGGCCCTTGATCGTCTGGAAGATGTCCTGTTTCATGGCTTGCTGGTCGATCTGCCGGATCACGCGCACGCTGCTGGGCCGTTCGGCCCTGCGCCAGGCGTGTTTCTGATCCGCCCCAGCCACGGTGACCGGCTCGACCTCCTTCACCCAGCCCAGGTCGAGGCGCATGCTGATGATCGCCGCCAGGGCGCTGGGATCGAAAAGCGGCTTGTTTCGCGCAGGGACGATCTCCCTGAGATACTGCCCCAGCGGGTGATCGGCGTACAGGTCGGCCTCGGTGCGCTTGTCGATGGCCACGCGGGCCCCCACCGGCGCGGGCACGATCCAGGTCTCCAGCCCGCTCTGGGCCACCACGTACATGGACCAGGGATCGTTGTTGCCGTTGAACTCGCCGGTGATCGCGGTGTTCGAGCCGCCCAGCCACATCACGCGCAGGCGGTCGTCGAGCTTCAATCCCTCGCGGCGCGCCATGAGGATGGCGCTGGCCACGTTGGTGCCCGGGCCTACGGGAACCACCCAAACCGGATTCTGCGGCGCAGCACCGCGCGCAGCCTCGAGGATCGCGCGGCTGGCCTCGGTCACCATCGGCTCGGTGTCCTGCCAGCGACCGCTGTCGGGCACTTGCAGACGCTCGTTGGCCCCGCGAAAGACCATCGGCACCCGATCCTCGGGCAGTCCGCTCTTGCGGGCCAGCTCAAGGACGTGCAGGATTTCGGCATAGTTGACCGGTTCCTGGCCGCCGCCGTGGTGAACGCTGTTCACCCCCAGCACGTCGAGCTGGCTGAACACGGCATAGGCCAGGTAGTGCTGGTCGTCCTGCTCGTTCTTCTGGTCGGTGTCCAGAAAGACCTGCGGCACGTGGAGCGTCTCGGCAGTGTGTGCGCGCACGATCAGGCCCGATTCGTCCAGGCTTACGCCGTCCGAGGCGCGAAGCCGCACCCGATAGATCCCCGGCCGGGCAAACACGTGCGAGACCTTCTCGCCCGCGGCCGAATGCCCGTCGCCGAAATCCCAGGTAAACTGCGCAGGGCGGCCGGCGAGCACCTGGGCCGTGAGGTCCACCGGCCGGCCGGCCATCACCGGGCTGCCAAGGGGTGTCGCCCGGACGCAGAGCCCTTCGCCCTGCTCGGCGCAGAAGCCCAGCCCACCAGTGGCGACCAGCCCCAAGGCGCTGACCAGACACATTGCGGCAAAAGCGTATTTCGTCATCGTGGCGTCTCCTGTGGCGATTTGCACGGTGCGGCGGGGAGTCCCATGGCAAGACAAGCCCACCAGGGCCCGTGCCCGGATCGCTCCATCCTACTTGGCCACCCAGACGTTGACAAGCACGCCGGACGGCCCGGCAATCGCACGTCTGCCGGGTTTCGCATCAACCCACCCCTGGGCTAGAATTGGCAGTAGTGCCCGGTCGCCTGGGACGGCTCAACGAGGCCGGCCTTGGGCGATCCTTCTTCGGCACACCGGGCGGGGACTGATGGAGAATACAGGATGAGAAAAGTGCTCGCGTGGATTTGGCGACAGGGGATCGTCTCTACGTTTCTGGCCGGGCTGGGTGCCATCCTCCCGGTGTTGGTCACTCTGCTGTTGATCGGCTGGGTGGGTAGCTACTTGCACGCCTTGCTCGGGCCGGACAGCGCCGCGGGCGATCTGTTCCGCAGGCTGGGGCTGAGGTTCGTGACCATCGAGAACAAGTTCGCGGCCTGGGCCATCGGCCTGGTGCCCGTGCTGGCGAGCATCTGGGCCTTGGGGGTGCTGGTCAAGTCGCGGGCGCGAACCCTCGTGCAGCGGACCATCGACGGGGCGGTGAACCACATCCCGGTGGTCAAGGGCGTGTACGGCGCAGTGTCGCAACTCGTGGGGATGCTCCAGAAGGACAAGCAGTCGGACCTGACGGGAATGAGCGTGGTCTATTGCCACTTCGGGCGCGACCACGGTGGCGGCTTCCTGGCATTGCTGGCCTCGCCCGACCTGTACCGTTTCGGCGACGTGGACCACCGGGTGGTCTACGTGCCGACCTCGCCGGTGCCCATGACCGGCGGCATCGTGTTCGTGCCCGCCGCCAACGTGCGCAAAGTGGACATGACGGCCGAACAGTTGATGCGTATCTATTTCTCGCTGGGTATGTTCACCTCTCAGGTGTTGCCCCACAAATACGTCCAACACACCCAGCAGCCTACCCCCGAGGCAGAGGTCCGCGACTGAAACACCGTGCGCCGTTTCGGGTTGCCGCGTGCCCCTGCCGGGTCCTCCGGCAGTGCGTGAACCGCATGCGGGCAGGCACTTGGTGCAGGAAGGCTCGCCCCGGGTGTCATTGCCAAGTTGTCCGGCGGTGCATGAACCGGATGCGGGCAGGCACTTGGTGCGGCAAGGCGCGGTTGGACAAGCCTCGATGCGGTGGGGCCGCGAGCTCGGCCCATCACCGGCGCCGCGGTCGCTCGGTCGCTCGGCCGGGGTGCTCCGGTTTCCTGGTCGCCGGGAAGCGTGTATAGTGTTTGAAGGGAAGATGCATCCACGTGCGCCCCCCAACAGGGGGCTTCAGGCCTGGGTGCGCCAAGCAGATGACGGGCGAGCCCCGAACCGCATGGGACCGGTAAGACGTTTTGCGCTACGGCGATAGCGCGGGTTGCGCAACAAAGCACAGGCTGTTACGCCCTCCCTCCAACCACATCTGGTGTGAACTCCTCGTATGAGCGAATCCGGCAAACCTGAAGACGCTGAGAAGCCCCAACAGCCCGACCATTGGGCCGAACTGGCCTCCGAGCTGGGCGCTGCGCCGCCCGAGCCGCCCGGTCCTGAATCCGCGGATGTGCCCGCGGACGAAGGTCCGTCGGCTGAGCCTTTCGAGGAGGCTGATTCCGGGCGAGGGCCTGAGGCCCCGGGTGCTGCGCAGGTCCGGCCCGAGGTTTCCAAGCCGTTTCGGCCGCCCCGCGAGCCACGTCTTCCAACGGACTGGGACCTGTTGGCCGAGGAGTTGGGCATCGTGGAGCCCTCGAGCGTGCAGCCTGCGGCGCGACCATCCGTGGTCGAGCCGTCCGAGCCGTCTGTGGCCCCGGAGGGGGGCTTGGCGAAGCCGGACCAGGGTCCCGAGTCTGCGGGAGCACACCCGGAGACCGTCTTTGCCGACGATGAGGCCGCGGCCGCTCGGTTTGAGGAGGCGGTGGACCTGTTCGACGACACGGCCGAACCGGAGCCTGCGGAGATGGAATTCGGTGCGCCCGACGTGGCGACGGACGCCGGGCCCGAGGCACCGGCCGAGGTCGACGACGCTCGGGCCGCGGCTTCGACCGCGGAAGCAGCCCCCGGCAAACGAGGCAAGCGACGGCGGCGGCGTCCGGGCCGAAAGAAGAAGGGCCCCGCGACCTCGGCGACCGCGCAAGGCGAACCCCAGCAAGAAGAGGAGGCGGCC
>CAYXPN010000330.1:0-4451 GCA_964467075.1 uncultured Planctomycetaceae bacterium
CTCGTCGACGACGCGGAAGAAACGCGGCCGGTCTTTGCCGCCACGAGGGAACTGCTGGACCGCATCAACCGGGAGGCCGACCTGCCCCGCCCGCTTGCGGACCTCTCGATGGGCATGACCCAGGACTACGAGGTGGCCGTCGAGGAAGGCGCCACGATCGTTCGCATCGGCTCGGCGCTGTTCGAAGGCGTGCTTTGAAGGAATTCGTGCATGACCGCCGTGAACCTCAACCAGAAAAGGTGCCAGGCACCAAATCTGGGTGATATAGGCAATGTGGAGCGATGTTTGGCGGAATGTTGCTGCTCGGCGCTATCCCTGCTTCTTTTTGCCGGCCCTTCCTATCCTCCCCAAATTTGGTGCCTGGCACCTTTATTTACTCTTCTTCCTGCTGCCGCAAGCGGGCCAGCACGCTGTAGTCTTCCAGCGTGGTCGTGTCGCCCGAGGTCTCCCGGCCCGCGGCGATGTCGCGCAAGAGCCGCCGCATGATCTTGCCGCTGCGCGTCTTGGGCAACGCCGCGGCAAAGTGGATGTCGTCGGGCACGGCCAGGGACCCGATCTGCCGCCGCACGTGGTCCTTCAACTCCCGGCGCAGTTGCTCGCCGGGCTTTGTCTGCCTGGCCAGCACCACGAACGCCGCCACGGCCTCGCCCTTGATCTCGTGGGGCCGGCCCACGGCCGCGGCCTCGGCCACCGCGGGGTGGCTGACCAGCGCGCTTTCGATCTCGATCGTGCTCAGCCGGTGGCCGGAGACGTTGAGCACGTCGTCGATGCGCCCCATGATCCAAAAGTACCCGTCCCCGTCGCGGCGGGCGTTGTCGCCGGTGAGATACTTACCCGGCACCGCGCTCCAGTATTCGCGGCGATAGCGCTCGTCGTCGCCCCAGATGCCGCGCAACATGCCCGGCCAGGGCCGGCTGATGACCAGGTAGCCGCCCGCACCCGAGGAGACCGGCTCGCCGGTGTTGGTGACCACCTCCGGCACCACGCCGGGCAAGGGCTGGCAGCAACTGCCGGGCTTGGTAGGTGTCACCCCCGGCAACGGGCTGAGCATGATGCCGCCGGTCTCGGTCTGCCACCAGGTATCGACGATCGGGCAGCGTCCGCGGCCCACGCGGTTGTGATACCACATCCAGGCCTCGGGGTTGATGCCCTCGCCCACGGTGCCCAACAGGCGCAAGCTGCCCAGGTCGTGCTTGTCCACCCACTGGTCGCCCCACTTGATAAACGCCCGGATGGCCGTCGGCGCGGTGTAGAAGATCGTGACCTTGTATTTCTCGACGAGCTGCCAGAAGCGGTCGGGCTCCGGCCAGTCGGGCGCGCCTTCGTACATCAGCACGGTCGCGCCCGCGGTGAGCGGCCCATAGACGATATACGAGTGGCCGGTGATCCAGCCGATATCGGCCGTACACCAATAGACGTCTTCGTCGCGCAGGTCGAACACCCACTCGGTGGTCTTCTTGGCATAGAGGTTGTAGCCGGCCGTGGTGTGGCGCACACCCTTGGGCTTGCCGGTCGATCCGCTGGTGTAGAGGATAAACAGCGTGGCCTCGCTGTCCATGGGCTCGGCCGGGCAGTGGTCGTCGGCCTGGTCGATCAGCTCGTGCCACCAGAAGTCGCGCCCCTGGTGCATGGGCACCTCGGCGCCGGTGCGCCTGAGCACGATGCACTTCTCCACGGTGGGCGAGTCGGCCAGGGCCTCGTCCACGTTGGCCTTGAGCGCCAACTGCTTGCCCCGCCGCCAGCCGCCGTCCGCGGTGATCATCAGCCGGGCCCGCGCGTCGTTGTTGCGCTCGGCAATGGCCGCGGCCGAAAAGCCCGCGAAGATCACCGAGTGTACGGCCCCGATCCGCGCGCAGGCCAGCATGGCCACCACCAGCTCGGGCACCATGGGCATGTAGATCGACACCACGTCGCCCTGCTCGATGCCCAGGAGCTTGAGCACATTGGCGAACCGGCACACCTCGCGGTGCAAAGCGGCGTAGCTCAGCTCGCGCGTCTCACCCGGCTCGCCCTCCCAGAGGATGGCGGTCTTGTCGCGCCGCGGTGTGTCGAGATGGACGTCGAGGCAATTGAAGGCCGCATTGGTCTGTCCGCCGGCAAACCAGCGGGCCACGGGCTCGTTCCACTCGAGCACCTTGTCGAAGGGCCGGAACCAGTGCAGCTCGCCGGCCAGCCCGCCCCAGAAGGCCTCGGGATCGTCGGCCGCCTCCTGCCACATGCGCTCATACTGTTCCGCGGAGTTGATGCGTGCCCGGGCCGCGAATTCCTCGGGCGGCGGGAAGAGCCGCTCCTCCTTCATCACGTGGACGATCTGTCCGGCGTCGGACTCGGCCATGACTCGCCTCCCTGGATTGCGCGGTCAGAGTGCCCGTCGCTGCGTTGGGCGGAGAGTCTGCGAGTAGCGCAGCGCGTGCAGACGACCCCCGCCGTGGCAAAATGCTCCGGCAAGATGATCTTTCCACCACCGCCGGCAGTATCTTACGCGGAACAGCCAGGGGCTGTCAACGAGGGTCGCTGCGCGGCCGCGCATGGGCAGTGTGGTTCAGTGGCCGCTATCGGCTCACCCGGACCACCGGCGGCTCCACGAAGTCACGCCGCAGGGCCCAGCACTGCTCGCCGGTCATTTCCCCGTCCTGGAGCCAGACGCGGTAGTTGACCACCAGGTCGCGCCCTTCGTCCAGCTCATACACGAAATACGAACCGAACCGGCCGTAGGACCGCTCGCTGTAGCGGGCTTCCTTGGGGTTCTCCGGATGATCGACGTACACGGCCGTGTAGCGCTGGCCGTCGATCACGAAGCTCATCGCGTTCCAGGGCAGGTTGGCACACTCGTCCTTGCCGCTCGACCAGTTGCGCGTCTCGCCGGGGCCGCCCTTGCCGTCTACGCGCAGGTAGTAAGTCTGCTTTTGGTCCCCGGCGGCCACCTCCTGGGCAGCGCGGAACTGGAAGCCCGCATGTTGCGGATCGCCGTCGAGCACGACCTTGCCGCCGGTGGTCTTCAGGCGCGAGGCAAATTCCACCAGCATCCCGTCCGGCACATGATAGACCGTCAGCTCGCGCTGTTCACGGGCGAAGACCTCGCCTTTTTGTCCGTGCCAGTCCACCGCCACCAGGTGGCGTCCCATGACCGGGCCGGCCTCTTGGGCCAGGAAGCCCTCGTGCGACTGAAAGGCGTTGCCGCCGCAGTGCCAGGTGTCGCAGCGCCCGCCGGGATAGGTGATTCGATTGAACCCAAAAAACAACCCGCGATGGTGCGTAAACTTCCCGCCGGCCCCCTTGGTCACGAAGCGCGTGCCCGCGGGATTATAGACGTGGTGAAACACCTTGTAGGTGGCCTCGCGGTTTTGGGGGTCGAGGGCCTCGTACATGTAGCGCATCACCGGCCGGCCGCCATAGCTCAGCTCGGCGTACTTGCCGGGCGTGTCCTTCCAGGCGAATCCCTCGGCCGGCGGCGCGGGCGAGAGCACCGCGGTCAGCTCGAGCGACTGGCCCTTGCCGAGCGCGGGCACCACGAAGTGCAGCTCGCGCTTGCCTTTTTCTTCCTGGTGAAGCAGGCCCGGCGCCGCAAGCTGGGCGGCGAACTGACGGCCCTGCGCGTCGCGCAGCACCACGCTGCGCGCGTCGGCCGGGGCGTCGATCAGCACCACGACCGGCGTGTTGGTGCGATCGTAGTCGCCCGCCTGGACGCTCAACCGCAAAGTGGTCTCGGCCGCGGTCACGCCAGCGGCCCAGAGCCATGCGACGCACGCAACCACGAGGCCCACGGCAACAACGGACAACAAGCGACATCTCATGGCAGCACTCCTCCTTTGGCAGAAGATACCCGGTGGGAAACACTCGGCAGGAAACATGGCAGCCCGGGACCGGCCACGCCGGTCTCTCGGCCGCCGGATGGCTGCAATGCTGATTGTTGACCGAGGGTGTCCGGCAGTCCAGTGTGCCACTGCTTCGCCAGAAGCAGTGCCTCACCGCCCCCCACCACTGCTTGCCCGTCGGGCAAGCAGTGGCACACTGCCGTTTTGCAGCGAAATCCGGGGGCAATTGCCGGACACCCTCATTGTTGGCTCCGTGCCGATGCCCCCAACATCATAGCCCGCGGGCGCCACCAACGCAAAGCGCCCGGCAAGCAGCACGCTGCCGCAAGTTTGACACGGGCTGTGCGTTGCGGTTAGCATGGTGCGCCGCGGACGCGATGGCAAGTCCGCGCGCGTGGCCGGAAAGTCGGCTCAAACCCGTCCCTGAGGGAGGCCAAGCAGATGTGCAGCGATCGAACGAAGCCGGGACTAAACAACCTTGCGGGATTCTGGGGATTTTTCGCTCTGGGACTCAGCTTAAACGCGGTCGGGAAGGTGGCTTCCCGCCAACGAACTCGGCTGTCCGGGGCTGGAGCGCAGCGAAGCCCCGGGCATTTGCCCTTAGGCGACCGGCTGTCCGGGGCTGGAGCGCAGCGA
>CAYXPN010000330.1:4551-6320 GCA_964467075.1 uncultured Planctomycetaceae bacterium
AACCTGCTGGCGGCCGAAGCCACTCGCCCGGCGCGCGAGAAAACCCCGCCCGCGGCCCGCGCCATCCGCGAGGAAGCCACCCGGCCCAACCAGGCCGCCGAGGGCCGGCCTCTGCCGTTGGCCTGTCATTGGAACACCGGCAGGCACAGCAACTCAGCGGGCTGGGCCCCGCAGGAGCAGATGCGCATGATCGCCCAGGGGCACCACATCTTGCCGTTTTTCGCCCATCCGCGTTTCGACCGCGAGCTTGCGGACGAGAAGCTCGACGAGTTCCGCGCCTACTACGAAGAGGCGCTGAAGCGGGCCCGCGCATGGGGATTGCCCTTCAGTCTCAAGGCCACCCAGTGGGAGAGCATCCTCTCGAAGCCGCCGTTTTTCGACCTGCCGCCGGAGAAGAACCCCAACGTGGTCACTCCCGAGGGCAAAATCCTGCGCAAGGTCTCGCCGTTCGGGCCGGTCGAGCCTTGGCGCGAGGCCGGGCGGCAGTGGACCGACAACGCGGCACTCGGCCAATTGCAGGAGTGGTATCCGGACCCGCCGCTGGTGATCTTCCTCTCGAACAACGAGCACAGCAAGCTCCGCTGGCACCAGGCCGGGCAGTCGCAGCGCTATCTGGAGCTTTACGGCACGGGGCGCGACGAGGATTTCAAACGCCGCGTGACCGCGGACGGCTGGATCGAGCGCTATCGGGCCCTGCAGGAGGGCATGCGCGAGGGCCTGGCCGCCCGGCAGTGGAAGGCACACGCCCGTTTCGTGGGCTACGGCGCGTTCGGGCCCCCGCATCTCGGGCGCTGGGGCGGCTGGCCGGCCTATTCGCTGCACAGCGAGGGGCGCATCACGCCTTATGCGCTAATGTGGGACGGCGGCAGCCCTTCCTATTACACCCACGACTGGAACCCCAGCACCGACTACACGACCTGGAGCCCGCAGATCGAGTTCATGAACCTCGTGTTCATCAAGCGCGAGGCGCTCGATCTCAATCCCGAATACTGGCTGGAGATGTCCGTCTGGGACGGCGACAACCGGGGCGAGGGCAAGCGCCTGGGAGTGCCCGAGCTGTATCGGCGCCTGGGCCAGACCTACGATCCGGTGCGCTATGCCGGCTTCGTGCAGTTCGGCATGTGGCTCATGCGCCCGCGCGCGGTGCGCGAGTTTCGCGGCTGGACCTGGCCGTCGGACGAGGGGATGTCTTACTTCATGGCCCTGGTCGGGGCGGTGGATCGGGTGCACGCGCAGCCGGAGCTGCGCGACTTTTGGCGCCATGGTCGCCTGGTGCCCAACCGCACGCGCGAGCACCTCTACCAGGCGGCGATCCCCGAGGAATACCGGGACGAGGACCGCTGGTTCCTCTTGGACGCGGACGTGAACCCGAAGCTTTGGCCCTGGGACCTGAACTGGAACATTTCGGTCTTCGCCCTGGCCCTAGTCCAGGACGAAGCGCCCCAGCGGCGCTGGCTGGTCTATGCCCATTCGCCGCTCAAAGACCGGCCCGAGGTGAAGCTGGAGATTCCCGACTACGGACCGATCACCGTGGAAGTGAAGCGCGGCGGGTCGTTCTACCTGGTGGACGAGAAGAGCGGCCAGTGCCGGGCCGTAGGCGAGAATTGACAAACGACGATGCGCCAAGCCACCCTCGCTCCCCGGCCACGGCCGATCGGCCGGGTCGAATCACGAATCACGAATGACCAATCACGAAAGCACGAAAGAGCGAAAGCACGAAAGGGCAAGAGCACGAAACCATGAAGGGCGGGGCCACTGTCCACCTTGCC
>CAYXPN010000331.1:0-3691 GCA_964467075.1 uncultured Planctomycetaceae bacterium
GCCCGTCCGGCGCGCGCAAATGCAGCCTCTTCGAACTCAACGCCTTCGGCGCCGAGCACGCGCACATGCAGATCGCCCGAGCGCGAGCTGTGCGCGTCGAACAGCGCGCAGAGGTTCTGGTAGGCGAAATAGGCGGGCTTGGGCGAATAGTCGGCCCCGCGCAGCAGCCCCTTGAAATTGGTCTTTCCCCGGTAGCCCACCAGGTCCACGGTGTGGAAATAGCTCGTCAGCTCCAGCTCCAGGCGCAAATCCGTGAGAATCCGCCGCAGGAGCCATTTGGCCTGGCGCGTTTCGTTCCATTCCAGTGTGGAAAGCGCGCCGGTGCTCTCGGGGCCGCCTACCGAAGGGCAGCCGTTCTCGCCCTGCCAGAGGCGAATCTTCGGGTTGTACTGGGCCACCAGCCGGCGCATGGCAGCCACGGCCGAGTCATAACCGGCCTCGGGCACCGGGCGGTAGGGGTGATAGGAAATCCGATCGACCAGCCCGCCCAGGCCCGCCTCCAGGCACGCGCGCAAGTAGTCCTGCGGCATGCCGGCCAGGGCCCCGCCGATGAGCACCACATCGGGAATCTGCCGGCGAATCTCGGGCACGGTGATCCGCACCAGCTCGGTGTAGTCGGCCGCGCTGGGCTTCTTCGGTTTCCAGAAGCTGGTGATGTTCGGTTCGTTCCAGATTTCCCAGTGGCGCACGCGCTGGCGGAAGTGCTCGGCCAATGCGCGGGTGAAGCGCAGCCAGGCCTCGCGCGCCTGGGCGTCGAACACCGGGGCCCAGCCCACGGCCGTTTCATCAGCCTCGGGCGTGTAGAGCCGATTGCCGTAGCCCAGATTGAACCACGGCTGGATGCCCAGCCCGTGAAGTGCATCGACCACTTCGTCGAGCCAGCCGAAGTCATACCGGCCCGGCGTAGTCTCACAGCGGCACCAGCCGGTCTGGCAACGGGCCCACTTCACGCCCAACTGCTTGAGGTGGTCGTAGGTCTTGCGCGGTTCGAACCCGCGGCGGTCGAGCACCTCGAAACCCACCGAAAGCGGCGAGGCCGCAACCTGGCTGCTCTCGACGGGCTGCAACCGACCGAGCGCCGGGAAGTCGAGCAAGGGCCCGTTGCCCGCAGCCCCTGCGCCGGAGGACTCCCCGCGTCCGGCACGCTCGTCTTCTGCTGCCCGGGTCTGTGCGCTGTTGCCGGTTGCGCCCAGCCAGCCGGCGCCGATCATCGCGCCGAAGCACGCGCCGGCGCTGCGGCGCAGAAAACCACGGCGCGACGGCCTTGCGGGCCCGTTGTGTTTCCGGCGATCTTGCATCATCGAAGCGGTCCTTCCGTCTGCCACCCGGGTGCTGATGGCGGCAAGCCCGCGCCAGGCTTGCGCCGGCGATCCTGCGGCCCCGAGCGTCAAACATATTCGCCGCGCATCGTCTCGTCAAGCAAATCCTGTCGCGGCGAGGTGAGCGACCGTCGTCCTGTGGGGGCGACACACGCCTCGCCCCTGGCCACGGCGTCCTGTGGGCGCAAGTGTCGCCTGGTCGCCCACGCCCTTCTGAGGACCTGTCACCCGATCGTCGGGAACCCGAGCGCTTACACCACCGGCCGGGGGCACTTGTGTGGGCCGGCGTTCCTGCTATCATTCTCTGCGAAGCGAGCAGCTTGCCGCCGGGCAATCGCAACGAGGCGCGCGGATCAGCGCCCCGAAACCCAACGGAGAAAACGCCTCATGGCCGTCGAGTGGGATCAGCTCTACCATCGCGATTGTCTCGAGGGTTTGCGGGAAGTCGCCGACGGGACCGTGAACCTGGTCTTCGCCGACCCGCCCTTCAACATCGGCTACGAATACGACACCTACCACGACGGGCTCCAGGCCGAGCAGTACCTGGAGTGGTCGCGCCGCTGGACCGCCGAGGTGGTGCGCGTGCTCAGGCCCGACGGCACCTTTTGGCTGGCCATCGGCGATGAATACGCGGCCGAGCTGAAAGTGATGCTCACGCGCGAGCACGGTCTGACCTGTCGCAGTTGGGTGGTCTGGTATTACACGTTCGGGGTGAACTGCAAGCACAAGTTCAGCCGCTCGCACGCCCACCTGTTCTATACCGTCAAGGACCCCGAGCATTTCACCTTCAACGACGCGCAAATCCGCGTGCCCTCGGCCCGCCAGTTGGTCTACGGCGACCGGCGCGCCGACCCGCGCGGCCGGCTGCCCGACGACACCTGGATTCTGCGCCCCCAGGACCTGCCCGACGGCTTCGGGCCGGACGAAGACACCTGGTATTTCCCGCGCGTCTGCGGCACGTTCAAGGAGCGGACCGGCTGGCACGGCTGCCAGATGCCCGAGCAGTTGCTCGGTCGGGTCGTGCGCGCGTGCAGCCATGAAGGCGATCGGGTGCTCGACCCGTTTGCCGGCAGCGGCACCACCCTGGCAGTGGCCAAGAAGCTGAAGCGCCGCTTCCTCGGCTTCGAGCTTTCCGACAATTACTGTCAGCAAATCCTCGCGCGCCTGGCATCCATCCGGCCGGGCGACCCACTCGAAGGTGCGCCCGAGCCGCTCGTGAGCGCACCGAGCACCGACCAGGGGCGGCGACTGGAGGACAGAGCCACGCGCGTCCGCTTGCCCTGCCGCAAGACGGGCCGAGCGGCTGGGCAGCAGCGGCGCCCGCCGGGCATATGAGCAGGCGGCAGGTGCCGCGCATAAGAGACGCTTGCCGCGAAACCAAAGGAGCACGCTTGTGCGACTGGCCATCTGCAACGAACTGTTTGAGGACTGGGAGCTACCGCGCGCACTGGCCCTGATGGCCGAGTGCGGCTACCAGGGTGTGGAGTTCGCCCCCTTCACCCTGGCCCAGCGGGCCGACCTGGTCTCGGCTGCCGAGCGCCGGGAAATCCGCGGCATGGTGGAGAAGGCCGGGCTTCAGACCGTGGGGCTGCACTGGCTGCTGGCCAAGACCGACGGCCTCTACCTGACCAGCCCGGAAGAAGAGACTCGCCGCCACACCGCAGACTATTTCGAACACCTGGCCCGGCTGTGTGCCGATTTGGGCGGAACGGTGCTCGTGCTCGGATCGCCCAAACAGCGCGATCTGCTGCCGGGCGTTTCGCGCGAACAAGGCACCCAGTATGCCGCAGACGTGATCGGCCGAGTGCTGCCCACGCTCGAACAAACCAGAGTGACGCTGGCCCTGGAGCCGCTCGGGCCACAAGAGACCACGTTCATGGTGACCACCGAGGAGACGGCCGCGCTGGTGCGGCAGATCGACTCGCCCTGGGTGCGGTTGCACCTGGACGTGAAGGCCATGGCCACCGAGCCGGTCCCCATCCCCGACCTGATCCGGCAATACGCCTCGATGCTGGCCCACTTCCACGCCAACGACACGAATCTCCAGGGGCCGGGCTTCGGACAGGTCGACTTCGTGCCCATCTTTCGGGCGCTCAAGGAGGTGGGCTACGCGGGGTGGGTGTCGGTGGAGGTCTTCGACGATTCGCCCGGCGTGGAACGTCTGGCCCGGCAGAGCATCCAATACATGGAGCAATGCCTGGCCGAGGTCTCGGGCAACTGACCGGCGCGTTGGAGGGCCACGCTTTGTCGTGGCCGCACGGTTGGGCATCAACGGACGCGAGAGACCGCGTCCCTCCAATGCCATGCGGACGCGAGGGACCGCGTCCCTCCAATGCCATGCGGACGCGAGGGACCGCGTCCCTCCATGGTGG
>CAYXPN010000331.1:3791-6320 GCA_964467075.1 uncultured Planctomycetaceae bacterium
CCAATGCCATGCGGACGCGAGGGACCGCGTCCCTCCAATGCCATGCGGACGCGAGAGACCGCGTCCCTCCAATGCCATGCGGACGCGAGGGACCGCGTCCCTCCACGAGGCCGGGGACACGTTCGGCAGCGCGTCCCCCAGGCCCATCCCCCAGGCGTATCACTGGAGGGCCACGCTCCGTGGTGGCCGGCCGGCGGCCGCTTCAGGCCGCTGATGTGCCACGCGCCTGGCGGGTGCCGATTTGGCCGGCCAAGTGTCCTGCCAAGCCCGGTCGTCGCGAAGCCGGGTTCGGGCATGGGAGGATGCACACGACCAACCCGGGCCGGGGGTTGGTGCCTGCCGTTTTGGCAGATGATACTGGCGCAAACTGCATGCGATTGGTGTGGTTTACCCAATGGCGGGAATAGGGCAGGCCAATGTTTACAAACCAGCCGGTCGTGTACGGTCGGCGCGGCCGCGCTGTTGCGCGAATCCGTTACGACCGCCTAAGTCCAGTAGTGGCCGGGGGTTAGTTCGATTGACAAATGTTCACGTCCGGCGCCCCGGCATGTGTTTTAGCGGGTTCGGCATGGCAGTTGCGGTAGGTGCTCCCGGCAAACGCCCGATCGCTCTTTCCCTCACAGGCGGGTTTTCCGGCATTCCGGGTTGCGGACGCCCGTATGATTGTGTGCCCAAGCGGGGGGAAGGCGGTGCGGATTGGCGGCCGCGAATCGGATTTCGGGCCGGCTCGAACCCTCCAGGCAATGGATGCGTAGCAAAAATGAACGGCACGATTGAACAGCCGGGCTTGTGCACCATTGGGGCGGAGGCCTCAGAGAGCGCCAGTGACGAGCAACTTCTCCTCGCATACCGCTCGAGGGGGGATCGTCAGGCGTTCGAGGCCTTGGTGTGCCGCTATGAGAAGGAGCTGTACGGCTATCTGCGCCATTATCTGGGGGACCCGGAGGCTGCCGAGGACGTCTTCCAACAGACCTTTCTGCAGGTCCACCTGAAGTGTGCGCAGTTCGATGCCGGGCGCAAGTTCCGGCCCTGGCTGTACGCGGTGGCCACGAACCAGGCCATCGACTATCAGCGGCGCAATCGGCGTCACCGGATGGTCAGCTTGGACTACCGGCGGCGCGCGCGGCCCGAGGACGATTCAGTCGCGCTGGTCAAGACATTGGAGGGGTCCGAACCAGGACCGCAATCACAGACCGAGTCGGCCGAACGCTACGAACAAGTCCGCCGCGCCGTTGAAGAGCTGCCCGAACCGGCCCGACAGGTGGTCATCCTGGTGTACTTTCGGGGATTGAAGTATCGAGAGGCCGCCGAGGCCCTTGATATCCCGGTGGGCACCGTCAAGAGCCGCCTGCACGCTGCGATCGGGAAGCTCAGCGAGGCGCTCAATCACACCGCCCGCCTTCCACGATGACACCTTCCTTGCGCGAGTTGTTACTGGGCTACCTGCTCGGGGTCTTGGACGACCACGAACAGCAACTGGTGGCCCAGCGTCTGGAGCACGACCCCGCCTGGCGCCGGGAGCTGGCGCGGCTGCGGCGCCAGTTGGCGCCGCTCGAAGACACGCGCCGCGACTATCCACCGCCGCCGGGGCTGGCCGCAGAGACCTGCCGTTTCGTGTTCGCTTCGGCCCAGAAGAGCCCCCGGCCCAAAGCCCCCAAACCGGTGCGCGGCCTGAGCCCGGCGCGCGCGTATCCCGGCTGGATCGAACGCATACGTCGGGCCGATGTGGCCGTGGCGGTGGCCGCGGTCGTGGTGCTGCTGGCCCTGGTGGCGCCGGCGCTGGTGTCCAACCGGTTTCATGCCCGGCTGATCGCCTGCCAGGACAACCTGCGCGAGCTGGGCGAGGCCATGACCCGCTACAGCCAGGCCCACCACGATCTGTTTCCTTCGTTACCCTCTGCCGGGCCGCTGCGCACGCCCGGTGTCTTTGCCCCGATTCTCGCCCAGGCGGGTCTGCTGCGCGACAAAGCGCGACTGGTCTGCCCGGGGGTGACGGCGGCCGAGGCGGCGGACGTGCGTCTGTACTCGGTCGATGAGCTTCAGCAACTGCCCGAGGATACCCTGGAACAGATTCGCCCGACCCTGGGCGGCAGCTACGGCTATCACCCGGGACATCTGGAACAGGGGCAATATCGACCCACGCGCAATCTCAGGCGGTTCTACTTTGCCTTGATGGCTGATGTGCCCAGTCTGGACGGCCCGCCGCACCTAAGCCTCAATCACGGCGGGCGCGGCCAGAACGTGCTGTTCGAGGACGAACACGTGCGCTTCCTGACCACGGCGTGCGCACCGGAGGTCAACGACCATTTCTTTGTCAATGCCGAAGGGCGCCTGGACCTGGGCGTGCACCGCGACGATTCAGCGATCCTGCCGGCCGGGCTCAGTCCCACCGCGTACGGGTCAGCCGCGGTGTATCCCGCCTCGCTCAGCGGCGGGCTGCCCGGAGGGAGCTTCTGAGAGGCTATCCGGAAAGGTGTCGAATGCAGGTCCCCTCTCCCGCCGGGAGAGGGGAGTTTCCGGATAGCCTCT
>CAYXPN010000332.1:0-6286 GCA_964467075.1 uncultured Planctomycetaceae bacterium
CGCCACCCTGGGTCATCGGGGGCGCCAATTCCCGCATCTACCCCGAAGGGGTTGGATTGGCCGGGGACTCAGAGACTATCCGAAAACCGGCGTGCGACCTGGGTGGCCGGGGTTGGAGCGTAGCGAAACCCCGGAAAACCGGTCCGTGACTTCCCTTCGGCGTAAGCCACCGCCACCCAGACCGTGTTTTCGGATAGTCTCTCAGCGGCAGAATGGAACCCCTTAGGGGTACGATTCGGAAAACGCCACGGCCACCCGGGGTGGCGCGGCCTGGCGGCCGCTGACCCCGGGCTTTGGAATCCAACGCCTTCGGCGTTGACTCGGTCGGCGCAGCGCGAACCACGCAGCGGGCAGGAGCCTTGGCCGAACACTCCCGAAAGACGTTTAGTAACTGTTCAGCCGCCTGAAGTCGCCTCTACAATCCACGGGTTATCATATCGCGCCCTTCCAGGGCTTTGGGATGATTGGGGCCGCAAAACCCGGGGCTTCGCTAAAGCTCGCCCCGGGCTATCATCTTCGGCCCCTTCGGGGCTGCGATCGTTGGACCAACGGGCTGAGGCGCCATGGTCTCTGCCCCAACGGGGCAGAATATGATAGCCCAGGGCGCAGCCCTGGGGGGCCTGCGAAAAAAAACCGCTCTTCCGAGATTCAAGTGGGTGAGTACCGGTTTGGGAGTCAGGATCGGTGGTTTCTTGGTCGGTGGAATGGATCGTTAGCGCGTGCCGCCTCGATGCGACTGGACTCCCAGGAGTCGCCCCCGATAATCGCAAGTCGTGTGCTACCAATAGATTGCGCCGTCCGTGGACGCGGTTCAGGCTTTACCCGGCCATCTATTTGCCCTGCCATGCCTCAGAAAACCTCATTCCGAAGGTGCGGCCACGCCTCGATATGCCCACGGAAAACCCGGAATACCCACTATGTTCAGCACCCCAACGCCGCGATCAACTGCGACATCAGGCCCATGGCCATCTGGTACGTCGCTCGGCAGGAGCTGCGCTGGAGCGCCTTGCCCCTTTGTTCGACTGAGCCGCCCCATCCACGTGTGTTTCAGGGAGATGCCGGCCTCGGAAACGGCCCCGCGCATGCACCTTGCCCGGTACGCTCCCGGAAGGAGCATTCATCAGCAGTCCGGGATCGGCAGTTTGCACCAACTGCTGTTTTCGACTATCATCGCGCGCGTGAGCCCTTGGCGGTGCCGTGGGCAACAGTCGGACGAAAAGTCCACGTGAGAACGATGAAGCGACTCCCGGCAGCATCCATTCACACACTTCTTTGTCGATCGACGCTTGCCTTGTGCCTGCTCGGGGCGAGTGCGGAGCGACCGGCAGCGGAGGAATCGCTCCCGGGCCGGCGCTCGAACGTCTTGCTGGTGGTGACCGACGACCAGCGGTCCGATACGATCCGGGCGTTAGGGAACCCGATCATCCACACTCCGAACCTGGACACGCTGGTGCGCCAAGGCACCGTGCTGACCCGGGCGGTGGCACCCGACCCGATCTGCGTGCCCAGCCGGGCGGAGATCATGACCGGCTGCGACGGGTTCCGCAACCACGTCGGGGTCACCAGCAACAGGATGAACCCCGAACTGGTGCTCTGGGCCGATTGCATGCGAAAGGCCGGCTATCACACGTGGTACGTCGGCAAGTGGATGAGCGACGGCCGGCCGATCACGCGGGGATACGACGAAAGCGACGGCCTGTTTGCCTCGGGCGGCGCAAAGTGGTGGGTCGACCAGGTCGACTACCACGGCCGGCCCGTGACCGGATATCGGGGTTGGGTCTTTCAAGACGACCAGGGCAACAAGCACCCTGAAAAGGGCGTGGGGCTGACGCCGGACATCAGCCGGGAGTTTGCCGACGCGGCCATCCGGTTCATCCAGCGGAAGCCCGAAAGGCCGTTCTTCCTGCACGTCAACTTCACCGCGCCGCACGATCCGCTTCTGATGCCGTCCGGCTATGAAGGCAAGTACGATCCGGCGAAGATTCCGTTGCCGCCGAATTTCCTGCCCCGGCATCCGTTCGATCACGGCAATTTCGAGGGCCGCGACGAGAAGCTCCTCCCCTGGCCGCGCACGCCCAAAGACGTGCGCCAAGACCTGGCCGTCTATTACGCCGTGATTTCGCACATGGACGACCAGTTGGGCAGGATCCTGGCGGCCCTGGAAGCCACCGGCCAGGCACACAGCACGATCGTGATCTTCACCAGCGATCAGGGCCTTGCGATGGGCAGCCACGGGCTGCGCGGCAAGCAGAACATGTACGAGCACACCATCGGCACACCCTTGATCTTTCGCGGCCCGGGAATCCCGAAGGGCCAGCGCCGCAACGCCCAATGCTACCTGCGCGACCTGTATCCCACGGTGTGCGACCTGGTGGGAATCGAGATTCCGGAGACGGTCCAGGGACACAGCCTGGTCCGGGTGCTTCGCGGCCGGACCGACCGGGTCTATCCGTGTGTTTTCGGCCATTTCGCAAACGCCCAGCGGATGATCCGCACCGATCGCTGGAAGCTCGTTTACTATCCGAAGAACGACAAGTACCAGCTCTTCGATCTTGCCGACGACCCCTACGAGTTGAAGAGCCTGGCCGGCGACCCGTGCCATGCGGCCGTCCTGGCCGAGCTGCGCGCCAAGCTGGAGGCATGGCAAAGGGAAGTCGGCGACCAGCTCGTCGACGCACGATTCCGATCGCAATGAACAGGACGGGAGCCATGACAAGAGTCGAGGAAGCCGTTGCTTGCTTCCAGGGCGGTTGTTCGTGCTCTCAGGCGATTCTCGCCACGTACGGTCCGCTGTTCGGAATGGATCGTCAGACCGCCTTGAAGGTCGCGGCCGGTTTCGGCGGCGGCATGGGGCGAATGGCCGACACCTGCGGAGCCGTTACCGGTGCGTTCATGATCCTGGGACTCAAATGGGGAGGAGCCACGGCTGAAGAAAAGGAGACCAAGGAAAGGGTCTACGGGCTCGTAAGGCAATTCGCGGCACGGTTCAGGGTCCGCAACGGCTCACTCGCGTGCAGGGATCTATTGGGTTGCGATATCAGCTCGGCCGAGGGGCTTGGACTGGCAAGAAAGCGCAACCTGTTCCGGACCAGGTGCCCCAAGATAGTCCAGGATGCCGCGGAGATCCTTGAGGAACTGCTTGAGGCTTGATCCGCCGCCGTTCCCGGTCGCTGTGCTGGAGTCGATGATCAGCCCGGACGAGATCCGCGCCCGTGGACCCCGTAAGCGGCCGGAGGCTCCAGGCCAACGAGAAACTGCCATACCGGCGGACCCCGTGAGGTTAAGAAACTCCGCCGAACCATAACAGCGTGCCGAATCTCATCCCGCGGCATGGCCGAAATCGGGCTTTCGGCCGACGAAGCCCTTGACCACCCGCTGTGCGGGCAGCACGGTGAAGGTTTACCCTTCCACCATTGGGCGCATCGTGGGCTTCATTCTGCAACTGCGGCAACTCCTCTTCGTGATTCTGGCTGGTTGGGTCAACCGCCGGCAACAGCAGGTGGTCGAATACCTGCGGACCGAGAGCCGGGCCCTTAAGCGGGACCGACTAAGGTTCGCACAGTTCCCTGTTGTGCAGAGCAGCCACGGTTGGATTCCCAAAGCTTCCGGTGCCGGGCGTTAAAGGTTGCTGCTGGATTGGCGTGAAGATGTCGTAGTGAATCTGCCCTCCAAGCTACGAGGCCGGCGCGTGGTATGCAAGCGATTGTTCAATGACCCAACTTGTGTCGGAGGGAATCCCGGCCGGGTGCCTCCGGCAGATTTGCATCCGACGGGAGCGGGGGGTATGCTCACGGGCGGCGGGGACGTGGCTGACAAACACCAGGTGTTCGAGTACCAAGGGCATGGGCGGTGAAGAAGACACAAAACCTATTCAATCTGGTCGTCGCGTTTCTGGCAGCGGCGACCACATTCGCGGGTCCGGCCGGCCGGACCGGGGCCGCTCCCCTGTCGCCGGCCCAGCCGCGGCGCGCGGCCGAGGAGGCAAGCGCGAAGGAGGTTACCAACTCGATGGGCATGAAGCTGATGCGGATCTCGCCGGGCGAGTTCGTCATGGGGGCCGGCGACGCGCCGCCCAAAAGGCGGGATGAGTGGCACGAGCGCGACTGGGACGAGGCCCCGGCCCACAAGGTCACAATCTCCAAGCCCTTCTACATGGGCGCCACCGAAGTGACCAACTCGCAGTACGAGCAGTTCGACCCGGAGCACAAGGAGCTTCGCCGTCTGCACGGCATGAGCACCGAGGACGACCACCCCGTGGTCATGGTAAGCTGGCAGCAGGCGGTCGATTTCTGCAACTGGCTTTCGAAGCAGGAGGGCAGGCCCTACCGGCTGCCGACCGAGGCCGAATGGGAATACGCCTGCCGCGCCGGCACGACCACCCCCTACCACACCGGCCAGACGCTGACGCCCGAGCAGGCCAACTTCGGCGTCGTGCCGCAGGGCAAGCGGCCCGGGCCTGTGCCGGTCGGCAGCTTCCCGCCGAACGCCTGGGGCCTCTATGACGTGCACGGCAACGTGGCCGAATGGTGCCTCGACTGGTACGGGCCCTACGAAGCCGGCGAGCAAACCGATCCCGTGGGCCGGGCCGACGGCTGGGCCCGGGTGGCGCGCGGCTGGAGCTACCAGCGGGCCAACCACAAGCTGGGAACAGTCCGCTACTGCCGCTCGTCGAACCGCTCGGGATTCCTGCCCGAAGACGCCAACCGGACCACCGGCTTCCGCGTGGTGCTCGGCGAACTGCCGGAAACGAGGCCGCTGCCGGTGGCCGAGCCGCCGGTACACCAGCAGAACGTCCGGCAGGGTCCGCCGCCCAAGGCTGGGCCCGATCCGGCGATCCCTTATTACGAGGACCTCAGCCGGGACCTGGCGATCCCCGCGGACACGTGGGGGCCGATCTTCGCGCAGCACAACCACTTCTCCGCGATCACCGTTTGCCCGAACGGCGACGTGCTGGCCGCCTGGTACAGCACGGTGGCGGAATCAGGCCGCGAGTGTGCCCAGGCCGCGACCCGGCTGCGCGCGCCCACCGGCCAGTGGGACCCGCCCTCGTTCTTCTTCGGCACGCCCGACTGCAATACGCACGCCCCGGTGCTGCTCTCGGACGGCCAGCGCCTGTACCACTTCTGCACGCAGTCGCTGCGGGGGTGGGACGATGCGGCCGAGTGCATGCGCACCTCCGACGACAACGGCGCCACCTGGTCGAGGCCGCGAATCATCCTTACGCGCGAGCACCCGCTGACCATGAGCCAGCCCTGCTCGGCATTCGTTGCCCGAAACGGCAAGCTCGTGCTGGCGGTCGACGGCGACCTGCGCACCCGCGACCAGCTCGAGATGATCCTGGCGGCCGACCGCCGCCGCCTGGGGCGATACACGTGCGGGGGCGACACCATCGGCGCGTGTCTTTCCATCCTCATGTACAAATGGGAGGCCACCGGCGAGCAGCGGTACTACGACAGCCTGAAGGCTTACGTCGATTATTGCTGCGCATGGGAAGACGAGCACGGCTACTTTCCCGGCCATCTCGAAGGCTGGGACTTCGCCGAGAACCGCATGCACCCCAGCGCGGAGAGAATTGGAGGAGAGTCACACGGCATGTTCTTCCAGAGCTTCGGCGCCGGCCACACGCTCAACGAGTTTGCCGAGCTGGCCGGCCACCAGCGCCTGCGGCAAACCCTCATCCGCACGGCGTCCGACGTGATGGCCGGCGAGCCCAACTGGCACCAGGCGATCGGCCTCTATCCCTTGATGGCCGCGGCCTACCGCTACAGCGGCGATCGTGCGCTGCTCGAGTGGATCGAGCGTCGCGGCACCCGGCGGTGGGTCGATCCGGCGCGCGAGCGCTGGGCCGGCGAGAAGTGCGTCGCCAGCCTCGGCAAGTGCATGTTCGGGGCCTGGCTCACCCACGGGATGCCCTACCTGATGGATGCCGTTGCCGACCGCCGCGGCGACCCAGAGTAATCGGGGGGCACAATACCGATTTTGGCAAGACAGGCAAGTTTCATTGGCCTTTGACCATGGCTGAATGATCTTGCGTAATTTCGGGAGGGCGAGGCTCCTGCCGAGCCGAGGAAGCCCGTAGGGTGCGTGCTTGCACGCACGCACAGTCCGTAGGGTGCGTGCCTGCACCAGTGCGCTAAACATCTTTCGGGAGTCCGTAGGGTGCGTGCTTGCACGCACGCACAGTCCGTAGGGTGCGTGCCTGCACCAGTGCGCTAAACATCTTTCGGGAGTCCGTAGGGTGCGTGCTTGCACGCACGCACAGTCCGTAGGGTGCGTGCCTGCACCA
>CAYXPN010000333.1:0-4161 GCA_964467075.1 uncultured Planctomycetaceae bacterium
CAGCCGACTGGCCGGCGGCGGCGGCGTGGACGGGGCCATCCACCGCCGCGGCGGACCCGCCATCATGGCCGAGACGCGCGAGAAATACCCCGACGGCTGCCCGACCGGCTCCGCGGTGATCTCGGCAGCGGGCAACCTGCCGGCCAGGTACGTGATCCACGCGGTCGGGCCCGTCTGGGGCGGCGGGCAGAAGGGCGAGGCCGAGCTGCTCTCCGGGGCCTATCGCCACTCGCTCGAGCTGGCCGTGGAGCACGGCTGCCGCAGCGTGGCCTTTCCCGCCCTGAGCACCGGGGCCTACGGCTATCCCATGGACGAGGCGGCGCGCGTGGCCCTGCGCACGGCGATCGACTTCCTGAAGGAACAGCAGCGGCCCGAGCTGGTCCGCTTCGTGCTCTTCGACCAGGGGGCCTACGGCGCGTTTGCCGCGGCACTCGAAGAGCTGACCGGCCGAGGGCAAATCTGACCGGCGAGCCCCCGGCGTGAGGTGAGCGGTTTGGCCGGCATCACGCTGCAACTTGACGGTGATCCCGCGCAAACCGGGAGTATCGTAGGCCGGAACAAGCGCAGCGCCGTTCCGGCGCAAGTCTCTACGTTCGTCGCGCGCACGAAAACGAGTCTTGGTGCCGGAACGTCGTCGCTTGCGCGACTCGTTCCGGCCTACGTTTCTCTTCCTCGTTTTCGCGTTTTCGTGCTATCGCGCTTTCGCGATACAAACCAACAGGAGACGGCGTGCGTGCGAGCACGCACCCTACCTCTACTTCACCACGATGTTCACCAGCCGGCCGGGCACCACGATCACGCGCACCACGCGCTTGCCCTCGACCAGTTGCGCGATCCGCTCGTCGGCCCGCGCCGCGGCCTCCAAGGCCGCCTGATCTGCCTCGGCGGGCACACGCACGCGGCTGCGCACGCGCCCGTTGACCTGCACCGGCACCTCGATCGTCTCTTCGCGTATGAGTGCTTCGTCATATTCCGGCCAGGGCTCGTGTGCCAGCGTGCGCTCGTGGCCCAGGGTCTGCCATAGCTCTTCGGCCAGATGTGGCGCAAAGGGCGAGAGCAAGAGCACAAACGTCTCCAGGGCGCAGCGCGGTCGCGGGTCTTGTTTGAGGAAGAAGTTGGTGAACTCCATCATCCGCGCGATGGCCGTGTTGAAGGCCATCTGGTCGATGTCCTCGGTCACCGCCTTGATCGTGCGGTGGAGCATGCGGTTCTGCTCTTCCGTAGGCGCCACGTCCTGCACGGCCGCAGCCGGCCGGACCTCTTCGGCCCGCTCGTCGATCATCATCCGCCACACGCGATCCAGAAAGCCGCGCACGCCACTCACGCCCTCCATGCTCCACGGCTTGACCGATTCCAGCGGGCCCATAAACATCTCGTACAAGCGCAACGCATCGGCGCCGTATTCGGCCACCACCTGGTCCGGGTTGACCACGTTGCCGCGGCTCTTGGACATCTTGTAGGCGCGGCTTTCCACACGCGCGCCGGGCTCGTCCTTCACCACGAACGCCTCGCCGCGCTTCTCCACCTCGGCCGGGTCGAGCTTCACGGCCTGCAACGCCCGGCCCGACGGCCTTTCAACAAAGCTGCCTTCGCGCTCCTCCTCGACCCGTTCGAGCGAAACCCACGTGCCGTCGTCGCGCCGGAACGCGGTAAACTCCATCTCGCCCAGGATCATGCCCTGGTTGACCAGCTTCTGGAACGGCTCGGGCGTGCTCACATAGCCGCGGTCGTAGAGCACCTTGTGCCAGAATCGGGCATACAGCAAGTGCAAGACCGCGTGCTCCGCGCCGCCCACGTAGAGGTCCACGGGCATCCAGGCGCGTTCCACCGCCGGGTCCACCAGGGCCCGGTCGTTGCGCGGGTCGAGGAAGCGCAGGTAATACCAGCAGGAGCCGGCCCACTGGGGCATGGTGTTGGTTTCGCGCTTGTAGCGCTTGCCGTCGAGGGTCACGTAAAGCCACTCCCGCGGTGCCTTTTCCAGCGGCGGCTCGGGCCGGTCGTGGCTGGAGTCGAAGGCCATCTGCTCGGGCAGATCGAGCGGCAGGTCCTTTGGTTCCAGGGGCCGCACCGCGCCGGTCGGCTCGCCGCGGGCATCCAGCTCGTGCAACAGCGGGAACGGCTCGCCCCAGAAGTGCTGGCGGCTGAAGAGCCAGTCGCGCAGCTTGTAGTTGACCGCGGGCCGGCCTACGCCCTTGGCCGCCAGGGCGCGGGTGATCGCCCGCTTGAACTCCGCAGTGCTCATCCCGTTGAACCGGCCCGAATTGACGGCAATGCCCTCGCCCACATACGCCTGGCCGAACAGCTCGGGCCAGTGACCATAGACCATGACGAACTGAAACCCGCCCACATCCTCGCGATCGAACTCGCCAATGATCCAATCGGCCACAGCGCCGAACTCGTTGGCAATCTCGCGGTCCAGGCGTGCCGTTTCATCGTCGGGCTCCTCCTCATCGTCGGCCGATGGGACGGTCATCTCGATCAGACGCAAATCGCCGGCGATTGGCCGGAGCATTTCCGGTCTGAGCGCCCCGGTGTCCAACAAGGTGTCCAACCATTCGTCCGGGGGCAGCACCACGCAACGGATGGGCAGGTCGAGCTCCTGGGCGAACTCGAAGTCGCGCGTGTCGTGGCCCGGCACCGCCATGATCGCCCCGGTGCCGTAGCTGATCAGCACGTAGTCGGCCACCCAGATGGGGATCGGCTCGTCGTTGACCGGGTTGATCGCGTAGGAGCCGGTGAACACGCCGGTCTTCTGTTTGGCCAGGTCGGTGCGGTCCAGCTCGCTTTTGCGCGCGGCCTCGGCACAATAGGCCTCGACTGCCGCGGCGTGCTCGGGCAGCGTGAGCCGCCCAACGAGCGGGTGCTCGGGCGCAATGACCATGTAGGTGGCGCCGAAGAGCGTGTCGGGGCGCGTGGTGTAGATGCGCAGCACGTCGTCGCCGGCCTTGCGCGGGTAGCCTGTGCGCGAGCGCTGGTCGAGCCAGCCGCGGTAGTCTTGGAGCGCGGGCTTGCCGTCCGCCCCGCGGGCCGGGCCGAGGTAGAAATCCACTTCCGCGCCGGTGCTGCGTCCGATCCAGTTGCGCTGCAGGCGCTTGATGTTCTCGGGCCAGTCGAGCGCGTCGAGGTCTTTTTCCAGCCGGTCGGCATAGGCGGTGATCCGCAGCATCCACTGGCGCAAGGGAATGCGCACCACCGGATGGCCGCCGCGTTCGCTCAGGCCGCCCACCACCTCCTCGTTGGCCAGCACCGTGCCCAGGGCCGGACACCAGTTGACCGGCGCTTCGAGCTGGTAGGCCAGCCGGTGTTCGTCCTGGTAGCGGCGCACCGCGGCCTCGCCCCGGGCGCGAACGTCAGCGGAGACGGGCAGCTCGGCGATTGCGCGGCCCCGCTGCTCGTCGGGGTCGTACCAGGTGTCGTAGAGCAGCAGGAAGATGAACTGGGTCCAGCGGAAATACTCCGCGTCGGTGGTAGCCAGCTCGCGGCTCCAGTCGTAGCCGAACCCCAGGCGCTCGAGCTGCTGGCGGAAGCGGTCGATGTTGCGCCGCGTGGTCTCGCGCGGATGGGTGCCGGTCTTCTTGGCGTGCTGTTCGGCCGGCAGCCCAAAGGCGTCCCAGCCCATCGGGTGCATTACGCAGTCGCCGCGCATGCGCCGGTAGCGGCAGACGATGTCCGTGGCCGTGTAGCCCTCGGGATGGCCCACGTGCAGGCCCTCGCCGCTCGGATAGGGAAACATGTCGAGCACATAGAGCTTTGGCCCCTGGGGCAGCCGGGGCGTGGCAAAGGTCTGGTGCTGCTGCCAGGATTGCTGCCACTTCGGTTCGATCACAGCGGGGTTGTAGCGGGGCATGGTGCAACAGGGCTTTGCAGAGCGGGATTGGGCGGTGGTTTCGGCGGCCGGCCGGGCGTGGGCGCCTGGCGCACGCGGCCTGCGGTTTGGTGACCGACCCAATGCGCCTCCCTGCGCAAAGGGCCGAAAAGCACAATTCTAGCGGCAACGCCGCCGGGTGGCAAAGCCCGGTGGTGATGTACGGGATTCTGCTTTCGGCCCGGCAAAGAGACAGGATTACAGGATCGGCAGGATGGGAAGGAGACAGGATGACAGGATTGGCAGGATGGGCGCAGACAGGATGACAGGATCAGCAGGATGGGCGCAGACAGGAT
>CAYXPN010000333.1:4261-6245 GCA_964467075.1 uncultured Planctomycetaceae bacterium
GGATGACAGGATTGGCAGGATATGGCGCAGACGGGATGACAGGATTGGCAGGATGGGGGATTGGCTTTCCGACTTCCGACTTCCGGCTTTGGCGCCGCCGGGGCTTCGCTTCGCTCCAGCCCCGGCCACCCGTCCTCCGGCCTCGTCTCAGGGTCCCCCGTGCGGCATGCGCACCAGCAGGAAATAGGCCACCAGCACGGCCGCCATCACGTACATCAGCCACTTCACCTCCCGGCCCTGGCCCGCGGCCAGCTTGATGATCGGATAGGCGACAAAACCTAAAGCCAGCCCGTCGGCGATCGAGTAGGTCAGCGGGATACCCAGGGCGATCAGAAATGCCGGAAAGGCCTCGGCGAAATTGTCCCACTCGATACGCACCACATTGCGCATCATCATGCAGCCCACCACCACCAGGGCCGGGGCGGTGATCGGCGGATAGCTGCCCACCATGGCGATGATCGGGCTGAAAAACAGCGCCAGCAGGAACAGCCCCGCCACGGTCACCGCGGTCAAGCCGGTGCGCCCGCCCTGTTCCACGCCCGCGGCGCTCTCGATAAAGCTGGTCACGGTGCTCGTGCCCATGGCCGCGCCCGCCACCGTTCCCGCGGCATCGCAGATCAGTGCTTCTCTGGCCCGGGGCAGCTTGTTGTCCTTGACCAGCCCGGCCTGCTCGCTCACGCCGATCAGGGTGCCCAGCGTGTCAAACACGTCCATGAACAGGAAGATCAAAATGAAGGGAATCATCGAGCGCGACAGGGCGCGGACCAGGTCCATCTTGAACAGGGTGGGCGACATGGACGGCGGAGCCGAGAGCACCCGGTCCGCCAGTTTGAATCCACCCTTCTCGGGCGGCGCCATCAACACGGATTCGGTCACGGGCTCAGATTGGGAGATCGCCTCGGGCGCTTCGGGCAGCCCGAGTTTCAACACCACGGCCAGCAGCGTGGCGGCCAGAATGCCCCAGACAAGCGACCCGCGCACGCGCCGGGAGTACAAACCCGCGGTCACCAGCAGGCCCCAGAAAAAGACGATCAGGTCCGGCGAGGCGAACTGGGGATTGAGCTTCACGCCCGTGCCGGGATCCTTGAGCACCAACCCCGTGTTCTGGAGGCCGATGAAGGCGATAAACAGGCCGATGCCGATGGCGATGGCGTTGCGCATGCTGGGGCTGATGGCTTCGAGCAGTTTGGTCTGGACGCCCAGCAGAGAAATCAGCAGAAACAGCAGCCCCGCGATGAAGACCACGCCCAACCCCACGCGCCAGGGTGTGGTGGCCCCGGCCTCGATCGCGCCCGCGTCGACTTGGGCGGCGATCAGGGCGCCGGCCGCGGGCAAAACGGAGAAGACGAAGAAGAAGTTCTCACCCATGCCGGGTGCCTGGCCGATGGGGTATCGAGCATAGAGTCCCATCAGCAGGCTGCCCAGCGCCGCGGCCAGACAGGTGGCCGTGGTGACCGCGTAAAAGTCCATTCCCGTCGAGAAGCCGTCGCCCAGGGTCTGCTTGAACATCTCGCCGGAGAGCACGGCCGGCTGCACGAAAATGATGTAGGCCATGGTCAGGAAGGTGGTCAGCCCGGCCAGAAGCTCGGTGCGCACCGTGGTGCCGTGTTCCTTCAGGCCAAACAGTCGCTCGAGCATCGAAGGTCCTCCTCGTTACGTCCGATCGCCCGCGCGGCGCCGCTGGGCATGCAGCCTCGGCGCCGCCGAGCGCACAGGCTCCCCGCCGCGGCCAAGTATGCAGGCCCAACGGCTTGAGCACAAGGGCGTGCGGGTCGCCCCGGTTGCTGGCAACTTTC
Source organism: uncultured Planctomycetaceae bacterium (assembly GCA_964467075.1). Lineage (GTDB taxonomy): Bacteria > Planctomycetota > Planctomycetia > Pirellulales > Thermoguttaceae > CAYXPN01. Next base: position 6,058 of record CAYXPN010000333.1, read on the forward strand.
GGCGACGAAGCCGCGAGAGGCTGCACACGTCGAACGCCATACAGCGAGCAGAACGTACACTATTTGGCTATGATGACCCGACCAGCGGGCGTCTCCATCGACCGGCGCGGTAACGACCTCTTGCCGGCTGCCGCCCTAAATCACCGTGCGCAATTCGTGGGCGCCACTGTTTCGTGCCATCCTCGGAG
>CAYXPN010000334.1:0-6201 GCA_964467075.1 uncultured Planctomycetaceae bacterium
CAGCAGTGCACATCTTGCAGCCGAAGAGCCGTAGGCCGGAACAAGCGCAGCGCCGGGTGCCGCTGCTGGCTTGTCCAGCAGTGCACATCTTGCAGCCGAAGAGCCGTAGGCCGGAACAAGCGCAGCGCCGTTCCGGCGCCAACATTTGAGCACCACCGGCGCTTGCTTGACCGGCCCCGCGGCCGGAGCTACACTCCAAGAGCGAGATCGGCTCAGGGAAATCTTTTGACCCAAACTTCGAGGTGCAGCAATGAACAAGATGGACCAGTGGCAACGAGCGGCAATCGTGGCAATCGTGGTCCTGGCGGCCGGCGCAATGTCCCGGCCGGCCGCTGCCGCGGACGGCGAGTGGATTCAACTCTTCAACGGCAAGGACCTCAGCGGCTGGAAGGTCAAAATCGCCGGCTACGAGCTGGGCGACAACTTCGGCGACACGTTCCGTGTGGAAGACGGCGTGTTGAAGGTCGCCTACGACCAGTACGACAACTTCGACGGCCGCTTCGGCCACATCTTCTACGAAAAGCCCTTCTCCAGCTACATCCTGCGCGTCGAATACCGCTTCGTGGGCGAGCAGTGTCCCGGCGGACCGGGCTGGGCCTTCCGCAACAGCGGCATCATGATCCACGGCCAGTCGCCCGAGAGCATGAAGAAGGATCAGAGCTTCCCCGTTTGCATCGAGGTGCAATTGCTCGGCGGGGGCGGCTCGGGCGAGCGGCCCACGGCCAACGTCTGCTCGCCGGGTACGAACTACGTGATGGACGGCCAGCTCATCACGCAGCACTGCCGCAGCTCCACCTCCAAGACCTTTCACGGCGACCAGTGGGTCACCGTCGAGGTCGAGGTACACGGCAACCGCTCGATCGAGCACCGCGTGAACGGCGAGACCGTGTTCAAGTACACGCAGCCGCAGCTCGATCCGAGCGACGCGCAGGCCCAAGCGCTGATCGAGCAGCGGGGCGGCGAGAAGATGCTCTCCGGCGGCAGCATCTCGCTCCAGGCCGAGAGCCATCCGTGCGAGTTCCGCAAGGTCGAGATCAAGCTGCTCGACGAGTAAGAAACTTGATGAAGAAGAAAGGCGCATCACCTCAGCCGTCGGAAACCATGCAGCCGATGCGCTCTGCGGCGCGTCCCTCCAAACGGCACCGCGGCATCAATGGAGGGCCACGCTCCGTCGTGGCCCGGGAGACTCCTTCAGGCGGCCGGCTAGTAGCGAAACGCCACGCCGCGCCCCCGCTCGCGCCTCGCGTCCGACGATTGCCCGATGCCCGCGCGGCCGCGCCTGCCGGCAATGTCTACCCGCAGGTTGTCTCAGTGGGCGATGGCCGATTTGAACGGCCGACTTCCACGTTGTAAGCGTGGCGCTCTAACCAACTGAGCTAATCGCCCGTGCTCCAATCCCTTCCCACCGCCCTCACGCTGCGCTCACGTCGCCCCTCTCCCGTTTCGGGAGAGCGTGGCCGCCTTGGCGGCCGGGTGAGGGGGCGTTCCATCGCGGCTTTGTAGGGGCGACGCATGCGTCGCCCCTACCGGACCCAGATCCTCCTCCGCCCATACCCAGGTTCAGGCGCTGCGCAGCGAGCACCAGGGCTCCTGGTCGGCCACTTCCACCGCCCGATAGCCGTCGTCGCCCTCCACGCAAGGTGCCAGGATGGCGAGCATGCGGCAGGGCTCCCCACTGGTGTTGAACGAGGCGTGGACCACGTCAGGGTCGATGAACACGCAGTCGCCGGGCCCCAGCGTGCGGCACTCGCGCTCCAGCCACTGCTCCACCTGGCCCTCGATCACATAGATGACCTCCTCCTGGCCGGGGTGCTTGTGGAAGGCATGGCCGCCGCCCGGTGCCAGGGTCACTTCGATCACCGCCAGGCCCTTTGCCCCGGTATCGGCCGGGCGGCTGCACCATCCCAGGCTGCCCCAGTCGAGCTGCTGGCGTGTCAATTCCCCGGCAGGCAGAAACCTGGTCGTCATGGGCGATCCCTTCTTCGGTCAAGTGGTCTTCAGGCCGCAACCGTCACGGGCCGCGATCGGCGTCCCGCTGTGCCGCGGCTCGCGGCCCTTCGCGGCCCCCTCCCACCGGCACCCCGAACCGCTCTACGATCGCGCATTATAACGGCTTGGCCGGAACGGACAATGCTCGGATTCGCCGCGGCGGACGCGTGCACACTTCCTGCTCGCGGTTCCTCGGCCCGCGTGGCAGACCGCGGCGCACTGAGAGACTATCCGGAAAGACAGTTTGGGTGGCCGTGGCTTACGCCGAAGGGAAGCCACGGACCGGTCTCCCGGGGTTTCGCTACGCTCCAACCCCGGCCACCCAGGTTGCGCGCCGGTTTCCGGATAGTCTCTCAGCGCGCGGGAAGGGCCAAGCCGTCAGACCGGCTTCACGCTGGTGATCCACAAGAACGGATGGTCGCCCTCGTCCACGCGCACCTCGAATTTCAGTTGGGCCTGAAACAGGATTTTGCGCAGCGCCTGGCTATAGGTGGTTCGACTCTGCGGCAAGGCGACCCGAGCCTTGTCCGGCTCAATGCCCCAGCGGGCCAGGGCATTGTGGTCCCAGAGCACGGGCACCTCCAGCCGCCGGCCGATTTCGTCCAACGCCGTCTTGGCCGAGACGCCCTGGATGTGGACGTTGCGGAATTCGTAGAGCGCCGGCAGCAGCTCGGGCAGACGCTGCTTCGGCTCCCAGCCGACCGGCAAGATTTCCAGTCCCGGCGCCGCGGCCACGATGCCATAGGCCGGGCCCGCGGGCGCGGCCCGCGGCACCAGGCACAATCCTGCCGGGCGCAACAGGCAGGCCAGCGCCGTGCCGCAGGAGAGGTCCTTGAGCTCTTCGGCCACCGCGTCGCTGCCCACCGCGGCCGCGGCCTGGGCGTCCCATTGCACGGGCAAGCCCAGGCGCGCCGTCACCTGTCGGACCACTTCCGCGCGCGGCTTGCCCTGCGTCGAAAAGCCGACCGGGCGTGCGGTGTCTTGCAGCACGGCTTCGTGCTGCTCCGCGGTCAACCCGAACGCGCCCCGCTGCGGTCGGCTCTCTTCGGGGCCGCGGCGGGCCAGATCGTCGAGCCACTGGGCCAGCCGGCCCACGTCGCTCCGCCGGAACCGGCCCGGCGGCAAGAGCAGCTCCTGCGCGGAGAGCACCTGGCCGGTGACCACGTAGACCGGGCGCTGGGCAGTGCCGCGCACTTCGACGCCGATGCGTTCGTTGCCCTGGGCACTGCGCAGGCGCACGTTGCGGATGCCGGCCTGGTCGAGCGCGCGGGCCCACTCCTGAAACGCCAGCGCCGCCCCGCGCGCCTCGCCCACCAGCTCGATCTGCACAACGCCCTTGGGCGGCTGGGCGTGCAACGTGGCGGACCCCCAAGGTCCCCCACCGGCCAGCACCCAGCCGGCGACCACAGAGGGCGCGATCCAATGCATTGCTCTCATGGCCATTCTCCGTGCGACAAGTGTGTGCCGTGGTTGCCCGCGGGCGTGCCGTCCCTCTGCTGCCAGGCATGTGGGCGGCTTAGAACCTGTCAACGAATTGTCTCCCCAATCCCATAGCCAGGCCCGGGTGGCCGGGGCTCACGGCGAAGCGAAGCCCCGGGAAGTAATACCTTTACAAGTTCTTACCCGAATTATAGCACTTCGCACCCCGGCGATCTGCCTGCCCAGCCTCTGCCCGTCCGGTCTCTGCCCGTGGCCGCTTGTGCAGGTTGCACCTGGGCAGCAAAATATGGGCGTCGCCACAAACCCGACGCCGGGGCGCAATCATCGCCAGGTGCAAGGAATCGAACATGCCCAAGACCGTCGCCCTGCTCGGCGCGCTGGACACCAAGGGCGCCGAATATGCCTTTGTCAAGCAGTGGATCGAGTCCCGCGGGCTGCGCACGCTGGTGATCGACGTGGGCGTATTGGGCCCGCCGCCGATCGAGCCCGACGTCACACGCCGCGAGGTGGCCGCAGCGGGCGGCGCGGACGCCGACCAACTAGCCGCGGGCCAAGACCGCGGCGAGGCCATGGCCGCCATGACCCGCGGGGCCGCGGCCCTGGTGCCGCGGCTCTATGAGCAGGGCGCGTTCGACGGCATCCTCGCCCTGGGCGGCGGCGGGGGCACCTCGGTGGCCTGTGCGGCCATGCGCGCCTTGCCGCTGGGTGTGCCCAAGGTGATGGTCTCCACCGTGGCCGGCACCGATGTTTCCGGCTACGTGGGCGTGAAAGACATCGTGATGATCCCCAGCATCGTGGACATCGCGGGCCTGAACCGCCTGAGCCGCGAAATCTTCGCGCGCGCCGCGGCCGCGGTCTGTGCCATGGTCGAAGCCGAGGTGCCGCCTGGCGACGACCGCCCGCTGGTGGCCGCCTCGATGTTCGGCAACACCACGCCCTGTGTGGAAACGGCCAAGACCGTCATCGAACAGGCCGGCTACGAGGTGCTGGTCTTTCACGCCACGGGCACGGGCGGGCGCACCATGGAAAGCCTGGTGGTTGAGGGGCTGATCGCAGGCGTGCTGGACATCACCACCACCGAATGGGCCGACGAGCTGGTCGGCGGCGTGCTCTCGGCCGGTCCGCAGCGTTTGGAGGCAGCCGCGCGCCGCGGTGTGCCCGCGGTGGTGGTGCCGGGCTGTCTCGACATGGTCAACTTCTGGGCACCCGAGACGGTGCCCGAAAAGTTTGGCGGGCGCACGTTCTACCAACACAATCCGAATATCACGCTGATGCGCACCACCGCGGACGAATGCCGGCGCCTGGGCGCGATCCTGGCCGAGAAGCTCAACCAGAGCACGGCGCCGGTAAGCGTGTTGATCCCGCGCAGGGGACTGAGCATGATCGACGCCGAGGGCGGGCCGTTCTGGGACCCCGCGGCCGACCGCGCCCTGTTCGACGCGCTGGAGCAGGACCTGCGCGAGGACATCCCGGTGATCGAGCTGGACGCCAACATCAACGACCCGGAGTTTGCCCGCGCTTGTGCCGAAGAGCTTTTGTCGAACATGCGCGCGGCTCCAGAGCCGGCCAGGTAAGAGCGAGCGGGTCAGCGCAGTTTGCCGTGCGGTGTGCCGAGGAGCACGGCGAGCCGCCGGCGTCAGCCGGCGGTTCACACAGCGGCGGACAAGCCGGCCGCGGCACGCGGCGCAGACCGCCCTCACCCGGCTCGCTTGCGCTCGCCATTCTCTCCCGCACTGCGGGAGAGGGGCGGCGCGTGCGTCGCCCCCTGCCAAGAGTTCCCATCCATCCAGGAGAACCTCGTTATGCCCGAATCGCGCACCGCTATCCTCAATCGTTTTCGTCGCAAGATCGCCGAAGGCCGGCCGATCATCGGCGGCGGGGCCGGCACCGGAATCAGTGCCAAATTCGAAGAGGCCGGCGGCATCGACCTGATCGTGATCTACAACTCCGGTCGCTTCCGCATGGCCGGCCACGGCTCGCTGGCCGGGCTCTTGCCCTACGGTGATGCGAACGCGATCGTCATGCAGATGGCCGCGGAGGTGCTGCCGGTGGTCCGACACACGCCCGTGCTGGCCGGCGTGTGCGGCACCGACCCGCTGCGCCTGATAGATCGTTTCCTGGGCGAGATCAAGGCCGCGGGCTTCGGCGGGGTGCAGAACTTCCCGACCGTGGGCCTGATCGACGGCAGTTTCCGCGTCAACCTGGAAGAGACCGGCTTCGGCTACGGCAAGGAGGTCGAAATGGTCCGGCTGGCCCGGCGCATGGAGCTGTTGACCACGCCCTACGTGTTCAACCCCGACGAAGCGCAGCGCATGGCCGAGGCGGGCGCCGACATCCTGGTGGCCCACATGGGACTGACGACCAAGGGCTCGATCGGTGCGCAAACAGCCAAGACCCTGGAGCAGTGCGTGGGGCTGATCGACGCGATGACCGACGCGGCGCGCAGCGTGCGCGAGGACGTGATCGTGCTGTGCCACGGCGGCCCGATCGCCGAGCCGGAGGACGCGCAGTTCATTCTCGAGCACTGCCGGGCCGTGGACGGCTTCTACGGCGCAAGCTCCATGGAGCGTCTGCCCACGGAGCGGGCCATCCAGCAGCAGACCGAGGCATTTACGCGCATCCGGGGAAAGAGGTGAGACGCGTACACGGGCGCGTTGGAGGGCCACGCATACACCCTGGAGGGCCACGCATACACTTTGGAGGGCCACGCATACACTTTGGAGGGCCACGCTTTGTCGTGGCCGCACGGTTGGACATTGGCGGACGCGAGGG
>CAYXPN010000335.1:0-1957 GCA_964467075.1 uncultured Planctomycetaceae bacterium
GGCATGGTGCCGGCCGTTGCGTTTGATCAGTTGCGGAGGTTCACCCGTGGCGCAGTGACCTCCGTAGGGGCGACGCCGGGTGCCACTGCTGGCTTGTCCAGCAGTGCGGCAGCCCATCATTTCGTAGCGAACAAGCACGGGTGGACAAGCCACCCGTGCCACCCTCCGGCTACGACTGCGACTGCTCCGCGCACTGGCGCTGGTAGGCGGCGTAGTCGAGCAGCTCTTCGAGCCCCGACTCGTCGGCCACGCGGATTTTCACCAGCCAGCCGGCCCCGTATGGATCGTCGGAAAGCTGGTCCAGATTGTCGGCGATCGCGGAGTTGACTTCAATGATCTCGCCCTTGACCGGGCTGTAGATTTCGCTCACCGCCTTGACCGACTCGATCTCGGCCATGGCCTCGCCCGCGCCGACCTGGCGCCCGGCCTCGGGCAGCTCGATGTAGACCAGGTCTGTGAGCGCTTCGATGGCAAAGGCCGACAGGCCCACCGTGGCCAGCTTTGCGCCGGCCGGGTCTTCGCCCACCGCCACCCACTCGTGAGTCTTCGTGTAGCGCAACTGCTCGGGATTCACGGCAGCGTCCCTCCTGGCGATTACGGGCCCGGCTGCTCGGACCGGCCCTTCGGATCACGCGCACGACGATAAAACGGAAGCTCCACCACGCGCGCCGGCACGCGCCGGCCGCGAATGTCGATCACCAGCTCCGTGCCCGGCCGGGCACGCTCGCGGGCCACGTAGCCCATGGCGATCGGACGGCCCAGGGTGGGCGAAAACGTGCCGCTGGTGACCACCCCCACCTCGGTCGAACCCTCCAGCACCGGGCATCCCTGCCGGGGCACGCGCCGGCCTTCGGGCTCAAGCCCCACGCGCACCCGCGGGGGCGGCTCGCGCTGAAGCCGGCGCAAGGCCTCGCGCCCCGGGAAATCATATCCCCACAAGTAACACGTATATTCCAGCCCGGCCTGGAAGGGATCGATCTCTTCGCTCAGTTCGTGGCCGTAAAGCGGCATGCCGGCCTCCAGGCGCAGGGTGTCGCGGGCCCCGATGCCCGCGGGCACCAGCCCCCGGGGACGGCCCTGCTCCATGATCGCCTCCCAGACGCCCTCGGCAATGGTGGCCCCGATGCTCAGCTCGAAGCCGTCTTCGCCCGTGTAGCCGGTGCGGCTGATGATCCCGCCCTGGCGTCGTGCGGCCGGATGGAGGATGCGCACCTGGCCGCCCCGGTAATAGCGCATGATGTGCAGGTCTTCGTCCACCAGCGGCTGGAGCACCTCCACGGCCTGTGGCCCCTGCAAGGCGAACATCGCCCACAGCCGGGTCACGTCGGTCCAGACGACTTCGTGTCCCGGGCGCTGGGCGCGCTGGGGCGGCAGGTGCTCATCGATCCAGCGGACCAATCTCGCCCGATTGGCCGCATTGCAGACCAGCACGTAGTAGGGCTGGCCGTAGTCGTTATGGTAGTGGCCCACCAGCACGTCGTCCAGGATGCCTCCCTGGTCGTTGGTCACCAGGGAATAGCGGATCTGGCCCTCGGCCATGTCGGCCACGCGGCGGGTGAGCAGCTCGGCCAGAAACACCGCGGCCCCGGGCCCCTCGAAGCGCAGGCGGCCCATGTGCGAGATGTCGGCGATGCTGGCGGCCCGGCGGCTGGCCTGGTGTTCCTCGATGATCGACGTGTACCTGAGCGGCATGCGCCAGCCGGCGAACTCAACCATCTGGGCCCCCCGGGCCGTGTGCCAGGCGTGAAGCGGGGTGTGCAACAGCGAGGGTGTGCTCTCGGGCATGGCGTTGCTCGATCGGCTGTGGCCCGGCTTTCAACGAGCCGCGTGCTGCGTGCCACTGCTGGCTTGTCCAGCAGTGCGATTGGCGAAGGCGTGCGTGCAGAGCACGCACCCTACGAACTGGGCCCCCCGGGCCGTGTGCCAGGCGTGAAGCGGGGTGTGCAACAGCGAGGGT
>CAYXPN010000335.1:2057-6186 GCA_964467075.1 uncultured Planctomycetaceae bacterium
GGCTTGTCCAGCAGTGCGATTGGCGAAGGCGTGCGTGCAGAGCACGCACCCTACGGGCTGGCGAGCGTGGCTACGCGTGCGTGCAGAGCACGCACCCTCCGGGCTGCTAGCGCTTGCGTCGCAAGCGGCGGCCTCCGGTGCGCTTGCCCGACTGCTTGCTCGCGGCCGAGCGAGCGCGTTTGCCCCCGCCGGCGTGCCCGGCGCCGGCCGTGCGTTTGCCTTCCTTCGCAGCCGCCTTGGAGCGCGAAGACCGCGTGCCGGCTGCTCCTCCGGCCTTCGACCCGGCCGGCGTCTTCCTTGCGCCGCGCCCGTCCCGCCGGCCGACCGTCTCGGCGCGCCCGCGGCGCCGCACCAGACGGAAGTCCAGTTCGCGCCGTTCCAGGTCCACCCGCGCCACCGCCACGCGCAGCAGGTCGCCCAGCCGGTAGCGGTTGTTCGCTCTGGCGCCGATTAAGGTGTGGGCTGTGCGATCGAAGCGGTAGTAGTCGTCGGCGAGCGACTCGACGTGGATCAGCCCTTCGGCCGGCAGTTCCACACCCTGCACGAACAGCCCGAAGCTCTCCACGCCCGTGACCACCACGTCCATCTCTTCGCCGATGCGCTGGCTGAGGTAGTGGAGCAGCTTGAGCCGGGTCAGCTCGCGTTCGGCCGCCTCGGCGCGTTCTTCCTGCGCCGAGCAGTGCTGGCCTAGGAGCATCAGCTCGTCGTAGCCGGCCCGGGGCTTGCGCCCGGCCAGCAGGGCATCGACCACGCGATGGACCGTCAGATCGGGATAACGACGAATGGGCGAGGTGAAATGGCAGTAGCAGTCCATGGCCAGGGCGTAGTGTTCGAGCGGCTCCGGGCTGTAAACGGCCCGCTGCATGGCCCTCAAGACGGCCAGGTTGACCGTATGTTCGGTCGGCAGTCCGCGCACGCGCCCGAGCAGCTTCTGCAGCTCGAAGCGGCTTTGCAGGCTCTCGGCCTCGAGGCCCAGCTCGCGCACGAATTCCGTGAGCGCCTTGAGCTTGCGCGGATCGGGTGCCTGGTGGATGCGGCGCAGAAAAGGGATTTCCTTCTCATAGATGGTCTGGGCCACGGCCTGGTTGGCCGCCAGCATGAACTCCTCGATGATCTGGTGGCTTTCGGTGTGTTCGACCGCGTGGGCCCCACAGACTCGGCCCTGGCTGTCCAGGTCGATCTTCACCTCGGGCATGGTCAGCTCCAGGGCGCCGTGGTCGAGACGCCGACCGCGGAGGATCATGGCCAGTTGGTGCATGTCCGAGAGCAGCCGGCAGACGTTCCGGCCCCATTTGCGGCGCCAGGGCTCGGGATCGGCCAGAAAGGCATCCACCTGTTCGTAGCTCAGGCGGCGGTTGCTGCGGATGGCTGCGGCGCAGATTTCTCTGTCCACGCAGATGCCTTCGGGCGTAAACTCCATGCGCACCGACTTGGCGTAGCGGACTTTGCGCGGCTGGAGGCTGGCCAGCGAGTTGCTGATCGCCTCGGGCAGCATGGGCAGCACGCGGTCGGGCAGATAGACGCTGGTGGCGCGCTGGCGCGCCTCGCGGTCCAGCGCGCTGCGCGGGCGCACGAAATGGCCCACGTCGGCAATGTGCACCCACAGCACCCAGTGGCCGTTTTCTTCGCGCTCGAGCGAAATGGCGTCGTCGAAATCGCGGGCATCGGCCGGGTCGATGGTCACCACGGTCAGATGCGCGAGGTCGCGGCGCCCGGGGGGAATGGACTCGTCGAACTGCTCGGCCTGCTCGCGGGCTTCTTCGAGCGCGTCTTCGGGGAAGCCTTCGGCGAGATTGAACTCGCGGATGATCGACAGCGTGTCCACGCCGGGCCGGCCGCGCGGCCCGAGCACCTCGGTGATCACCCCTTCGCCGTCGTGGGTGGGCGAAGGGAAGCGGACCATTTCGATCACCACCTTGTCGTCGGTCTGCACGTCCTTCGCGCCGGCGTCGCCCACGAAGATCGGCTGGGTGAACAACGTGCCGTCGACCTGGACGTAGCCGGCGCCGGCGGCCTCGAAGTAGGTGCCCACGAAGCGGTACGTCTCGCGTTCGACCACCTCGATGATCTGGCCGCGAGGGCCCGGTGCCCCGCCGTGGGTGCGTTTGAGCTGGACGAGCACCAGGTCGCCGGTCGAGGCGTCGGAAGTCCAATGGGCCGGGATGTAGACGTCCTGGCTGCGCCGGTCCTCGCCCGGTGCCGGCGCAGTGTCGGCCGGGCGCACGAACCCATAGCCCTTGGCCGTGCGATGGAACACGCCCACCAGGCGATTGCCGGTCGGCTTGCTGAAGCCCGGCGCGCGCACGCTCCGACCTGATCCGTAAACGAGCCGCCCCTGCTGGACGAGTCGCTTGACGGCCTGTTTGACCTCAGCGGCATCCACATCGGCAAGCTGCAAGCGCTGGGCGATCACCCGCGCCTTGACCGGCTCGTAGCCCGGCCGGTTGACCAGCTCCAGGATGCGACGCTCCAGTTCGGTTTCATGCATGGTTGGGTTTGTTTCTGTGTTGTCCACGCTCTGGCGAGCGTGGCTACAGGCTGGTAGCCACCGTCGCCAGACGGTGGAGGTGAGTAAATGCTGCCCCGCGGCGATCCCCGCTCTGGCGAACGCGGCGACCCATTCTCAGACGGAGCCTGAGCAAACCCACGCCGCTTCAGCCGCCCTCGGCCGAAAGGTCCGGGTTCGCGGACTTGTCTTCCCGGTCGGGATGTCCCTTGAACAACTTGCGGCTGAGGTTCGGATGGAAAGTGGTCCAGGAGCTGTCCTCGTTCGGATCACTTTCGATCAGGCTGGCAAAGGCGTTGAGCTTGGCGTCCAGATAGTCCAGGCAGTGCAGGGCCAAGGCCTCAGGGGTCATGGGCAGCCGGGGACTGCCGTGTTCATACAGCCCGTGGTGGCTCACCAGCATGTGTTTCAGGCGCAACACGGTCTCCTCCGGCACCGGCTCGCCCGAGAGTCGCTCGGCCTCGGCGAGCTTGGCCTCCAGGATGCCGACGCCCATGACCACATGCCCGATCAATTGCCCTTCGTCGGTATAGGCCAGCTCGCGGTCGTAGCTCAGCTCGTCGAGCTTGCCGATGTCGTGCAGAAACGCGCCGCAAAGGAGCAGGTCGCGGTCGAGCTGCGGATAGCAGGGACTGATGCGCACCGCGGCTTCCATCACCGTGACTACGTGTTCCAGCAGTCCCCCGCGGTAGGCATGGTGGTGTTTGACCGCGGCCGGGGCCCGGGCCAGTTGGTCCATCAGCCGCTCGTCCAGCAGGAAACACTCCACCAGGTTGCGCAAACCCGGCTCCGCGATGCCGCGCAAAAGCCCGGTCAGCCGGGCCAGCAGCTTCTCGACCTCAGCGGAGGGCAAGAGGACGAAATCGTCCTCGCAGGCTTCCGCCGGTTCGAGCCGGGTGATCTGGGTGGCGATCACCTGGACCGCCCCCTGATAGACCTGGGCCGTGCCCTGCACGCGCACGTAGTCGCCGTTGTCGAACGAGCGGTAGACCCCCTGGCCGGCGTTCCACATGCGCGCGTCGATCGTGCCCGTGCGGTCGGAGATACAGAACTGCAAGTACAGGTTGCCGTTGCGGTTGGGGCGGAGCTGCTTGTTCGAGGCGATGAAGACCTCGTCGACGGGCTCCTGGTGGGTCAATTGGACGACGTAGCGGCGCGGCATGAGGGGACTTTCGCAATCTGGCGGACGAACTCGGATACGGCCATCGGATGATTCCCTGAATTCTACGCCCCGCTGGACAAGACCCACAAGGGGGAGCCCCCCCGACCGCGGCCAGCCGGCTTGCTTCGGCCGACCAACGGAGTGGCACACCCTGAGAAGGGCGTGGCAGGCTTGGTGGCACGTGTGCAGGAAGCGCGGCATCGGCAGGGACGACGCATGCGTCGCCCCTACGGAACGGCCGGAGCACACACGACCCACCACGCCCATCGCTTGGGGCTCTGCGTGTGCCACGCAACCGCGGAATCCGCGGGCGCGAACTTGGCTCTCGGCTCTCGTGATTCCTCACGGCGCGCCAGTGGGCCAGCCACCCTCGCCGCGCTTAGGACTCCTAAAGGAATTGTTTGCTGAATTCGATGCGCAGCCCCGGGTGGCCGGGGCTGGAGCGAAGCGCAGCCCCGGGA
>CAYXPN010000336.1:0-6182 GCA_964467075.1 uncultured Planctomycetaceae bacterium
CACGGGTGACTGGGCCGGGCCCGTCGGCGTGGTAACCGACCTGCTCAAACGGATCAAGTTTCCGGCCGCGGAGACGATCGTGCTGGTTTGCGGGCCGAAGGTGCTCAACCGGGCGGCCGCCTGGAATTTCCTGCAGCTCCACGTGCCGCCGAGCCAGGTGTTCGTCAACCTGGAGCGGAACATGAACTGCGGGTTCGCCCGCTGCGGCCACTGCCAATACGGCGGGATGTTCGTCTGCAGCGACGGCCCGGTCTTTCGCTTTTCCGACATCGCCAACATCTTCGCCAAGGAGGACATCTGAGCATGTCGGGCCATAGCATCAACCTGGTCGAACCGAACGGGAAGCTGAAGCTGGCGGCCTTCAAGTTCACAAGCTGCGACGGCTGCCAGTTGCAGATCCTCAATCTCGAGGATGATCTGCTCCAGCTTGCCGAGGTGACGGAAATCGATTTTTTTCTCGAGGCGCGCCGCCGGCAGGGATCGCCCCCCTACGACATCGGCTTTGTCGAAGGCAGCATCTCGACCCCGGAGGAAGAGGAGCGAATCACGCAGATCCGGCGCGAGTGCAGGACGCTGATCACCATCGGGGCCTGTGCCACCTCGGGCGGCATCCAGGCGCTGCGAAATTGGGCCGACGTGGAGGAGTTCAGCCGCTACGTCTACCCGCGGCCGGAAGACATCGAGTCGCTGGCCACCTCCACCCCGATCGCCTCGCACGTGTTCGTCGACTACGAGCTGCGCGGCTGCCCGATCACCCGGGCTGACCTGCTGGAAGTGGTCTCGGCGGCCCTGGCCGGCCGGCGCCCGAACATCGCCACCCACAGCCTGTGCGTCGAGTGCAAGCGCTCCGGTTACCCTTGCGTGCTGGTCTCGCAGGGCAAGCCATGCCTGGGGCCGGTGACCCAGGTCGGCTGTGGCGGGGCCCTCTGCCCCAGTCACAATCGCGCCTGCTACGGCTGTTTCGGCCCCATGGAGCAACCCAACATGGCGTCGCTGGGTCGTTGGTTTACGGCCAGGCTCGGCTACGACCCCCGCGAGATGAAACGCATGCTGCGCATGTTCAACGGCTACCTGGAACCTTTCAAGCAGGCGAGCGACCGCTATGAGCACGACGAGCGGCAAGGCTGACCCAGGCGCCGGCGACGAGAAAGCCGGCCGCACGATCCACGTGGCGGCGCTGGCCCGCGTCGAAGGGGAGGGCGGGCTCCACCTGACCATGCGCGACGGCCAAGTGGAAGAGGTCCAATTGAACATCTTCGAGCCCCCGCGGTTTTACGAGGCGTTCTTGCGCGGCCGCGACTTCCGCGAAGTGCCCGACATCGTGGCCCGCATCTGCGGCATCTGCCCGGTCGCCTACCAGATGAGCGCCTGCCACGCCCTGGAACGGGCAATGGGGGGTTTCGACGAGATCGACCCGCCGATCCGCGCGCTGCGCAACCTGTTCTACTGCGGCGAATGGATCGAGAGCCACGTGCTGCACATGTTCATGCTCCACCTGCCCGACTTTCTCGGCTACGAAAGCGCCATCAGCATGGCGGCCGATCACCGGGAGCTGGTTCAGCGCTCGCTGCGCATCAAGAAGGCCGGCAATGCCGTGATCGAGATGCTGGGCGCCCGGTCCGTCCATCCGGTGGGCGCTTGCGTGGGCGGATTCCATCGCTCGCCCGATGAGACCGAGGCCGCGGAGCTGCTGCCCGAGCTGGCGCACTGCCGCGACGACATGTGCGACCTGGTGCTGGAGCTGGCCCGCACGGTCGAGTTCCCGGAGCTGGATCGCGACTACGAGTTCGTCTCGCTGGCGGCCGAAGACGAGTATCCGATGAACCTCGGTCGCATCAAGAGCAACAAGGGGCTGGACGCCGACCAGGCGGAGTTCGGCACTCGGATTGAAGAACGTCAGATCGCCCATTCCAACGCCCTGCACGCGGTGATCCGGGGTCGCGGATCGTACCTGGTCGGCCCGCTGGCGCGACTGAACCTCAACGCCGAGAGGCTGCACCCCCGGGCCGCGGAGCTGCTGCCGCAGGTCTGCAACGTGGCGCGGCGGCCGCTGCCTTGGCGCAGCAACTCGCTGAGCCTCCTGGCCCGGGGCCTGGAGGTCGTCCACGCCCTGGCCCTGGCCGCGGACCTGCTGGAGGAATACCGCGCGCCCGCGCGGTCCCGGATTCCCATTACCCCGTGCCAGGGCACGGGGGGCCACGGCACCGAGGCCCCCCGCGGCCTCTGCTGGCACGAGTATCGCACCGAGGCCGACGGGACCATTGCCGCGGCCCGGATCGTTCCGCCCACCAGCCAGAACCAAGGCAGCATCGAAGAAGACCTGCGGGCGATCGCGCCCCGGATCATGGAGCTTTCCGACGAGGAGGCCACCTTGCGCTGCGAGCAGGTGATCCGCCACTACGACCCCTGCATCAGTTGCTCGGTACACTCGCTGAGGCTCACGCGGGAGACGCGCCGTTCGAACCAGCCGGGATCCTGACACGCCACCAGCCAAGGAGGCCACGACCGATGCCGGAGACGAATTTCCAATTGCAGAGCAGCGCATTCGAATATGGGGCAACCATCCCCACGAAGCATACCTGCGAAGGCGACGACGTCTCGCCCGAGCTGGCCTGGAGCGACCCCCCGGCCGGCACACGCAGCTTTGTGCTGATCCTGGACGACCCCGACGCCCCGGAACGGGCCTTCACACACTGGGTGCTCCTGGATATTCCTGCGGCCACAGAGGGACTTGCCGAAGGGGCCCTGGACGTGGGAGTTGCGGCCGCCAACGATTTTGGCATGGCCAGCTACGGCGGTCCCTGTCCGCCGGCGGGAGACGGGAAGCATCGGTATTTCTTCAACCTTTACGCCCTCGACACCGAGTCGCTCAACCTGAGCAAGAACGCCTCCCGGGCGGCCGTGGAACGGGCCATGGCCGGCCACGTGCTCGGCCACGCGCAGCTTATGGGAGCATACCAGCAGGGCGGCGGCTGAACGACGAAATCGGGCCGCGGCCGGATGTGTCGGACAATCTGTCGCACCCTGGCGACAAAGTGACACAGGACGCCGGCTGTGGGCCTTGCTGCGGCTTGTCGGCCGTGGCACGCGATGTGCAGCGGTTGGTCCACCGCGTCAGAACAGGCTGTTCCACAAAAAGGCATAATCAGAGCTGCAAATGACTGGGGGATACTGAAATGAACGTTCATGAATTCCTGCACCAGCACAAGGTGGAATATCAGATACTCCACCACGCACCGACTTACGACGCCCAGCGGCTTGCGCAGGCCGTGGAGGAAACGGGCTACCGCGTGGCCAAGACGGTGCTGCTCAAAAGCGACGCAGACTATCTGTTGGCGGTCGTACCGGCCACGCACGTGATCGATCTTGCGGATGTGCAACAACTGCTGAGGGCCGATTCGCTGGAGCTGGCTTCCGAGGAGGAGCTGGCCAAGCGGTTTCCCGACTGCGAGACGGGCGCCGTTCCTCCGTTCGGATCGCTCTACGGCGTGACGACGCTGGTGGATGAGTCGCTGTCCGAATCCGAAGAGATTGTCTTCGAGGGCAACACCCACGACGAAGCGATCCGCATGCGGTTTGTCGACTATTTCGAGCTGGAGAAGCCGGTGATCACCCGCCTGGGCCACACCGAGCCATGTTGAGCCTGAACGACGATTACGCCGAGGCAGCGGTGCGCCAGCGGATGGTCGAGTTCCTCTTGAGCGAACGGCGTCCGCCGTTTCGTTAGTCCTGACTGGCCACCAGGAGCTGGTCGTCGACGCCGATCGCCCCGAATGTGTGCAACGCGGTGTTGTAGACAACCTGCCGGGCCGCCCAGTTGGGGACCGCCCCGGTGAGCCTGACCACACCGTTGGCCACCCGTACCTCGATCGCGTCTTCGTTGATCATCGGATTGCGTTTCAACGCGCCGGCCAGCGATTCGGCGATCAGCTCGTCAGAGGTGTCCTTGGTGGGCACCGCCGCCAACTTGTTGTCGATGGCCATGACACCCGTCAATTGCGAAATGACTTCCTCGGCATGCGATTTCTTCCACAAGGCATCCAGGGTCCCTTCGAGTATGACGATCCCATTACGGACGTCAACACGTATGTGCTCGGCGTCAAGGTGGGAACTCCACTCCAACAGGTTAATCACGTTGGCTCGAATCTGCTCGTCGCTGGGCGCAGTGGCACTTGTCGGGTATCGGACCCGAAGCTGGTTGCACAGGGCCGTGACCCCGGCCACCATCAGCGCGTCGGCAGCCGCGAAGTGCCGCGCGATCAACGTGGGTACCGTGCCGCGCAAGACTACGTTGCCGTCTTCCACCTCGACCGTGACATCCGCCGCATCGACGCGCTCGTCCCAATAGAGCTGGTCGACGATGTCCTTCTTGATCTCTTCCCTCGTGCGAGCCATTTGCAAACCTCCTTCAGGCCTGATACTGCCGGGCGACGAAGTCCCAGTTGACCACCTGCCAAAAAGCCTCGAGGTACTTCGGTCGGGCGTTGCGATGGTCGATGTAGTAGGCGTGCTCCCAGACGTCGCAGGTGAGGATGGGCGTATCCCCGCTGCGAATCGGCGTCTCCGCGTTGGGGCCTTGCCTGATCTCGAGGTTGCCGTCGCCGCTCTTGACCAGCCAGGCCCACCCGGACCCGAACAGCGAAGTGGCCGCCTCGGTGAATTGGCGCTTGAACTCGTCAAAGGAGCCGAGCTGCTGATGGATCACCGCGGCCAACGGGCCGTCCGGTTCGCCGCCGCCTTCGGGCGAAAGGCAGTTCCAATAGAACGCATGGTTCCAGGCCTGGGCGGCGTTGTTGAACACCTTGCCGGATGCTTTCTGGACGATCTCCTCCAGCGGCCGGTGTTCCAGCTCTGTGCCCGAAATCAAATCGTTCAGCGTCGCCACGTACTTGGCGTGATGCTTGCCGTGGTGATACTGGAGAGTCTCCGCCGAGATGTGCGGCTCCAACGCGTCTTGTGCGAAAGGCAACTCGGGTAGTTCGTGCTGCATGACCGGTTTCTCCCCGTGGGTGAGTGTTGTCGGACCGCCGATATTGGACGATAAAGCTGATCGACCACGTGTTCAGCCTGTCGCCCGGCCTGAGGATTGCCTCGGAGGCATTCGCCCCGTTGATGCAACTCCGGCTTGCGAGGTTCATGTCGCCAATTACCAGCGCAGTCTCGCCACGCTCAGTTTCACAAGGCTGCCGGCGGGTGCCGCGTCTTGTCAGGGCATGACGAACTGGTGGCCTTCAGGTCGTACGGTGAGCACGGGACAAGGGGCTTTGCGCACCACCTTCTCCGCCACGCTGCCGATCAGGGCCTGCGTCAGTCCCGAGCGGCCGTGTGTGCCCATCACGATCAGGTCCACGTTGCGCTCCCGCGCGTAGCGCACGATTTCCACGAAGGGGGTCCCCGTGAGAACCGATCGAACCACGGCTTTCGCCTGCTCGAAGGACGGATCATCCCACTCGTCCAGTTCCCGGCGGGCATTCTCCTCGGCACGGAGCAACTCCTCCGGCAGAGGACCCACATATCCCGGCACGGTGATCGGCGACGCAACGTGCAGCAGGTGAACTTCGGCCGTGAACCGCCTTGCCAATTCACAGGCATACGATCTCGCACGCGCGGAGCACTCGCTGAAGTCGGTCGGCAGCAGGATTCGTTCAAGCGTGATCATGGTGATGTCCCCTTACCCCCGCGTCATGGCTGATGTGTTCTCTCCGTCTCCGGTTGGTTGCCCATCCTGGTGTAAACCCAGACCCGAAAGCCTATCGACTGCATCGAGCCCGCCCGCGAACTCGGCTCCGCAGCGACCAGCCTCCACAGTTTCTCCACAGTGTCCGAAACGCATCGGCCGTGGAGCAAGACAGTAACGACAACTTTCCCTGCGACGTTGTTTGTCCCTGGAACTACTGGACAGCAACGGTGCAATTTCCGTTCCATGCAACTACTGGGCAGCCCAAGGGACTCCCCCATGCAGCTAAACGACCTTCCGGGATTCCGGGAGTAAGGTGACCGCCACCATTTGTGCGAAGCCGGGCACCGACCGCAGGTTGGTCGCGGGCCGTTTCGGGCAAAGGGTGCCTGTCATTGTTCTCCCTCCCAGGATCGTGCAAGGCTACTCAGCGGACTCCTCCAGGCAGCCACGTAGCTATTGGGGGGGCTCCAACGGACTACTCCAGAAGTTCGACGAGGCGGCG
>CAYXPN010000337.1:0-6144 GCA_964467075.1 uncultured Planctomycetaceae bacterium
TGAACTGGTGGTTCTGAATCCAGCCCTCCCAGGACTGCGCCAGCCCGAATCCCAGCACGTGCCCCAGCTCGTGCAGGGCCACGGAGAACAAGTCGTAGTAGCCGCTGGCGGGCGAGGTGGTGTGGTTGTAGTGCCAAGGGGAGTCGATATCGAACGCCACGCTGCCGCCCCAGGGCGCGAAATCCGTACTCTGGTCGCCCTGTCCGCGATTGATCACGGCCTGTTTGAACGGCTGGCTTCCCCAAAGCCCCGAGTAGCCGCCCGGCCCGGCTCTAGCAAGCGTGTTGTTGTCCAACGCCCGGGCCCCCACATACACCCAGATCGTGTCCTCGGGAACGGCCAGGTTGAACGTCTCGGCCGATTCGCCTGTGGCTGGATGGGTGAACTGGGCCGTCCAGCGGCTGAACCCGCTGGGCTGGATGGCCGCCAGATCGTCGCCCAAGAGGTCCCCGAGAAACCCGCCGGCGGCCTCCAGGGCGGCGCGGGCCTGATCGCCGGCTGCCGGCCCCTGAGGGTTGCCTGCGCCGAAGAAGCCGCTCAGATCGGTGCTGTAGTCGAAGTGGAAGACCACCGCCCCGGCCGGCGCGGCCGAGAGAAGGAGTGCCCCGGCAGCAAGCATCGCCCAGACGCGGTGGTTCCTCATGGATGCGGTCCCTGGGGCTGACTGGACAAGTTCACTCCGACATGCCCGCCCCCAGCACGCCGGGTTCCGGGCCGGCGCACCTGGCCAGAAAAAGAGCGGGACTGGGGCTGTACCCCTACCGTTCCATTGTACCCACAACCGCGCAATTCGGCGCAGAAAAGTAGAGGGGGCACGACCCACCCAATGCGGCACAAGGGACGGGCTTCCACTCCGCCTGGCCGCCCGAGCAGGGCCAGCCAGCCCGCGCAGGGCCGGGGGGTTCACTCCGCCTCGCCGGCTGCTTCGCCGCGCTTCGACTTCAGGTCCCAGAAGCACGCGACCAGGCCCACCACCAGGATCACCACGCACCAGAGCACCTCGGCACTGCGGTTCTGGAACGCATAGTCCACACTCGAGTAGAGCATGAACAGGCTCGACAGGCAGAAGAGCACGGGCGTGAACGGATAGAGCGGCACACGGAAGGGGCGCTCGCGCGCAGGCTCGCGCCAGCGCAGCTCACCCACGGCCAGCCCAACGAGCACCAGGAAGAACCAGAACGCCGGCGTGGTGAAGATCACCATGCTCAGGAAACCGCCCTCCGACAGGCCCGCTACTTTGAGCAAACCGAAGCCCACCACCAGCCCCAGGGTGATCACGCCCTGGATCACCAGCGAGACAACGGGTGTGCCCCGGCGCGGGCTCCAACGGCCCAGCCAGGCGTACATCCGGTGTTCCCGCCCCATGGCATAGTAGATCCGCGCGCCGGTGAAGATCATCCCGTTGACCGCGCCCAGGGCCGAGATGCAGATCAGCACACACAGCGCCACGCCCGGCAGCCGGCCGAGCCAGTCGAGTCGGGCCAGTTGCCGCTGGATTTCCACTCGGCGCTGCGAAACATCGGGCGGCGAGCCTGCGGGGCCGGCCGGGCCCGGCTCGGCTTTCAGTTCCTCGAGTTCGCCCTCCAGGGCCCTGCGCCGTTCGGGGAGGTGAAACAGGCGATCGGCCACGGGCTGGAGCACGTCCTCGGCCACCGTGGTCTTCGGCTGCTGGGTGCGCTCCATTCCCAGTGAGTTCACAAACGCCAGGGTAACCGCCAGGTAAATCACCGTCACCGCCACGGTGCCCAACAACAAGGCCCGCAGGATGTTCTTTCTGGGATTGCGCACTTCCGCCCCCACGTAGGCCATTTCGTTCCAACCGCCGTAGGTAAAGAGCACGAAGATCATGGCCAGCCCGAACATCCCCAGACTGAAACCGCCGGACTCGTCCGCCTCGGCACCCTCGGCCGCGGGCGGATCGTTTGGATCGTTTGAAGATTTGACCTGCTCAGCCGCATCCGAGCCGCTGGTTGGCCACTCCGCACCGGCCGCTGGGGGCGGCAGGGCTTCTTGCGGGATCTGCACCAACTCCCCTCCACCGGGCGCGCCGCTCGGCCGAGCTGAATCCGCGTCCTGCGCCGCTCCCGCCGCCCGAGCCGCCTCAGCCCGCCCAGGCTGGTCAAGCTCCGCGGCCTGGGCCCCGGGCTCGGCCGAAGGCTGCTCTGGCGCGGGCCCAAGGTCGGCAAAGAACATGCCGGCCACGAAGATGCCGCCCAGCCCCAGCACCTTGGCCGTGGTCAGCAGGTTTTGCGTCCACTTGCCTTCGCGCACGCCCGCGATGTTGATCAAGCTGAACACCACCACCGACCCGGCGGCATAGATCAACAGCGACACCGACTCGCCGAACTGCTCACTGGTCCTTAAGACCTCGTCCGCGGACGCGCCGGCTGCCGAAAGACCGCGGTAGGCACCGGCCAGCCACCGGCTGAGCGGCAGCAAGCGGTCGGCATAGCGCGCGAACACATAGGCCATGGCCCCGATCGACCCCGGCCGGATCACCCAAAGCTGGGCCCACGCGAACAGGAAACCCGCTGAACGCCCGAACGCGCGCGTGAGATACACGTAGTCGCCGCCTTGCTCGGGCCAGGCGGTGGCCAGCTCGGCATAGCAGAGGGCCCCGATCAAGGAACACAACCCGCCCAACAGCCACACCGCCACCAGCCAGCCCAGCCCGGGCACGTTGCCGGCGATCAGGGGCGTGCTCTCGTAGATGCCCGCTCCGATGATGATCCCCACGATGATGCACGTGGAATCGAAGAGCGTAAGCTGCCGCTTCGGCGCGGCCGGCCGGCTGCCGGCCCTTTGGTTCGGTTCGGACATGGTTGGTGTGGACCTCGGGTGGAGTTGGGTTCCGAAGGGGGATGGGCGCCATGGGCGGGTGCGCGACGCCATGGGGACAGACAGCATACGCCCGCGCGGGGCACGGCACAATGCCTGGGCCCGCTGCCGGCCACGCTGGACAACCCCCCGCGGAAAATGCTAGGATACCGCAGCGGCCACACGGCCCGGCGGGGCGGGCTCTCTCGGGCCAAGAGGCCCGGGCACCATGTCTGCTAGAGGGCCGGCAGTTTGGCGCGAGGTCGCCCTGCTGGTCTGCGTTTTGGCCGGCCGGCGCGAGCGGCGGCCGATATCCGTCCCGCGGACTGATCCGCGGGCGGGCACAACAGGAGTGGGCCACATGCCCAAGAAAAAAGAAGAAGCGATCGAGGTGACCGGAACGGTCGTCGAGGCGCTGGCCAGCACGCGCTTCCGAGTCAAGCTGGACCAGGGGGATCACATCGTGATTGCCCACGTGGCAGGCCGGATGCGCAAACACTTCATCCGGATCGTGCCCGGCGACCGTGTGACCGTGGAGCTCTCGCCATACGACCTGACCCGCGGCCGGATCACCTACCGCGAGCGATAAGCCGCCGACTTCTGCGCCGGCCGCGCTGTCCAGGCGCCTTCGGTTGATCGACCGTCTCGTGACGCAACGCACCTCCTCCACTGAGGGGATTGCGATCCTCCGGCCTATTGAGGCGGACGCGGTGTCCGGAGCCCGGCGGACGGACTGACTCGCCGGCCCGATGAGCGCTAGGCGGAGGTGGCCTATCACGCCGTGAGAAGCGTTACAAAGAAGCAACCAAAGACCATACTGTGACTTACGAGGATCGGCGGCCGTTCGCCTTTTGATGGGCGGGGCCCCTCCTCGCGGCTCGCCGTGATCTCGCTCGGTGCGCCCGTTGAGACTGCGGAGTGGCTGCATCAAATGTCCGAATACGTTACGATACCGAGAGGTGAGAATCAGTGAACACAACGTCCGCTAACGCAGTCGTTAGACGGCCAAAGGAAAGGTGTTTTCACATGTCTCAGAAACCTGATCCACTGCCAGTCCGCAAGGTCGGTGACGGCCTATGGGAAGTGCTCATAATCGGCAAGGATCGATGGCTTCCATGCTACTCGGAGGACGACGCGAGGATTGTTGCGGCTTTGCCCGTTTATGAGTACGAATCGCTTGAGCGTACTCGTTCCGGCTTGGAATTCGCGAACGAATTGGACCGTCTAGCCGACGTGCTTGACAAGTACAATTTCGCCTTCGGTTCACGCTTTTTTCGCCGCCGTGCTCAAGAAGCCAGAAACTAATCCAAGATGGGACAGGTATTCGGGGGACACGAACCGTTTATGGCGGTTTGGGTCATCTTTCATCCGCCAGAAATATGCAAAGATTTCCCTATTGTACCAATATCGGTTTGTGTCCCCCGAATCCCAATGCCGTGAACCGGAGCGGCGAAGTCGGGCGGATTCGCAATGGACAATCAATTGTCGCCGCCCGGTTACGGCTGCCGTTCTACAGCTAACACGTGGATTTCCCGATGAAGGCCGCCACTTCACTGTTACGATAGGGCATTCACGCTCCAGCCAACCGCCGTTGCACCGCTAGACCCGTTCTAACCGCCGAACAACTTCCAGGGAACGTGACGTGAACATACAACGCGACCAAGTCGACAAGGATCTTCTGGCGCGCCTGCGATCTCTTGCCAATGGTGGCGATGAGACCGTTCACGTATTCAGATCTCCCGAGATGTGGGGGTTGTTCCCCTACATAGTCGCGGCAGCCGCCGTCGCGGTGTACGTCGTTTTTCTGTGGAATACGGCCAGGTGGGACACTTTCTCGGTTCTTGTCGCCGCTGGTGTCTTAGTCGCGTATTTCGTCACTTGGGCAGTAGAGCGCGCAATCTGGCATTTTCGAATTGGCCGAGAGTTTGTCATGTGCAACCCAATGTTTTTCATTGCGGTTGGCGCCTCCGGCGTCTTCGCCGCGCCACTCTGGAAGCTGACCGACTGTAAACCTGCGAAGACCGAACAGGGTGTGGAACTGCGCTTCTATTTTGGAAAGGACTACATCAGCATTCCGTTTTCCACACACGAACAGGAACAGGTGGCTACGTTTGCAAGTTACTTGCTTGCTTTCAAGGACCACAATCTAGAGCTTCTTCGCGAAAAGCCATTGGCAAAGAGATTGGCATCTGGAGACTGGAGTGAATGGGGCAACGCGGATGTCTTTCCGGACATCGCACCAGCCGTGAAATTCGGTGACCAGACGGCTGAAACCAACGTGCTAACAACGTTTTTCGGCTCAAGGGCACGCAGGCTCATTGTGGCAGGAGTTGCCGTACCTCTCCTCTTCCTACTTGTGGCACGCATTATTGACTACAATGCATTTCGTGCGGCCAAAGACGATGGCACGGCCACTGCCTACCGCACGTACTTGGCGGACGAACACAACGTACTATATCGTGAACGGGCCAGAGCCGCCACCAAGGCGCTCTATGACAAGCACATCCAAGAATACTCAGCGAGCGCCGGACATTTGCGAGGTGTAAGCGCGTTCGTTGAAGTTCTTCGGTACTTGCGAGAGCGCGACCTTTACGAAATACCAGTAGCTTTTGAGCGCCGCAGCAACGTAAGGAATCTGCGAACTCCGGGAATGTCACGAATAATCCCAATCGAGCCATCATTTACTGTTGACAAGAATCGTGATCGCGAAGAACAGGTGATTAGCCGGATCAAGCAAACGCTTGGGCGTTTCTTCCCTGCCGACATTGCCACTGCCGAGCCTTGGGAGCGACAGGAGGGGCCGAAGGTCGTGGTCGCATACACCTACAGCAACAAACCAAACTCTTTCTACTATCCCGAGTCTGAGCAGTTCTTGCCTGAGGGGCAGCGAACTTGGTACTACGGTATCGAAATTGATTGGCGCCTGGCAGTATACGTGCCTGGTCGCACGCCGCCAGTGTACACATTTCACCTTAGGTCGGAGCCTGCTCCACACTTCACGACAACGTCCGTAGGCGCCGATGCCGTTTACGACAAAATGGCACTTACCGCCTTCGATGATTTTGTCGGCGAATTCAACCGGCATTTCCTGGACGCCCGCTCAGATACATCGCCGCAAATTGACTTTCCATGATGGTTTCCACAACGCTGTAGAACAAATCGGTGAACCGGAGTTGGCTCGCCTTTCGGTTTTTTGGCGTCGTTGCCTTCGTTTACAATTCTCGGTTGTGGCAGCGTCAACGGCGTTGGCCCGCCACCCCGGTTACCTCAGGCGTTCGCCGGAGCTTGTCACGATTGTAGTTGAAAATGAGAATGGCGGTTCCTCAG
>CAYXPN010000338.1:0-6122 GCA_964467075.1 uncultured Planctomycetaceae bacterium
CCCGCTTCGTGGCTCCACGGAAGTGTTACCACAAAACCGTTCGCCAGGAACCGCTAGGCCCAATGGTCAGGGGCGAACGAACTGCCAGCCTTCCGGTGTTCTTTCAAAGCGCACGGTCACGTCGCCGGCGAACTCCACGGTCACGGCGCCGTTGCTGTAATCGCACTCTGGCCGGGGTGGCAGTCGCTTTCCAGAACGGGCCGGCTGGCAGACGGTCACCAGCGGCCGATCAAGCTCGGCAGTGTACGTGCCCGAAACCGTGTGCCAGTCGCCCGGCCCTTCCTCCAGCTTTTCCCAATGCCAGCCGTGGCGGAAGGTGCGGTCTTGGGCGGCCAGCTCGATGGGCGGCCCGTAGCACTGCACGCGAAGCACGCCTTTTTGGCCGTGAAGGAGCATAATGCTCTTGGCCCGCTCGTCGATGCGCGGGGGCCAGGCGGTCTGATACTGGGCGGTAATCGTGCCCGGCTTGCCTTTGGCAGGCACAATGTCGTCGAGCACCACCACGCACTCGGCTCCGTACATCACCAGCAGCCGGCGGACGCGCTGGGCTGCCTGGCCGTAGCCGTCGGTGGAATCGATGGTTATGTGCCGCCAGGGGCCCTGCTCCCAGGCCGCGGTGATGCTCGAGCCGGTCACGTCCGGCCCCTCGCCGTCGATCAGCGGCAGCGTGTGGTCGGTGGCCTTGCCCTCGTAGTAGCCCGGATCGACGAGATACTCCTCACCGTTGGCTTGGACTACATAGCTTCCCAGGTCGTTTTGTTTATGATGGGTCAGCGGGCCGCGGCTGCCCTTCACGCCCACGACCAACTGCGGCATAAACGAGCCGTCGGAGCGCATCGCCCCCCAGTGCATGTCTTGCAGATAGGCCAGCGTGGGCACGCCGGGGAAGTCTTCCGGCGCCGGCTCATCGCTTCGCCAGAGAAAGGCAAACGGGGCCCAAGTCTCCCGGGCGCGCGTCTTCTCGCCCCCTTTGGCGGCTCGATCGGCCACCCAAAGCATCAGCGGCTGGTGGTAGCGGCTGCCCAGATCGGCGCAGATCGCATGGCCATCGAGCCACGGCTCGCGCGTATCGTTGAACGCAAACAGCCCCCCGTGGCCGCCAAGCTGGGCGCGGATGAAGTTCACGTTGTTTTCCAGGTGCGGATGGTCGAGCAGCCCGCGGTCGTCGCCCGTGGCGTTCTTCAAGGCGTGGGCGAGGATCAAATAGAAGCTCAGCCCGTAGTCCCAGTACTGCACGCCCTCGCGGCAGGCGCCGTCCGGGGAAATGCATTCGTCGGCGTAGCGTCTGGCTTTCTGGGCGGCGATGTCCACGGCTTGCGCGGCCCGCGGCGTGCTGTGCATCAGCGCCAAGCCGGCCAGCATCCCGCCGGAGTTGCCCACCGGCACGGTGTTGCTGAAGTTCGGCCCTGCGCCGAAGAACCACGACCCGGGCGCTACCTTGAGGTATCCGTCGAGCATGCGGAGCAGATACTCCTCAAACGCCGCCCGGTCCTCCGGTGAAAGCTCGGCAAACAGCACGTCGTAGGCGATGGCCATGCCGGCAACCCCCATCATGTGGAAGTCGGTGTATTCGGTTTGGCTGGCGCAGCGCCGCGCCAACTCGATCGCCGCGCGCTTGTAGCGGCTCTCCTGCGTCAGGGCATAGGTGATCGACAGGGCGGCGGCGTCCAGACCGCCCGCCTTTTCGCTCTCCATGCTCTGCTCAGCAAGGTGCAGGAGGCGCTCGCGGTAGTGCCGGAACATGGGCAGCTTGAACTTCTCGCGCAGCGCAGGCAGGTCCTCCGCCCTGAAATACAAGTAAGGGTGCGGGGCATAGCCGAACTCGGGCTCGCCGGCAAACGCGGCCTCGCCCGTACACGCCGCGACGCCGGCCGGGCCCGCGGCGCCGGCTGGAACAGACAGCTTGGCCCGGCCCGGATCGATCAGCTCCACGACCTCGGCCGGCTTTCCGCCGATGGTAAAGAGCGTATCCTTCTCGAAGCCGGCGCCGAGGACCGTCACCACGTCGCCGCCGGCGGGCAGCGCTTCGCGCGGCCGGAGGGCTTCCAACATGCGGCCGTAGGGCACGCCCCCATCGAGGTCGGCCGCAAGGCCGTTGGGGTTCGTCACACTCAGCGGATAGCGGTTCTGGGGCGGCAGGTCGGGCAGTGTGCAGAGGATCTCTTGGGCCGAGGGCACGCGCACCACCGCGGCGTCTTTCCCACCCACCACAACGCGGCCCCCTTGCTGGAAATTTTCGCCTTCGAGGATTAGTTGCCCGCCGCCGGCCAGCACCGGCTGTTGGGGCGAGAAGCCGCGCACGACCGGGGCGCGCGCGGCGCTGAGCAGCCGCCCCTGGATATCGCTCACCACTCCCCGCATGACAAAACCGCTGTAGTTGACGTGTACACTGAGCACCGGCACACGTTTCACACAGATGTAGCGGAGCGGGACCTGGGCCACCTCGTCGGGCATCTGCCACTGGCCCGTCCAATACGGCCGGCCGTGCTCGCCCGGCAGTTCGGGCCAGAGAATGGCGAACTCGAGCGTATGGTCCTCGTTGCGCCGGATGTGGAACCGCACGCGGCTGCCGCCGGGGTTGCTCACCGGCCAGTCCGCGCTGGCCGTCCCGCCGCTGCTGCGATCAATCAGCCCGGAAGACAGCACGCGGTCGCGGAAGTTGGAATACGCGCCGTGCCCTTCGGTGCGCAGGTCGAAAAAGCCGCCCTTGCGCGCCGAAGCGGCCATCCCGCCCATGTGCACGCCGATGGTCACGGCAATATCTTCCTCGCCCATCTTGCCCGGCGGGGCTGAGGTCAGGCCCACGGCCACGCCGGGATAGAACCAGCGCTGTCGCAGGGCCCGATCGAGCTGCACTTCCCACGAAAGCTCGAACGGCTGCGTGCCCACTTCCCACTGGGCCCAGGCGTAATCGTGGCTCTTGATATACTTCTCCACAGCCACGGCTTCGAAGTGGAAGCCGGCCTGTTCACCCTCGTCCTGCCAGCGCAGGCCGGGCGGGTCCAGATCGGACTGAAGCTGCCAGCGCTCGCCGGGCGCTGCGCCCTCGAAACGTTCGACGAAGACCTCCTGGCCGCGAACCGCGGCCGCGCAAATCGTAAAGAGTACGACGAGCAACGCGATCACAAACTGCCTGGCCATGCTCATTCTCCTTCCATTTCAGTCGCCAATGTGGTTCAGAACGCGGTTGATGCTCCAGATCAAATGCCCCCACTGTTCACCTTCGGGCTTGGCCGCCTCGGCGTCCCGGGCGGCGCGCAATGCTTCCGCAGCCTCGGCGGTGCCGATCTGGCCGAGGGCCTCGGCGGCTGCGACCCGCACGTAGCCGTCGCCAGTATTGAGTATCTCGCTGAGCTTGGCAACTGCCTTGGCACCCCCGATCATTCCCAGGGCCTTCAGGATCGCCCGCTGCTGCCCGCGAACCCTTGCCTTGCCGTCGAGCCGCTCGATCAGTTGGTCCACGGCCGCGGGATCGCCGATCATGCCGGCCGCGATGACGTAATACGAATCCTCATCCAGGCGCTCGATCACCGGTTTGAGGGCGGGCCGGCCGATGCGGCCCAGCGCCTCGGCCGCAAACTGGCGCAGGTCGGGGTTGCTGATCGCCAGCAACGGCACGAGAATCTCCACGGCCGCGGCATCCTGCTGCTTGCCCAGCGCAAGGATGGCCTCCTTGCGCACGATCCATTCCTTCTCCACGTCCGCGGCCGCCTGGCGCAGCGCTTCGAGCGCCGCCTTTCCACCCCGCTGGCCCAAAGCCCGCGCCGCGTAGAACTGCTCACCCAAGCCGCCGGTTTGCAGAAGACTTGCCAGCCTGCGCTGCGTCATCCGGCTAAGCCCCGCCGGTTCGCCCTCATCGAGCACCTTTGCCTCGGCATCAATGTGCCGCATCGCTCTCAGGTTGCGGCTCTCTCCGGTGGCGAAGGTCATCAGGCAGTCGCCCTCGCGCACGTTGCGCACCATCAGATCGTAGTTTTCATAAGGGTCGGCATCCTCGATCACGGCCACGCAGAAGGCGTCCGGGTAGATTCGCCGCACAGCAGGCGCCACGCCGCGGTAACCCATGTCATACTCGGCATACACTGCTACGCAGGCGTAATATTCCGGGTAGCCGAACTCGGGCACGATCAGCACGTCCGGAAAGCGCTCGAGCAGCTTGCGCCACACCCGGGCCTGGATCATGCCCGCCGACCACTCTTGCTGCGGCCCGCGCGGCCGCCACACAAAATTGGTATCCACGTAGAAAATCCGGCAGCCCCAGCGCCGGCGGGCGTATTCGATCTTGGACGCCAGTTGGCACACGACCGGCTCGTCGGGAAAGTTCTCGAGTACCGGCGTGTAGGCGTGGCGCACGGTGTCTTTCTTTTCGTCGTAGACCATCTGCGTGGGGCGGATGCACACGCCCGAGAGCAGCCCCGCGTCGGCGATCATCTTGAACGCCTCGTCGGCCACCGCGTCGAAGTCGGGGTTGAACACACCCACCAGCCGCGGGTCGCCGACGTAGGTGGTCGGGTGCGGAAAAGAGTTCCCCTCGGAATCCCAAATGATGATCCCCTGGGCATCGGCGGCTTTGGCCGCCGCAACTCCCCGACGGAAAGTCTCCAGCACACGTTGCCGGTAGGCCTCGTCGCCGCCGCGCGGCCGCGGGTTTTTCTCGGGGTTGCGATAATGGGCGACGATCTCCTCGCGCGGAGCGCCGCCGCCGATGAACAGCCGGGTGATCGGGCGCCGGTCGGGCCAATCGAGCACGGGCGGATGTGCCGCGGCGAACCGGCGGAAGATGTCCGCGGCCAGTTCCAGCGGGTCGGTCTCGCCCGGGCCGGTGCGGATCGACAGTTCGTAGGTGTCGCTCTTGCCCGGTGGGATCGGCCGGGCAACATAGAGGTCGTCGTAGGGCATTGCGTCCCCGCCGGCTTGCACCCAAACCTCGGTGATTCCCTCGCGCGGCTTGCCCACGCCCACCGTCAGCGGCTTCTCGATATCCAGGTTGCACACAGCCACTGAGCGCTCGTCCGTTTGCAGGGCGATTACGGTCGGCGCGCCGAGATTGTGGTGCGAGGCGCGGCCGATCGCCTGCGCATCGAGCCGCAGCTTCGCCGCCACCAGGCGCAGCTCGTGGATCGTCCGCGGCGAGGTGTTGGTCACGCGGATGCGAATGTCCAAGCGTTGTCCGTCGTCGGCCGGCTCGTACCGGCAAGCCACCTTGCCCCAGCCATACTCGGCGATCAGCTCTTCGCCGCCTTCGACCAGCGTGACCCGCTCCGGTTCCGCGCGGAGCACCTGCCGCCGGCCCTCGCCATCGGCGAGCGTGACCGACTGGACGGCGAACGGGCCGCCTGTCTGCTGCGAAAGCACCGGCAGCCCGGCGCCGTTGAACTGCACTGCCGACTCCGCCGCGGCACCACGGCCGCACAGAGCCCCCAAGACAAACCAGCAACCAATCACCAGCCGAGCCAAACCAATCGCATTGAGACGTTGCATGGTGACACCTTGCTACAAGCAGGGAAAAAGCGGTCGTCCACAACCGGCGGGTTATCTGAGCGCAGGGCTTACCGGCCGCGGACTTGCTGGCCGCGGCCGCATCGGCCCGTGCCCATGATAGACGCCGGCAGCGGCGTGCGTCAATCGAAAAGGGATGGGGGGGTCAAGAGTCGAGAGTCAAGAGCGGAAAGCCGAAAGCCCAAAGCGGAAGACGGAGGTTGGAACGCGGAACCCGGAAAAAAACATGCGGGCAAAGAGCATGTGAGCCGTGGGGTTTATCCCCACGGGAATTGCGGATGTGAGCCCTGGGGTTCACCCCCACGGGACCTGCAAAGCCGGTTGTTTGACTGCTGCACGCCGACGCCGGTAGAATCGCTGCCAGCGGGCGCGTAGAAACCGGGCCGATCAGTCTCTGGGAGGGCGAGCCTCCCGGCGGGCCGTGCGCAGCGCAATGTTGGCGGCTCGGCAGGAGCCGCGCCCTCCCGGCAACCCGTCACCGCCGGATGCCTGATTCGCATGAAGTCTCGCATTTGGAGAGAGTAAGAACTTGTAAGAGTATTACTTCCCGGGGCTTCGCTTCGCCGTGAGCCCCGGCCACCCGGGGCTGGGCATCGAATTCGGCAAACAATTCCTTTACAAGT
>CAYXPN010000339.1:0-6114 GCA_964467075.1 uncultured Planctomycetaceae bacterium
CCCTACGCGCCTGGCAGCGACACGAGTGTTCACAAATCGCGCACGCTGATTTAGAACTCGATCTCCATCAGATCGCGGCCGAGTTCGGTGCGTTCGAACACGGCCCGGGCCGCGTCCAGGCCGATCGGATCGACCTCGGGGGCCAGCGGGTTGATGTGGACAAGAATGAGGCGCCCGGCGCCGGCCTGCCGGGCCACCTGCGCCACGGCCGTGGTATGGCTGTGGCCGACGCGCCGGGCCCACTCGGCCTGCTCGTCTGTGGCATAGCATTCGTGCACCAGCAGGTCCACGCCCCGCAGGTGCTCCACATAAGGCGCCTGCGGATCGGCCGTGGTATCGGTCACATAGGCCATGGAGCGGTCGGGCCAGTCGAGACGGAATCCGCGCGAGCCGCCCTGGTGTTCGAGCGGGAAGTGGCCCACGCGGGCCCCGTCGGGCAGCACGACCTCGCCCTCCAGCGCGCGCAGCTCCATGGCCGGGCGCCCGGGGAAGAGCCCCTCGGAAAACAAGTGCTCGCGCACGGCCGCCAGCTTGTCGGGCTCGGCGTGGACCGTGACACGCTCGAGTCGATGCTGCGTGTGGACGCTGAACAAGTAGGTCAAGCCCACCACGTGGTCCAGGTGGGCGTGGCTGAGGAAGATGTCCAGCGTGGGGGTTTCCAGAAATTGCCCGGCGCGGAACATCCCGGTGCCGGCATCGAGCATAGCGCCGCAGGCGGGCAACAGCAGACAGGCCGTGTGCCGCGACTGGCTGGGATGATAGCCGCTGGTGCCGAGCAGGATCAGTTTCATGGTCCGGCAAGCGACGGTGAGTGAATTGGCGTAGGGGCGACGCATGCGTCGCCCCTACCAAAGCCATGACTACAGTTGGCCACCCGGCCCGATGGACGCACTACCGATGGACGCACTACCGATGGACGCACTACCGATGGACGCACTACCGATGTCGCGCTTCGTGCATACGTGCCACCCTACCGCAAGCCGATTGTAATCACTGCGGCGGGCCGAACAAGCGCTCAAGTTGGTTGAGCACTTCATTTTCCACCGCGTTGCGCGCCGCCTCGCGCAACATGCGGCGGTTGGCCTCCTGCAATGCCCGGCGGTCGAGCTGCGGCCGGCTGAGCGTGCCTCGGAGCGGCAGCGTGATGGTCTGGTTGGCCAGCGCGGCCCGGGCACGCGGCTCAATGAGCCACTTCTCGGGCACGGGCATTTCGACCACCAGGGCCAGCGAACGATCGAACCCCACAAAGCCGCGCGTGCGGATCGTTACCTCGGGAAATTCCAGCTCGAGACCCTCGTGGTGCACGCCGCCGTCGGCCATCACAAACCGGATGATCGACTCGTGCTTCAGTCGCCCCGGCCTGGCCCGCCCCAGCGCCAGGGCAAGCTCCTGGATCAGCGGCCCGGGGCCGACCTCCATGGAATGGATGGTCATGCGCCCGGCCATCCGGCCCAGGGCGGGCTGCTGGAGCGGGATCCGGCAGTGGTCCAGCTCGATCGAGAAGAGCCCCTGCACCGAGGTGGCATTGGCCAGCACGGGGGCCACGTATTGCAGCGCCGCAGCACACATTTCGGGAGTGACCTGGACCCGATCGACCAGCGGGCCGGCCGGCAGCGTGAACATCGCGGGTTGGGGCTCGAGCTGCACCTTGGGCGCCAAGAGCAGCCGGCCCTGGTTCACGGCCAGCTCCATCGGGTCGAACACCAGCATTCCCTCACCCAGGCGCGTACGACAAGTGCCGGGTCCGACCAGGAATCCATACAGATCGGCCCGCTGCCACTGGAGTTCGGCCTGGGCCTTGGCTCGGGCAGGGTCGAGCGGACCCTGCCAGTTGGCCGGCGAGGTGTGCTGCCCTTCGATCTTCACGCCCGGGCCCAACCCGGCCTGCACGAGCGGCGTCAGTCGCGCCCAGTCGTAGCCTACCCGACCATCGAGCGCCAGGAGCACCTGATCCGCCCGGGAGCCGGCCGCACCCACGGAGACGACCCGGGCTTGCGACGCTTCGGTCGTGGTCACCTGCCCGGCCCCCTGGACAGCCAGGCTCGAGGCCGTGAGCTTGAGCGATTCGATCTGAAGCAGCCTGTCGTTCGGCTGGTAAAGTCCCTGGAGGCTGGCATGCACCAGGGGTTCCTGCCACTTGAAACCCGAGCGATGCACCAGCGCCAGATCGGTCAGATCGGCTTCGGCCACCACGGCCGTGCCCTCTTGGGCGGGCTTCAACCGGGCGCTGCCGGTCAGGCGCCCGGCCGTGTTCCAGTTGGGCGGTGTGTTGGGATCGGCCCACCAGCTTGCCAGGCGCGCGGTATCCGCGCGGTAGTTGAGCGTACCCTCGACCTGGGGCCAGGCCTCGGCGGGCAGGCCAACGCTGAGCGCGTCGGCCTGCAAGTCCGCAGTGGCGCTGGAGAGCCTGAGGGCCTCAACCTGCAAGCGCCGGTCGGCCGGGTGCCACGCCGCGGTGAGCACCACCTCGGCCTGCGGCTCGGCCAGGTGGAGCGATCCGGAGTGCCAGCGCAGGTCGGTCAGGCGCACGTCGGCCTGTTCGAGCCGCGTCGCTTCGGGCCCGACGATCAGGCGGCCCGTCAGTTCCCCGGTCCCGTCCAGGACCCTGTCTCCCAGGTCCCACCAGCCGGCCAGGCGCGTCGGCCAGTGGGCCAGGCGCGAGCGCACCTCGACCCACAGCTTCCAGGGCACGCGCGTGGAGAACTCCGCCGGCGGTTCGAGCAGTCGGGCCTGGAGCAGATCGCCGTCGGCCTGCACCTCCAGCGATGCGCTGAGCAACCGCCAGCGCGAGCGCAGATCGGTCTGCACGCCCGCGGTGAGAAACGCCACCAGCTCCCGCTCGCTGAGCAGCCGCCGGCCGCGAGTGTAGATTTCCAGGTCGCGGAGCTGAAACTCGGCCTCTGCCGTGCCTTGTCCGTCGGGCTCGTGTTTCCAGGCCACGTGGGTCCAGCCCTGGCCGGCCAGCCGCGTGTCGCCCAGCTCGACAAACCTGCCGAGTTGTGCTGCCAGCTCGTCCAGATCGAAGGCACCCGACAGCGCGGCTTTCTTCAGGTTGCCCGCCCCGCGCACCTGCAAGAAATCCGACTGGCAGACCAGTTCGTCCACCACCGGCCCCGCGGCGGTCCGACGGGCTACCACGGTCAGCTCGATGGGCCTCTCCCAGACCAGTTCGCGCCCCGCGTGGTTGGCGCGCAGGCCCGTGGTTTCCAGGCGCCCTTGCCAGCCGGGCGACTGGCCGCCGGGTTGGCACGCGAGCTCGAAGACCAGCTCTCCGCCGGTGATTTGCGTGTCCTCGCGGATGTGCAACGTATGGGGCAACGTGGCGGCCAGCTTGGCCAGGTCCACCCGCCCGGCAAGCTCCAAATCCTGGCTGAGCAGCTTGTCCCACCATTTTCGGTCTTCGCCGAATGTGCGCGGGCGCAGCGTCCCCCGGGCATGCACCTCGCCCAGCTCGCAGTCCAGTTGCAGCACGGCGACTTGCAGCAGGCTGCCGGTGCCCTCGATGCGACACTCGCCTTCGAATCGCGGCAGCCAGAAACGATCCGCACCGAACATCGACGCACCCAGCGAGAAACCGTCCACCCCGACCCGGGCGCCCAGCGCGCGAGGGCTCGCCTCGTCCTCCGGCCAGCGCACCAAAGCCTTGCCCGACATCTCTCCCGACAGGCGCGCGCCGGGCATCACGCGGGCCAGCGCGGGGCGCAACACGGCCAGCGGCACGCGCTCGGCGTCGATCGTGGCCTGGAGTCGTTGGGGAGCGCCCTGGCCTTGCGCTTCTTCGGCGGGGCCCGGGCCGTCGGCATTTCCACTCGACGGCTCCGCAGAGAGCGCAGCCACGGGCGGCGTGGCGCCGCCGGGCGTTTCCGTAGAGTCGGCACGTGGCGCGGGGCGGTATTGCGCGGCGATGTGCAACTTGCCGCGACTTGCGACGGCGCTGTGCGCGCGGGCCACGGTCGCGCTCAGGTCGATGTGCCACGGGTCGCGCGCGCCCGGAGGACGCACGCCCAATAAACGAACATCGTCGAGCTGCCAGGTCTGTCCGGTGGGCAGGTCTTTGAGCGTGGCGCTGCCGCCGGAGAAGTCCACCTTGAAGGCCGGCTGATAGCCGGAGGATTCGCGCTGGAGATATTCGGCCAGCACGTCTTCGAGGTTGCTGCCGTCGTCGCGGGTGACCAGGTCGAGGCGGGGCTTTGCGAGATGGATCGCGCCCAGGTCGTCCCAGTTGAGCAGCAACTCGGCCAGCGGTTTGGCCGTGGTCAGCTCGTCGGCCTGAAAGACCGTCTCGTCGTTCGTGTCGCGCAGCTCGACTGCGCGCAGCTTGACCGGCGAGAGCCAGCCGAGCGAGGCCGAACCGATCGACAGCGAGCCGTTCAGATCCGCGGTGGCCCGGCCGACCAGCCAGGCGCAAAGCGGCGTGTGGGCCACAATCGCCGGCAACAGCCACAAGCCCACGAGCACCAGTAGCCCGGCGCCCAACAGCCACACGCGACGCCGGGGCTTTCGCCGGCTCCGGCGGCGCGGTGCCGGCTGCGAGCCGTCGGAGACCTGTTGCTTCCATCCGCGACGCAAGTGAAACGCCATCTCCCGCCTCCCTGCCGGCGATCCGAGGGGCTCCGCCAAGACGATCGGGCGGGGCCCAATTCCCGGGGATTTTAGCGGCCGCGGCCCCTAGAAACCAGAGCGGATTTCCCGCAAGAGAGCGGCTTGGCGGCGATGGTGGTGCAGCCGTTCCGGCTGTTGAACCTCATTCCGGCAGCCTGCTGAGCAGAGCCAGGCGTGCCGGCGCCCCGGGGGTGACTACGAGGCCTCGATCAGATCGGCCAGGCGCTGGCGCAACTGGTCACAGACCTGCTGCCACTGTGCGTCGCTTGCATCCGGCAAGGCGATCGGCTCGCAACGGCTGCCGTTGTGATAGAAACTGCGATTGCGCCCGGCGCGTTTGGCCGCATACAGCGCCTCGTCGGCCCGGCCCACCAGCGAGACCGGATCGTCGCCGCTTTGCACCGCGGCCAGGCCCAGGCTGATCGTGGAACTGACGCGCGCGGTCTCGAAGACGAAGTTTTCGCTGACCACCGCCTGCCGGATCGCCTCGACGAGTTGGCGGGCCTCGGGTAAAGGCTTGTCGCACAAGATCGCCGCAAACTCCTCGCCGCCCACGCGCGCGACCATCTCGCCTTCGCCCAGCGCGCTGCGCAGCACCACGGCGAGCCGTCGCAACACGTGGTCGCCCGCCAGGTGGCCGTGCCGGTCGTTGAGTTGCTTGAAGTGGTCCAGGTCGATCATCACCAGGTAGAAGCGCGTGCGCCGCCGCTGCCACTGGGCCACCCGGCGCACCAGCTCGTCGTCGAACGCCCGGCGGTTGGGCAGCCGGGTGAGCGGGTCGGTGCGTGCCTCGACCACGTGCGACTCGATCTGCTGGGTCTGCTCGCGCAGCTTGTCCTCCGCGGCGCTGAGGCGCGTTTGCAGGTTGGCGTTCAGGTGCATGAG
Organism: uncultured Planctomycetaceae bacterium; assembly: GCA_964467075.1. Lineage (GTDB taxonomy): Bacteria > Planctomycetota > Planctomycetia > Pirellulales > Thermoguttaceae > CAYXPN01. The sequence continues at coordinate 5,488 of CAYXPN010000339.1, forward strand.
CTGGGATACGGATTCGACCACGAAATCGGCCAGGCGCGCCGGGTCGCCCGATCTGGCCGCGACCAGGTCGTCGCTCATCTGCGCCACGTGGTGCCGGTGTTGGTCCACGTCCTGGGAGAGGCTGGCGAGCAGTTGGTAGATGCGCCGGGCGACCTGGCGGAAATGGCCCAGTTCGCCCCCGGACTCGTCTTGTTGCAGATCCCGGCGCACGGGCAGACAGCGGCCGAGGACCACGCCCACGGCCAGTTGGATGACGCCGAGAACCAGCACAAACAGGAAAATCGGCAATGAGAATTCCATGACCGCTTTCGCCAAAGCGTCTGCCTGATTCGGCCTCCGCCGGAAACGCCCGCCGGGCGGCCCCTGCCGGCGCACGTGCCCTCGGGAGCCTGCGACGACACCCCAAACGGCACGATCTGCTCAAGCCTAGCTCAGGAAGCGGCCTGGTGGCAGGGCCGCATTTGGGGGCAAGAATCCGCCTTAAGCCCAGGCTGCGTGTCACGGCGCGACTGGAGGGACGCGGTCTCTCGCGTCCGTGATTTCGCCAAATTGCCCGGGGGGTTCTGCGGCCACGACTGGAGGGACGCGGTCTCTCGCGTCCGTGATTTCGCCAAATTGCCCGGGGGG
>CAYXPN010000340.1:0-6066 GCA_964467075.1 uncultured Planctomycetaceae bacterium
AACGCGAGCCCGGTTTAGTCTCAAATCCGTTGAAACAAATCAAGGGTCCCTCCGATCGCTTCAGGGACTACGTGCTCACCTCTTCGCACGTGACGAAGGCGGGCTCCACAGTAGATGCAACACGACGTAGCGGGGTGACGCGGCATGGGTAGTAATCCGTCGCAGGCCGATCGCGAACCAACCTGATTGTAGCCTCAATAGCCGGGGCCGGACAGCCTGCCGGCAGGCGGACTCCTCAGAGACGCCGGTGGGAATCGAACCCACTTGAACCGGGTTGCAGCCGGTCGCCTTGCCATCTGGCTCCAGCGTCAAGCGTCCTCGCCAGGAGTCGAACCTGGTCTTCGACCTTCGCAGGGTCGCGTGCAAGATTCCGCCACACCCCGAGGACGTTTGGCAATCAGTGCCCCGCCGAGGAATTGAACCCCGTCTTGCAGTTCCGAAGACTGCCGTGCTATCCGGCACACCCGCAGGGCAAGTATCCCGACCGGGACTCGAACCTGGACCTGGAGCTTCGGAGGCTCCGATGCGATCCGCTACACCATCGGGACGCGCAGCATTACGCCTTGAACTGTCTGTAACACTTCTTGCCCACGGCCGGTAAGCGACAGCCGTTGGAAAGGCATTCCCGGACCACCTCGTCCGCGATGTCAAGTAGCCTGCGACCGAAGTGCCTTGCCTGTCTTGCCGTTGGCCGCGGGAAGTCCGTATCCTTTGTGGCCCTCTGATAGGTGAGGTGGGCTCCAAACTTGTCTAAAGATGCTCGGAAACCAACGATCTTGTCCTTTTCGTCGAATTGCCTGGCATCAAGGCCGAAGTCACCGATCAGAATGTCAGTTGGTTTCACGCCTCTGTCTCCCCGCCATCGCGTCAGGAAGTCGTAGAGCGTGCGGAACTTAATCAAGCTGGCTGCGAGGGAACCACTCCTTCTCCGCATCCAGCGCACCCAGCTTTCCCGTCAGATAATAGGAGTCGCGAAACTTCTCCGAGGCCTTGGAAGGAAACGCGACCTGCCCGGCCGATGAGGCCGCGATCGTGCTGGTCTGGGGAATGAACCAGCCGATGTACCAGATGGTTCCCCCGGCCCAACCGCCGGGAATCTCCGGGATACCCGCATCCGAGAGTATTGCGCTAGTCCCACCCGGCCCGGCCGTCCAGGCGTCCTTCGCGATGGGGCGGAAATCCAACCGGTTCAACAGGTCATCCGAATCGGCCAGGTTCGGCCACCGGGCTTCAATCATCATCTTGCCGTCGACAAATACCTGATTGGCCAATAGCGTCGCGTTGCCGGTGATCTGCTCGCCATATCCTGTCAGCGGCAGGGCGATGGCCGTCTGATAGATATGGCCGCTGTACACGGTCCAGTCGCAATCGACCAGGTCGGCTCCGCTCACCGTGACCTCGGCGTCTCCATCCGGCTGAAACGTGACCGGTTGGCCTGGCGTGCCCGAGTTGGCGGGCACGACAGTCTCCCGGTAGATGCCAGGGCGGATGTTGACGAAATCGCCGGCCGCCGCTACGTCGGCGGCCTTCTGGATCGTTGCAAAGGGTTGAGACGCCGTGCCGGGGTTGCGGTCCGAGGCGCCATCGCCGCCCACATAGAAATTGGCGGCCAGCACCCGCACCGCAACACAGCGCATCCTCTGGCCTTCAGGCGGCTGAAATGTAACCCGACCTTGTTATCTTTACACCCCAATTTGGGGTAGGCGGCAGTGGCCTTTTTTGGATTTCCGGGTCTTGACCCAGGCAGTCGCTGCAAGTATGGTGTGGGGGTTGTCGAGACTGAGACTCAGTCTCATCGCATCCCGCGTGGGGCGTATCCTGTCCGTGTTTGCACTCTCAACGATCAGTCGGTCAAGCACCCATGCGCCCAAAACCGGCCTCCCCTTGGCCGACCTCCATCATTAGCTGTGCGAGGTCGAATAATTCGGGACGTTTCTGCGTGATGCCACCTGCCGTTTACAAACCGATCGCTTGGTTGCTGATTGCCGGATTGGCAATCGTGGCTGCGGTGGGTGAGGGACTGCACCTTATTCCGGGATGCGGGCATGGCGTCGAAGTTGGCAACGGCGTTCTCCTGTTGGGCATCAGCCTGCCGGAGGACCAGCAGCCAAGCGACGGTCGGCCGCTGGTGAAGCGGCCCGACGCTCAAGACATTCCGATCTACGACGAGGATTTGTGTGCCATCTGCTCGGTGGTTGGGCAGAGTCGCACGTGCGGCGATTGCGCTCGAATCATGTTGGTCATCCCTCTGGTGCATGACCTGCCGCGAGTCGTGCTCGGGAACGCGCCCACTCCGACTCCGCGTCTCTTCTCAATTCGGGCACCCCCGCTCGTCTGAGCCTTGGGTGCCGTTGCGGCTGCGCGTGCGCGCAGTTCGTCTCACCCGGCCGTGCTGCAGTTGCACCGTCGTACTGCGCATATCCGACGGCTCGGCGGTACGCTTGGCAGCACGCCGATCGGGCAATTGTTTTTTGTCTACGCACACGCTTTTGAAATGGGAGCCTGGATCATGAAGTCCTTGTCAACGCTGCTCAGTATAACCCTCACCGTGTTCGCCTCGGTTCAGGTGGCCCGCGCGGACATGATTGATTGGGCGGACGACGCCGCAGAGTACAGTGCCAACATCCAGAACTACGCCGGCATCAAAATGGACGACTCGACCAGATGGTGGTTGACCGGCCCACCCGACGCCGATCAGAACCATGATTACGTGGGCGGGTGGCGCTCGGTTGCGCCAAACGAATACATCGTAATGCACTGGGGTAGGCCTATCGCGGACGTACCGGGCGATGACCTGGTGATACGCCTGTACGGCGGCCCCGACGCGCAGGCTGGTGTCTCGGCAAGTGTTGATGGCGCCATCTTCAGCGAGATTGGGGTAATCGGTGGCGGCACACCGAACGTATTTCGGGAGGAATACTTCGACTTCAATGGGCGGTTACCTGGCGGCGTTTCCTACGTCAAGGTCGAGCGTCTTGCCGATGGTCCACAAACGGGCATGTTCTTCGACGCCTTCGGCGCAGCGGTGATTCCCGAGCCGGGGGCCATGGCGCTGCTGTTGGCAGCCGCGGGCTGTCTCGTCCTATGGTGGACGAGCAGATCGCGAAAAGGTTGAATCCTCATTCAGGGCTGATTACCAGGCGGGGTGCATTCCGGCCGGAGCCGCGGAGGGCCGACTTGCATGCCCCCGGGCCGATCGCCAAGTCGAGGGGTCTGGTGCGATGGTTGTGCAATCCCATCATCCACCGGCCGGGACAGTCCGGCCCGCGTACCGGGGTGACGCACAGTACCGCGATGCTTTTACGTTGGTGGAGCTGCTGGTCGTCGTCACGATCATCGGCATCCTGATGGTCTTGCTGGTTTCTGCGGTGCAGGCCATCCGGGAAACGGCCCGCTGTGCTCAGTGCAGGAATAACCTCCGACAAATAGGGCTGGCGCTGCAGAATTACGGCAGCGCGCGTGGCAAGTTGCCCGGCCTTGGATTGCAGTTGAACACGAGTTTTTCCGTACACGCCAGAATACTGCCATACCTGGAAGAGACTGCTTTGAGCAAATCGATCGACTTCCATGAGCCCCTGATGCTGGGTGGAGGTGGCAGCGTCTGTATCAATCCTCGGCAGGCCAGCGCGGCGCAGACTCTGGTCCCGGTATTCTTGTGCCCGAGCGACGATGGGAACCCTCGTTTTTCCTCGCTCGTCCGTTTTCCGGAAGCCCCGGGCTTTTCAGCCGGCACCAACTACGTAGTCTGCGGCGGCTCAGGAACTGGCACCAATTACGACCTGCGTTTCCCCAGCGACGGGATGTTCTGGAATGGTTCGTCCGTTCAAGTCAAAGACGTGCGGGACGGCACGCATTGCACCATCACGATGTCTGAGTCGCTGCTGGGCTTGGATCGCGATACACGTGGCCCCAGGCCCGACGATCCCAGACGTCAGATGGCCAGCATGTGCAACCAGTTCTCGCTCAATCCCGACGGTCCTGGGTTGACGGGGGTCTTCAATCCAGATCTTGCGGATCTTGTCGGGCCGGCGTCTTTCTGGCGCGGCGTTCGCGGTGCCGCTTGGATCTGGGGACGCCAATCCGTCACCACCTTCTCCGCCTATCTGCCGCCGAATACTCCCGTCCCGGACATGTACGCCAGAGGAATCGGTTTCTTTTCCGCTCGCAGCAGCCACCCAGGGGGTGTGAACAACTTGTTCGTCGACGGCGGCGTCCGTTTCATCAGCGACACGATTGCACGGGATGTATGGCGGGCAATGAGCACCCGCTCGGGCGACGAGGCAACACATGACGAAGACTGAGCACCAAAACTCAAGGTACGAAAACCAAAAAGGTGACCGGCACCATTTGTGCGCAGCCGGGCACCGACCGAAGGTCGGTCGCGGGCCTCTCGGACAAAATGTACCTGCCCCTTTCACCCTTCTCCGTGCATTGCCCACCCGCCGCGGCGTGGATTATACTGCGCCCGGCTGTGTCGAGCCACTTGCGTCGGCCTGTGTTGATGTGAGGTCCATCATGAAGACGATCGGGCTGATTGGCGGCATGAGTTGGGAGTCGTCGCTGGTCTACTACCGGCTGATCAACGAGATAGTGAAAGAGCGGCTGGGCGGCTTCCACTCGGCCCGGAGCGTGATGTACTCGGTGGACTTCGCCGAGATCGAGCCGCTGCAGCACCAGGGTCGCTGGGAGGACGCCGCAAAGAAGATGATCGAAGCCGCCCGCCACGTCCAAGACGGCGGCGCCGAGTTCATCGTGCTCTGCACCAACACCATGCACAAGACCGCCGACGACATCGAGAGGCACGTCGACATTCCGCTGCTCCATATCGCCGATGCGACCGCGGACCGGATCAAGGCCGAGGGGCTGGGCACAGCCGGCCTGCTCGGCACGCGGTTCACCATGGAAGACGACTTCTACCGGGGCCGACTGATCGACAGGCACCGCCTGGAAGTCGTAATCCCGCCCGAAGAGGAACGGCGGGACGTACACCGGATCATCTACGACGAGTTGTGCCTGGGCAGGATCGAACCGGCGTCCAGAGATCGCTACCGCCGAATCATGGGCAATCTTGTGCGCCGGGGAGCCCGGTGCATGATCCTGGGGTGCACCGAGATCGGTCTGCTGGTCGGGGCCGGCGACAGTCCCGTCCCGGTTTTCGACACCACGAAAATCCACGCCGCGGCCGCGGTGGAGTATGCGCTCAAGTGATGCGGAGTTGCCGCAGGGGTCCCGTTCCACGGAGGTAAGATCGATGAAGTTTCAGACCAGGGGGTTTACGTCGTTGGCATTGACTCTGGCCAGCCTGGTGCTCGGCATCTCGGGCGCGATCCTGTTTTTCGCCCCGAAGGGCCGGGTGGCCCACTGGACGAATTGGACGCTGCTCGGGGCCACCAAGGACGACTGGCAGGCGATCCACATCAACATCGGCATCCTGTTTCTCGTTGTCTCGGGCTTTCACCTCTATTTCAACTGGACGCGGTTCTGGGGTTACCTCAAGGCGAGGGCCGCACGGGCCCTGAACTTGAAAAGGGAGATCGCCGCCGCGGTGCTCCTGACCGCGGTGGTCGTCGGGGGCGCGCTGGTCTACGTCCCTCCGTTCGGCACGATCATCGATCTGAAGTCACGGTCGGAGGCTTATTGGGAACGCAGGGCCCCGAAGCCACCGGCACCCCACGCCGAAGAGTTCAGCCTGGAGCGACTCGCCGGGGCCATCGGACTTTCGGTCGAGGAGGTGCTCAACTCGCTCGAGGCAGAAGGGTTTGATGTCAAGGCCCCCACACTCTCGGTACGTGAGGTTGCAAGAAAGCACGGGGTGGCTCCGAGCGACGTCTTTGTGGCCATCGCGAAGCACCATCCTGAGGTCGCAAAGCCTCGCGGCGGCCGGCAAGGCAGAGGTCGAGGAGGTGGAAATGCAGGACCCTAAGCGCAGCCGTCCCGCTGCACTGGTGAGGTCGCCCAACTCCACGGCCCCTGTCCCGTTCACGGCTCGACCTCGCCAGGCAGCCGGACGTTCTCCCCAGCCCCGCCTCCAGGTCCGAGGGGTCGCGCAGGGCGGCGGGCTTCGAA
>CAYXPN010000341.1:0-6050 GCA_964467075.1 uncultured Planctomycetaceae bacterium
GCCTGGCCGTGCTGGTGCGCAGCGACAGCCCCCTGAACGACCACCCGGCACTGAAAGCGCAGGATTTCGAGGCCCCCCGGTTCCGCAACCTGGGTCTGATGTTGGCCGGGCTCGACTGGACGGACGCGGCGCGGGCGAGCCTCGAAATGGCCGTGGCATTGCGCCCGAGCTGGGCCGAGCCGCACTTCGACCTGGGCAATCTGTTGATGCGCGACCCGGCCACGCTGGACCAGGCGGTGGCCGAGTTTCGCGCAGCGATCAAGGCCGACCCGTCGCATGCCCGGGCCCACGCCAATCTCGGCGGGGCACTGTCGCAACAGGGCCTCTTGACCGAAGCCATGGACGAATGGCAGCGCGCGATCGAACTCGATCCGAAGCTGGTCGAGCCGCGGGCCAATCTGGCGTTGGGCCTCTGGGAGCTGGGTCGGCCCGAGGAGGCAAAGGCCGAGCTGCGCCGGGCCCTCGGGCACGCAGAGCCGGGCTCGGCTGAGGAGTGGCAAATCCGGCAGATCCTGCAACAACTCGGCACCCTGTAGGAGCGGGGCCACTCGATCCGGCGCAACGAAAAGGGGCGGCACGATTGTGTACGTAGCGTGAGGTCGATCGCCTCGACGCGCAAGGCGGCTCATTCCGGAGTCCACGCCGCGAGGACAAGCATCACGAAAACGCGAAAGGACGAAAACACGAAAAAAAGCAAGGCGGGTGCGAGGAGCAGTTGCCCGCGCCGCACCGCAACGTCGCACGATCCGAGCGGCCAACTGCAATCCAGCCAGATTCCTTTCGGCCGGGTCGATGTGACTGCTTCACGCCGCTCGGCGTGCATCGGCTCGAGGTTTTCGCGTTTTCGTTGTTTCGTGCTTTCGTGATCTGAAGCCGCGGCCGTGCCCCTGTGCTTCCGAGGCCGGGCGATCAATAGACGCTGGCGGCCTTGATCATCTCTTGGGCCGATTCCTCGGCCGCCTTGATCTCCTCGGGGCGCAGTTGGCGGATGCGGATGTTGCGCACCGCGCCGGTGGTACACCAGGTGGAGATGCCCAGCGGCTGGCAGAGTTCGACCTCGAAGCGGATGTCGAACTTGTGGCCCGCGCGCACCTGGTTGACGACCTGCTCGTCGTCGATCCAGGCTTCGATCTTTGCACCGCTGACGCGCAGGCGGATCTTGTACCAGCGGTTGTCCTTGAAGTCCATGAACGTGGTGGTGGGATTGTCGGAGGCGTCGTAGAAGTCGACGTTCGACAGTCCGACCACCGTGCCGCCCCAGCCGCCCATGACCAGCGTGCAGGGGTCCTTGCCCACGGGAAACGTGGTGGTGCAGAAGAAGTCGCTGCCCTCCAGGCGCATGCCTTCCAGATAGATTTCGTAGTTTTCGCGCGGCACTTCGCCCGTGTAGGTGATGCCGGTCATCATGTTGCCCGTTTCCATGATGACCATGCCGTCCTTGACCGTCACTTCGCCCTGTCCGCCGAAATTGGGGACCTTCCAGCCTGCGAGCGTCTTGCCGTCGAACAGGTCCCTCCAGGCATAAGGATCGGCCTTGGGCTGGTTGTATGTGCAACAGCAACAGCAGTGCCGACGGGCCCGGCGCAGTCGGCAACCGCGGTGGGAACGCGGCCGGCAAGTCGCCGGCGCGCAGCAGGCACCAGCGGCCGGTTGAGCCTGCTGAGCTTCGGCGCCCGGCTGCTCGGGCGCAGGCAGGTCGCTGGGGCTGGGACTGGGCTTCTCCGCGCCGGGTTGCTCTTGCTCGGCTGCCAGGAGCGGAGAATGCCCCGCGCACAGCCACGCGGCCAACAGTGCGGCCACCGCGAAGACGCCGACCAGGCCAACCCGCGGCCAGACGGGCGAAGGAACAATACTACGTTTGCACGGACGGTTGCTCATGAGCCTGCCTCCTGTGGGAAAGGGGTTGCGATTAAGGGGGGACGTGTTTGTGGGACGTGTGTGGCACGACCGCCGGCTGGGCCCTGCAACGGTCCGACCTCGGCTCCACGCGACCACGGCAAGCCACCGGGAGGGAGGCACGCGCCGCGGGGAAGGGCCGGGCACGGGCCTGCCGGTCCCTGAGCGCCACTGTCACCAATTTGACACACGCGGGGGCGGATGTCCAGTTTGTGCACCCCCTCTCGCAGGGGGGGTGCACAAGGGATCGCCTATCCCGCGAAATGGTCGCCCATGCCCGCTTGCCCGGGTGTGTGCGTCAGTTTTGTAGGTAAGGCGCCCGGGGCACAAGACGTGCTTCCCATCAGCCTGTCTGCGTGCTCCGCACAGGCACGCGAGCCCGTGGGCGAAGCGTCTTTGGCCGAAGGCCATATCATCTTTCGCGCAAGGCGGTCCTTTACGTTCGCCAGTCGTCCGCCTACCAGGTCACGCACAACCAGGAGAGCCGGGCGTTGCAGTACGCCATGCGGGATCGCTTGGAGGCGCTGGGCTTCCCGGAAATCGAAGTGGTTGATGAGGACCTTGGCCGGTCGGCGGCGGGGACCGTCACCCGGAGCGGCTTCGAACGGATGGTGGCGGCGGTGTGCTTGGGCGAAGTCGGCGCTGTGGCGGCCAGGGAGGTCTCGCGATTTGCCCGCAACAGCCGGGAGTGGCAACACTTGGTCGAAGTCTGCCGCGTCGTGGACACCTTGCTCATCGACCAGGAGACGGTCTACGCCCCGCGGCACAGCAACGACCGGTTGCTTTTGGGATTGAAGGGCAGCTTGAACGAGTATGAGCTGGATCTGCTGCGGCAGCGTTCGGTGGAGGCCCGCCGCGAAAAGGCACGACGCGGCGAATTGATCGTAGCCGCCCCGGTGGGATTCTTGAAGACTGAAGCTCAGCGTCTGGAGAAACACCCGGATCGTCGCATCCAAGAGGCGATCCTGTTAGTCTTGCACAAGTTCCGCGAGTTGGGAAGCGTTCGACAAACACTGCTTTGGTTCTTGGAGGAAGGCTTGGAGCTTCCCGTGACCAGATCCCGCGGCCGGGTGGTCTGGAGACGTCCCACCTACGCCATGGTCTATCGGATGCTGACCCACCCGGCCTACGGCGGCGCGTACGCCTACGGCAAGACGGAGCAGGTGATTCGCTACGAAGCCGGACAACCCCGGCGTGGTTGCCGGCGCAAGCCGAAGGATCAGTGGCTTGCCTTGATTCCCGAGGCGCATGAAGGGTACATTGGCTGGCAGCAGTTCGAGCAGATCCAGGACGCGATCTCGGAGAACTATCGCGGGGACGACCGGCCCGGGGCTCCCAAACAGGGGGCGGCCTTGTTGGCAGGGCTGTTGCGGTGTCGGCGATGTGGTCGTAAGTTGACCGTCCGCTATACGGGTCGCGGTCATGATGTGCTCCGCTATGGTTGTGATCGCGGGTGGCTGGACAGCGGCGACCCCCGCTGCATAGCCTTCGGGGGGATTCCGGCCGACGAAGCGGTCCGTGGCCAGCTCCTGCGCGTGGTCCAGCCCGCGGCAGTCGAGGCAGCGGTCGTGGCAAACAGGCAAGAAGCAACTCGACAGGACGAGGTGTTGGCCGCGTTGATGCGCGACCTCGAAGCGGCTCGGTATGCTGCCAGCCGCGCGTGGAAGCAGTACGACGCGGCCGACCCGGAAAACCGCTTGGTGACCGGTGAATTGGAGCTTCGCTGGAACCGGGCCTTGGAGCGTGTCCGTGAGTTGGAGCTTCGCATCGATTCGCATCAGGCCCATCGCAGCGCCGAGGAGCCGGCGACTTTCGAGGAATTCGAGAGCCTGGCGGAAGATCTGGAGGCGGTGTGGAACGCAGCGGAAACGGACGTCCGGTTGAAGAAACGCATTGTTCGTACCCTGATCCGCGAAGTCGTGGCGGATGTCGACCCCGCGGCTGGTGAGATCATCCTGATCGTCCATTGGCACGGCGGCACGCACACCGAGCTGCGCTTGCCACGCCGACGTCGCGGACAGTGTAACCACACTTCCAAGGACATCATCGAGGCCGTACGGGTTCTCGCGAACATCTGCAATGACGAAATGATCGCGGGCGTGCTCAACCGCAACGGGCTTCGCACGGGCCGCGGCAATCGCTGGACCCGCCAGCGAGTCACCTCCCTCCGCAGCCATCACAAAATCCGCCGCTATTGCCCTGAAAGGCGTCGGGCCGAGGGGTGGATGAATCTAACTGAAGCAGCCCGCCACCTGGGCATCAGCGCGCGAACTCTGCGGCTTGCAGTGGAGCAAGGCGTAATCAAAGGCGAACACCCCCTCGCCGATGGCCCCTGGCTTTTCAATCGCCAAGACCTCCAGACCGAGGCCGCCGCCAGGCTGGTCGAACGCACGCATCGCCGCTCAAGAGCCCCCGCGGTACCAAACTCCCCACAGAAAACCCTCGGGTTTTCAGGCAGATAGCGAGGTGTGGCAGTATGAAACGTGGTTGTAGAAGCGGAAGTAGCCGGCCAGCGAGGCCTCCGGCTCCCACTGGCTCAACCGCACGCCGAGAATCACCAGCACTTTGAGCGTCCCTATCTGCACCGTGTGGTCCATGATCCACACCCAGTCCTCCGCCCGGGGCTTCGGGCGCGTCAACTCGTACAACCCCAACCGCAACAGCCACAGCCGTGCCGTATTGGCACACGGCGTCCGCTCCATCCCCGGCAGCCAGGGCCCCACCAGCCGCAACACGGCCGCCAGACACCGCTGCCCGGCCCGCGCTACCAGCAGCCCGGCCAGCGCCAGTTGCATCATTCCCGCAGCATAGTGGTGCCCAGGGACCGCCACCGCAAATTTGCCGGGCACGCCCGGCGGCGGAAGGACCTCTACCGGGGGCTGTTTTTTGCCTCCTCCAACTCCTGCTTCAGCCGAGCGATTTCCTGGTGCTGCTGCCGCACCAGCGACTTCCAGCGGTTGCGGCTTTTCTTCAGTACGGCCACGTGGTTGGCCAGCGACTTGGCTTTCCTCTTGGCCGCCTGGCATTTCGCTTTCCAACCATCGCGGCTTCGCCGGAAGAACGCAGCCAACTTGCGCAGCGGACTCCGATACTCCTTGATTTCCTGCATCGTGCTCATGACCGCCTCCATTCCACGTCCAATCCCTCACCTCATGAGGGCCAAAAAACGCCACATAGTGGAACAAAAACCGTCATCAACACCAATACCAATATCGCGGGAAAAAATGCACGTTTTTAGCACGTCAGGGCCAGTGTCTGTGCAGACTACGTGAACAAATAAAACTATGCGATGCAAGTCGTTAATGCGCAACGAGTTGCGCCGTGCGCTTAAGCTACGACCCCACCGGCGCGCCGATGGCCTGGGCCGCGGCCTGGACCTTGAACCGGCCCAGCTCGGCTGGCCAGGTGCTTGGCTTCAGGCCGCCGTTGGGGCGCCTGAACGACGCGGGCACCAGGTCATCCGCGATATTGCCGGAGCCACGTGTCACCGAACGCAGGTTCACCCCGGCCGGGTCCACCACCCCAGTATGCACGAACGTGCGCCGCAGAAAAGCCCGGCCGTGGGGCGAAGCGAGGAACCGCTTGGCATAGAGGCCGGTTTGCAGGCCGCGCACGCCCACGTGGGTGCCGCTCAGGGCAAGCCCCAGATAGTCCCCCCGTTGGTAGGCGTCGTAGGCCTGCCAGGCGTTGGCCGCGGTGTCCGCGGCTTCCACAAGCTGCGCACCGCGATAGAGCCCCAACGCGGTCTGGCCGCCCCGCACCCCGCGCACGGCGTCGGCCGTCATGTCGCCCGCCCGATAGGCCTTCAGCGCCGCCCCGGCCGCGCCAGGCACCACAGGCAGGGCACAACCCACCACATCGGCGAAAACCCCGATCACATCGACCACCGCCCAGCCCACGTTGCCCTGCTGGACGTCGTTCTTGAGACTCCACAGGCCCAAGCCGATCGAGGGGATGCCGATCGCCAGATCCTCCCACCACAGGCCGCTGGGGTCGGTGGCGTTGTCGGGCGAGTTGCCGCAGAAGATGGTATGGTGGGTGCTTTGCACGCACGCGGAAGAACGACGGAACGGTATGGTGCGTAGTCGCACGCACCGTACGGGTTGATCGTTGGGCGGACGGCGCGTGCGTGCAAAGCACGCACCGTGCGGGTT
>CAYXPN010000342.1:0-5927 GCA_964467075.1 uncultured Planctomycetaceae bacterium
AGGCGACTATCCACGCGAAATGGCCCGAAAACGGGCAGCGGCCCGTGAACGGTTAGGACTTGTAAAGGAATTGTTTGCCGAATTCGATGCGCAGCCCCGGGTGGCCGGGGCTGGAGCGAAGCGAAGCCCCGGGAAGTAATACTCTTACAAGTTCTTACTCGCGGCCTGAAACCCGGGGTGGCGCGGCCTGGCGGCCGCTGACCCCGGGCTTTGGAATCCAACGCCTTCGGCGTTGACTCGGTCGGCGCAACGCGAACCACGCCGCGGGTACGAGCCTTGGCCGAACACTCCCGAAAGATGTTTACAGCAGTGGTGCAAGCACGCACCCTACGAGCTAAACTGTGGGGTGCCACGGTTGGCTTGCCCAACCGTGCGTTCAGCACTGCTGGACAAGCCAGCAGTGGCACCCAACACCGGTAGGGGCGACGCATGCGTCGCCCCTACTCCAACGCTCGCGCCTGGCAACAACTGGCGAACGCGCGGCCGAGCGTCTATAATGTGCGCCGCGGATGGGGGGTCTTGCGAACGCAGGACCGGCAGACTTGCTTGGCGCAGCCCACAGAAAGGACGGACAATCATGCACACCAACATGCTTCGGACCCAGGGCCGCCCGGCGCCCGGACTGGCGCTCTTCATTGCGGCAACGGCGGTCCTGGGCATCGTAGGCTGGTCTGCCTCACTCGAAGCCGCAAACCCGCCGCCGCCCAATTTCGTGCTGGTGCTGGTCGATGACCTGGGCTGGGCCGACCTGGGCTGCCAGGGAAGCCGCTACTATGAAACCCCCAACATCGACCGACTGGCGCGCCAGGGCATGCGCTTTACCAACGCCTACGCGGCCTGTGCCGTGTGTTCGCCCACGAGGGCCGCAGTGCAAACGGGTCGCTATCCGGCGCGCCTGGGTGTGACCGACTGGATTCGCGCCCGCTTCCAGGGCGGCATCATCGGGCCGGACGGCAAGAACCCCAGCGGTTATACCGGCACGGCGAACCGTGCGCTGCTCTGCCCGGAGAACGCCCTGTTCATGGAGCTCGACGAGCTAACGCTCGCCGAAGCGCTCCGGCCAGCCGGCTACGTGACCTGCCACATCGGCAAGTGGCACCTGGGCCAGGAGGCCCATTTTCCTGAGAAGCAGGGCTACCACTTCAACCACGGCGGCTGCGACCTGGGCCAGCCGCCGAGCTACTTCGATCCTTATGAATCGAATCGGCCCTACTACGAGATTCCCAACCTGCCGCCGCGACGGGCCGGCGAGTATCTGACCGACCGCGAGGCCGACGAGGCCGTGCGCTTCATCCGCGCCCACCGCGACGAGCCCTTCTTTCTGAATCTCTGCCACTATTGCGTCCACACGCCGCTAATGGGCAAAAACGAAGTGGTGGCCAAATACAAGGCCAAGCCCAAAACCAACCACAAGAACGCCGTCTACGCGGCCATGGTCGAGAGCGTGGACGATTCTGTGGGCCGCCTCCTCCAGACCCTGGAAGAGACCGGCCTCTCGCAGCGCACGCTGGTGATCTTCACCTCCGACAACGGCGGGCTGCTCGGGCCGACGGACAATGCGCCGTTGAGATCGGGCAAGGGCTTTCCCTATGAAGGCGGCATCCGCGTGCCTCTGATCGTCCGCTGGCCGGGGGTGATCGAGCCGGGGAGCACCTGCGACGCGCCGGTCACCAGCATCGACTTCTTTCCCACCCTCTGCGAGCTGGCCGGCCGGGAGTTGCCTGAAGATCGGCCCGTTGACGGCGTGAGCATCGTGCCGCTTTTGCGGCGGTCGGGCCGCGTCGAGCGCGACGCCCTGTTCTGGCATTTTCCTCACTATCGCGGTTCGCTGGAGCCCTACAGCATCGTGCGCCAGGGCGACTGGAAGCTGATCCGTTTCTATGCCAGCGGGCGCCGGGAACTCTACAACCTGGCCGAGGATTTGAGCGAGCAGCACGACCTGGCCGACCAGATGCCCGAGAAGGTCCGCCAGTTGGACCAGGTGCTCTCGGAGTGGCTCGAATCGGTCGGAGCCAAGATGCCCAGGCCCAATCCCAACTACCGCGGGCCCAAGGCCGGGCGCGAACGCGCCAAGCTGGATGCCTGAATCACCGTGCGCAATTCGTGGGTGCCGCTGTTTCGCGCTGTCCCCGGGAGGGCCCGATTTGTAGGGTGGGTCGAGCAAAAAGCGAGACCCACCGACAAGGCTTTCTTGGTGGGTCTGCGCCTACGGCTTGACCCACCCTACGGGCTCAACAAGACGGCGCCAACCGTGCGCAAGCGAGCCCCGGGGTTCATCCCCGGGGGGTGACCGGCCAAATCCGGCAGAGCGCGTCAGGCCCAGGTCTTCTGCCGCGGGCGGCGCGAGAGATACCACCAGAAACCCGCTGCGCCGCAGAGCAGCAGGAGGCTTACGTTTTGCGAGATCGTCAGCCCGGTGATCCAAATGGTCGGCTCATCGTCGCGCACCATCTCGATCAGGAAGCGTGTGACCGGGTAGATCGTCAGCAGCAGGGCAAACAGCTCGCCGTCGCGCCGCGCGAACGGCTCCCAGGCCAGCAACACCAGACACAACAGCAATGCATTGATCGCGCTGTAGAGCTGAGTGGGATGGATGAGTAGACTCCGCGCCGGGGGCACGAGCGCGGGCAGCATGAGCGGCTCGCGCCCGGCCGGCTTCAGCTCGAGCCGGCTGCCCTGCCCGAAGGCATCCGCCACAAGCTGCTCAGCGCCGTCAAGACTCTGCACGGCCCGGCCGTTGATGCGCTCGATCAGATCGCCCGGCTGCAAGCCCGCTTGCGCCGCAGGCGAATCCGGTAGCACGGAGAGGACCATCGGCTTGGCCTCTGCCGACTCGCCCAGCCGGAAGCCGTAGAACTGGCCGCGGGCCGCCTGGACCGGATAGGGTGGGCTGTCGGGCGGGAAGCTCACGGCCCAGGCACACTCACACACCCCGCCAAAACAGCAGCCGTTCAAGAAACACCCCACGCGCCCCAACGCCATCCCGAGCAACAGCGCGGGGGCCACAAGGTCGCCGACGGCCCAGGCCGGCAGCCCGCCGCGGCGCGCAAAAACCAGCAGGCCCAGCGCACCGCCCAACACCGCGCCGTAGATCACCAGCCCGCCGCGGGAGACATTCACCAGTGCGCCCAATCCGGCCAACAAGCCGCCGTGCTCGGACACGAAAACCGGCCGGAACAGCTTGTCCCAGTATTCGATCACGAAGAACACCCGCGCGCCGACGACCCCCGGCAACACCGCCCAGAGCGCCACGGAGACGGCCAGCTCGGGATTGTGCCCGAAACGGTGCAAACGCCAGGCGATCAGGCCGGCGGCGGCCACCACGGCCACGAGCATCATCACCCCGTAGCTTCTGACCGGCAACCCGTGCTCATCGCACAGGCGCGGCAACACCCACCAGATGATCGCGCCCAGGAGCAGCAGCAAGGGCACGTTGCTGAGCGTCTCGCTATTCAGGCCGTACTTGCGCACCAGCCAGATCAGTATTGCCAGGCTCAGCACCGCCCAGGCGCCCAGCAACACACCGAAGCCCAACAGCGGCACCGGGCCGATCTGCTGCGGAATGTGGAAGAGCGTGGAGTGCATGAGGCCGGCCGTTCTGTGGGAGTGAAATCCTGCTTGTCATTCGGCCGCGTCGTCGGATGCTGATTTCGACGGTTCGCGGACCGGGGGCTCGAGCAGACAGTTGTCGATCAAGCGGGTCTGCTCGATCCGCACGGCTACCGCGGCCAGCGTGGGGCCGTCGATTGCTTCCACCGGCTCAAGCGAAAGCGGATCGACCAGGGCCACGTAGTCGATCCGCGCGTCTTCGGCCGTGTGGATGATCTCGCGCATCTCGCGCATCACCTGCCCCGTGTCGCGCCGGCCCGCGGCGACCAGTTGCCGCGCGCGCTGGAGGCTCTTCCAGAGCACCAGCGCGCGCTGGCGGCCGGCGGGGCTCAAGTAGGCGTTGCGCGAACTCATGGCCAGCCCGTCCGGTTCGCGCACCGTGGGACAAACGCACACTTCCACCGGCACGTCCAGGTCTTCGACCATCCGCCGGACCACCAGCGCCTGTTGATAGTCCTTCTGGCCGAAATAGGCTGCATCGGGCTGCACCATGCCCAGCAGCTTGAGCACCACGGTGGCCACGCCGCGAAAGTGGCCCGGCCGGCACTCGCCCTCCAGCGGCCGCGCCACGCCGGCCACCTCCACGAACGTCGCATGGCCCGGCCGATAGACTTCTTCGTCCTTCGGCGCCCGCCCCAGCTCCACGCCTTCGTGGGCCAGCGCTTCGAGGTCCTGCTCCAGCGTGCGCGGATACTGCGCAAAATCGTCCCGGGGCCCGAACTGCGTAGGGTTGACGTAGATCGACACTACCGTGCAGTCACACTCGGCCCGAGCCGCGCGTACCAGGCTCAAATGGCCCTCGTGCAACGCGCCCATCGTGGGCACCAGGCCGATACGTCGGCCGGCCTTGCGCACCGGCGCGAGTGTGCGGCGCAACTCGGCCACCGTGGTCACCACTTGGGGCTGAGGACTGGTCATGGTCGGAACTCGAAAGTCGCAAGTCGGCGCGTGGCGAGCCGCGAGCGTCAGCTCGCGGTTCGGCTGGGCCGACCGTGGACGCGCCGAAAGCGGAAAGCAGGAATAACCAATCACCAAGTGCCAATCACCAAGCCCCGAAATCCCCAATGACCAATGCGCAATGACCAAATCCCGCAATCCGCAAACCGCTTGCCCGTCAAGTTGCCCGCGGCTCGTGGCCGCCGAGTTATCCCTGCGGTACAGCCATCCTGCGGCGCTGGGTCAGCGCATGGCCGCCAGGGCCGCGCCCACTTCGTCGCACGCCGCCTCCAGGTCTTCGTCCTGCCAGACCAACAGCGGCCCCTTGCCCGCTGAGGTTGCCTCAGCGCGAACCGATTGCCGGATAGCTTCCAACTGCTCCGCAAACAGCTCCGCTTCGCCCGGCCGACCACGTGCCCGCACGCGCTCTCGAAGCGTCTCGCCCGGCAAATCGAGCAGCACGATCAGCCTGGGCTGGAACACCTGCTGCCGGGCGCGGCGCCAGTTCTGCTCGAACCGGGCAAACTGCGCGTCGGAGAGCCACACGCGGGCAAACGCCAGCGACTGGTCGAACCAGAAATTGCTCACCCAGCACTCCCCGCCCATCGGCCCGGGAGGCTTGCTGCGTGCCAGCAACGCGGTGCGATCTTCGAGGAATTGTAACTCTGTCTGCCAGGCATGAGAAGCCGGATCGCGGTAGAACGCCTCGAGCCGGTGCGGATCGGTCCAGGTGCCCACCGTCCAGGCGTGGAATCGTTCGGCCAGACAATCCGCCAGTGCGGTCTTGCCGGCGCCGATGCCGCCGGTGATCGCCACGTAGAGTGGCGTGGTGTCGAGATGGTCGAGCAGCCGGCCCACGGTCCAGCCGATGCACGGATGGACCATTTCGGGCGCCACTTCGGCCGCGGGCTCAAGCACGAAGCGCCGCCAGGCCATGCGCGGGTGGGGCAGGATCAGCGCGGCGGTGGAGCACACCACGCTGTCGAACAGCAGCAGGTCCATGTCGATCGGGCGCGGGCCCCAGCGCTCTCGGCGTCGGCGACCCAGTTGGTGCTCGATCTGCTGCACGAGCGCAAGCAACGCCTGGGGTCCCAGCGACGTCTCCAGAAGCACGGCGCCATTTAGAAAAGCGGCTTGGCCCGCCGGCCCGCCCGCGGGCGGGAATTCGTGCCACGCGCTGCGCGCGATAAGGGTCACCTCAGGCGCCGCGGCCAGAGAGGCGACGGCCCGTTCGAGCAGTTCACGGCACGGCCCCTGGTTCGATCCCAACCCGATCAGACAACGCGCCATGGCCGGAACTCTTTGTATGCTTTGTGCTTGCGCGATAGGAGCTTCCTGCTTACCGCGCTGCGACGGCGCCGCCGCAGCGCGCAGAGAACAGC
>CAYXPN010000343.1:0-5893 GCA_964467075.1 uncultured Planctomycetaceae bacterium
ACCAGGAAATACCCGCCCGAGCCGTCCGGCTTGGGGACGCGGATCATGTTGCCGGCGCGGTCGTAACCCTCGTGCCGCCGCGATCAGTCCTCTAAGGCTCGATGACAACGTGATCTGAATCGATCACACAATTCGGCAAAGCCCGGTGGAGCTTTTCGCAGCCTTCTTTGGTCACGGCTGTCCTGTACAAATCCACGCTCTCAAGTTGCCTGAACTCCGTGAGGTGTTCGAGGCCTGCGTCGGTCCCCCGAGTGCCGGAAAGGATCAGAATGCGCAAATGAGAAAGCGTGCTGAGGTACGACACCCCCACGTCGGTCACCGGAGTATCATGAAGTGAACGCGCGGGGTCACCTCCCGCGGCCGCATCCCGTGCCGGCAATTCCCCAGCGAGCCGGACGGCCACGAATTCCACTCGACCTCGGGAGACAGCGGCAAACGCGGATGGTACAATGTTGGGCTGAGTGGTTTTGGAGCATTGTCACAGAGCGGGAATTCTTCTGCCATTCTGAGGTTCTCAGGTAAGGAGAGAAGCCATGCCAGCCGAGATCAAGCGGAGAGAGTTCATTGCGTTGACGATCGCCGGGGGTGCGCTGTGCTGCGGACTGAGGAGCTTGGCGTCATTCGGCGGTGAACCGGAACACCGCAAGGTGATCAGCCCGGGCTGCCGAAAGGGTAAAGTCAAAGTTGCCCGGCTTTACATGGGGAATCCCGCAACGCGCGCGTGGCCCAAGCCTGATCTGAACTTGGAAGAGGAGGTAAAACGCTACGGCGCGGAGTTTGCCGAGCTTCAGGATGAGCTGGCCGACGTGGATTTCGTCGTCGATCAACTGATCACTTCGCGCGAGCAGGTCGCAGCCCTCAAAGAAGGATTGCTCGAAGTGGATGGTGTGCTGGCAATTCACCTGAACATGGGGATCACTCCCATTCTTCGCGAGATACTCGGCGCGGGACGTCCCACGATGGTCTTCGCGCTGCCCTACTCCGGACATGAGTGGACTTACTTCGGCGCACTTCAAAAAGAGCCGTTGGGCGCCAAAATGGGCTGCCTGCTGACCAGCGACCTTAGCCAACTGGCCGTCGCGGTGCGGCCTTTCCGAGCCGTTCATCATCTGCGAGAAGCCAAGATCTTGAACCTGACGACGAGATCGCCCGGCCAGTACAACGCGATGGTCCAAGAGAAATTCGGCACGGAGATCAAGACCATCGGCCTGGAGCGTGTGCTGGAGACCTGCGATGCGGTGGACGACGGGCTGGCGAAGGCCGAAGCCGAGCGATGGATCAAAGGTGCGACGGCAATCATCGAGCCCACCGAAGCAGAGATCGTCAAGTCGTGCAAGCTCGCCTTGGCCTTCGAGAAACTGCTGGATGAAGAAGAGGCTACGGTGATGACCGCGGACTGCTACGGCACGATGTACCGACCGCTCTGCCAGGGCTACGCCTTTCCCTGCATCGGGTTTACGCGGCTTAACGACATGGGTCTCGGGGGCATCTGCGAGTCAGACCTCCAATGCGCCATGACGCACATCATCTTCCAGGGCCTCTGCGGACGCCCCGGCTTCATCAGCGATCCCACGGTGGACGAGTCGAACGGCAGCATCGTCCTGGCGCACTGTCTGGGCACGAGGAAGATGGACGGCCCTGGCGGCCCTGCGGCGCCTTACAAGCTCCGCTGCATCATGGAACGGCAAGAGGGGGTGGTCCCTCAGGTGAAGATGCGGACGGGCGAGAAGGTGACCCAGGCGAAGCTCGTCGGCCTCGACCGGATGCCGTATTTCACCGGCCAGATCGTGGATGTTCCCGACGTAGACCGCGGCTGCCGGACGAAGATTACCGTGCGCGTCGACGGCGACGTGACTTCACTTTGGAAGAACTGGTCATACGGCCTTCACCGGGTGACCTGCTACGGCGACATTACCAAGGAGCTGGACCATTTCTGCCGTTTCATGGGCATCCAGATGTGGGACGAGGCAAACCAGCCGGTGGAACGGCACCAGGGCGAGTCTGCTGTTTAGCGCGCAAAGGCCATAGAAGTGGTTTCACAATCTGTTTTCGGCTCTCGCACAAACCGTTGATTGCTCTTGTTTATCCAGAGAAACGACAGCAAGCACTGCCAGGCTTTGTCTCAAAACGAATCCATACGTGGCCACCCTACGCCGTTAACCGGTTTGCTTGCTGACGGGCCTTAAGTTCGTTGGCTTGGCGGATTTGCTCAGGCGTGGCGTGGAGCAGGAGCGGCTTGCCCGCGGGTCGTTCGTTCTTCTTGCGTGGGTAGTTGCGGGCGGCTTTCGAGCGGCGGCGCACCGCGCGGCGCGCCGCTCTGGTCACGCGCGGCGTCCGGCCTTTGCGGTTCCGCGGCTTCGGCTTGCGCTTCTTGCCCGGCTGGAAGCGTCGCGCGTTGGCCTTGGTCCGCGGAGTGTCCACCCGACTGCCGTCCGCGGCAAACACCACCCAGCCGGCTACCTCCCAAAACGCCTTGCCGGACTCCTGGATCAACTGCCAGAAACGCGGCAGAATCACCTCCCGCAGTTGCTGCTGCCAGGCCGCCAAGGCCTTGGTAAATCCCTGATAGGTCTTGCCCAACTCGTGCCGCCGAAAGATCTTGGCCGCCACCTTCCGGGCCGCGGCGAACCGCTGCTTCAGCCCGGCCTCCTCCCCCCCAGGCCCAGAGCATGGCGGCAAACGCCAGGGCGCGTGGCTTCCACTTGTCGCCGCCTCGACAAGCTGCGAAAATGGCCGGCGGCAACAGCCAACTCAACACCCGTCGCAACGACTCGTGATTGGGAACCACAACGCCATTCTCTCGACCACATGGGCTGGACATGCCGGACTCCTTTCCGGTGGGAGGCTGCCAGTTTTCGGTTCACGCACAAGAAACGGTAACCTCTTGTCCAGCCCATGTTTATAGCAATGTCCCCGCCCCGGCGGTTAACGGCGTAGGGTGGCACCCGGCGTGCAGGTACGCACTTTCCTCCCAATCCGATCGTTCGAAATTCCCCAGCCCCGACCGTGCAACCTTTGCCGATCTCCGCTTAGACTGTTACCGGGGCGCACATCGCCGCTTGCAGGCAACTTCCCGTATCTCCCTTCATCCCCCGACACAACGCGCGCACGAACATGCTGGTCAAACAGAATCTCATTAGAACCTGCGAAGGAATGACTCCCCGGGGCTTCGCTTCGCTCCAGCCCCGGCCACCCGGGCCTCGACGCACGATTGGGGAAAAAACTCGCTTACAAGCCTTGCAGCCTGTCGCAAGAGCCCGTTGTGGCCGGTCTCCCGACCGAGCCACTGGCCTCGACCGAAGGTCTCCCGACAGGTTCCGGGATAGGCTCTTAAGCTTTGCTGCGATTCTTGTCCTATGCTATGCGCCTGCGCTGGGCGCGACGGAATCGGGCCAGACGGAGCCGGACGCGATTGTCGTGCTCTCCGACCAATCCTTCTGGCGATTCCACGCTGCGTGGCGCACGCCGGCCACGGTGGCCGACGGCAAGTACGATCTTGGCGGAGGCTACAGCGTGGGGGAATCGGGCACGCGGTGGATTCGCGACAGCTTCACCCGCCCCACGCCGCCCCCGCCGCCCGACTGGACGGCGACCGATTTCGATGATTCCCACTGGGCACGCCACGTCGGGCCGCCCTTTGCCGGTTACGGCTACGGCAAGGCGCCGGAGGTTTACCTGCTCTGCGGCCGACTCCGGTTTGGGGTGAGCGATCCGGCTCGTGCCGGGCAGCTTGCGCTGAAGCTGACCTACCGGGGCGGTGTGGTGGTGTATCTCAACGGCGAGGAAGTGGCCAGGGGCCACATGCCGCGGGCCAAGATCGAGCCGCTTACGCTGGCGGCCGATTATCCCCAGGAGGCTTCATTTGGCCCCCACGGCCGGGCCCTGCCGCCGGTCGCGGAGAATCGCGAGCCGCGGGCCGACTTGCTGGAGCACTACCGGAAACGATTCCGCTCGCTCGGGGTCGATCTGCCAGCCGACCTGTTGTACAAGGGCACGAACGTCCTGGCAGTGGAAGTCCATCGCGCGGCACTGCCCGCGGCCCACATGGCCGATGCCAACTCGGGTTGGAACCCCGCGGTGGGCAAAAACGCCTGGGGCACCTGCGGCGTCGAAAGCCTTTTGCTCACCGCGCCGGCCGGAAGCCGGCTGGTGGCCAACACCGGGGCCGTGCCGGACTTGCAGATTTGGAACTGCAACACGTTGCTGCGTCCCGGCGTGGATTTCCAGTGCGGCGATCCGCTGGAGCCCCTGCGCCCGGTGCGCCTGGCCGCTCCTCGGGGCGGCGTTTCGTCGGGCCAACTTGTCGTTGGTGCCGCAACGGAACTCAAGCATGTGTCGGCCGCTTTGAGCGATCTGAAAACAGACACCGGCGCGGTCCTGAGTTCCCGCTGCGTCGAGATTCGCTACGCCACCGCGGACGAGAAGATTCCCCAACTGCTCCCCAAGCCGCCGGGTCCAACCACAAGCCTGCCGATCTGGCTCACCGCGCGCGTGCCCAGCAACGCCGCGGCCGGGCAGTATCGCGGGACGCTCTCGATCACCGAACTGGACACCCCGGCGCGCGTGCCGGTGGAGCTGACCGTCTACGACTGGACGCTGCACGACGTGCGCGACTTCGGCACCACGGTCTGCCTGCTGCACTGCCCCGAGTCGGTCGCCCGGCACTACCAGGTGCCGTTGTGGTCCGAGGAGCACTTCAAGCTGCTCGAAAAGTCGATGGCCCTGATGGCCTACGGCGGCAACACGCTGTTGAGCGTCTCGGCGATCGGCGAAGACTGGTTCGGCGACCATCCGGCCATCGTCTTCCGCAAGCAAGGCGGACGCTACGTGCCCGACTTCCGCTTTGTGCGCCGCTACCTCGAGCTGTACGACGAGCACGCGGGGCCGCCGCGCCAGCTCGCGGTGCAGGTGTGGAACTACTCGGTCTCGCGGCGCGGTTTCGGCCGCGACGGCGGCGACCAGAAGTGGATGTGCAAGACGCTCAAAGTGCGCTTGCTCGACGGCGACCGGCTCGTGCCCGCCGAAATGCCCGTCTACACCCAGCCGGGCACTGAGCAGACGTGGGCCGATGTGTACGCGGGCATGAAGCAAATCCTGGCCGAGTTGGGCTGGAGCAGGACGCGCCTGCTCTGGGGCACCGGCGGCGACAATCTGCCCACCGAGGAGATCGTGGCGTTCTTTAAGCGGATCGCTCCGGACGTTTACTGGCGCGTGGCCACGCACGGCAGCAGCGTGCGCAACTGGGGCCAGTCGCCCGAAGAGCGCACGCAGCCCGGCGGCCTGATCCTGGGCCACGCCAGCCAGGTGCGGCGGAACATCACGCGGCGCTCGCTGGTGGCCGACTGCCCGTTCGAGGTGATCAAGCGCGACGGTGTTACGTCGGTGGCGACCGACTATCTGACCATGGCGCCCTTGGGACGCATTGCCGCGGGCTACGGCGGGGTCGCCTTTTTGACCTTCGACTACTGGAGCGTGCTCACCGACGACCGGGGCAGACAGCGCTCGCCGCTGGGCGTCTACGTGGGCTTCGGCAACATCCACGGCAGCGGCGGGGCGTTCGTCTCCCCGGGCCCCGACGGCGCGGCCCCCAGCCCGCAGCTCGAAGCCCTGCGCGAGGGGCTCCAGGTGACCGAGGCCATCTTGTACCTGCGCGCCGCCCTGGCCGATCCTGCGCGCCGCACGGGCATCGATCCTTTGGTGGCTGCCGAAGCCGAAGACACGATCCAGACGTTGATGGACGTGATGGAGAGCAACCGGCGCTATCGCCCCGCCGGCACGGCCGACGTCCGGCCCTACATCCGGCGGGTTTACGAGCTTGCGGCTGCGGTGTCCGCTGCCGCGCAATGACTCAGCCGGTAGGGTGCGTGGTTGCACACACGCGAATCAGAGTGGT
>CAYXPN010000344.1:0-5887 GCA_964467075.1 uncultured Planctomycetaceae bacterium
ATACGAGATATTGGCGTGACTGGAGTTCAGACGTGTGCTCTTCCGATCTGGCCCTCGTGCTATCGTTTCAATTCGTCGATCAACCGTGAGACTTTGCGTTTCAGTTCGGCGTTGCCGGTCACGTCCGGCCGTCCGCCCAGTTCCTCGACCTCGTCCACTGGAAACCACGCGAACGTAGTGGGAGCGGCCGCGACCACGTAGTAATCGACCCCCAGCGGATCGCTCTCGGATCCCAAGACCTCGGCCACACCGATATCGGCCGAACAGAAGGCCTCGCCTGCCGCGGTCCGGTACTCAGGCATTGCCACCAGGCACGTGCCCAAGAGCAGCCCGGTCGACTTTCCCTTGGCCAGCACGCGTACGACGCCGAAGGGGACTTCACGGGCGAATTGGCGGATCCTGACCTCGTCGCTGACCACCTCGATCGCCGGCAGGCCAGGCGGCGTCACGCTCCGCGGCCCGGGCTCTTTTGTCGGCGGGGCGGACCTGGTCGACATGCTAAAGACCAGTGTCGGTACTGAAGTCGGCGTTTCGGTCCACGGCACTTTGGCCACTGCCGCCCGCGTGGCCTCTGGCCCGTGCTCGCGGTATGCGGTGAGCAACTCGGCGATCAGCCGAGCAAGCCGATCTGTCTGGCGCTGCCGTTCTTCGAGGCAGGTTTGAATCTGCCTCCGCAAGTCTGCAAGCGTCTGCTCGTCCGCCAGGCAGTCTTGCAGGAATTCCAAGGCGGCCTCGTCTCCTAGTTGCAGCAGGGCTTCGATATCGACTGGGCTGCGCACCTCAGTGACAAAATGCAGCGTGTAGCGGCCGGGCTCCAGGTCGACCTGAAACTGGCCCAGGCCATCGGTGCGGTGGGCCGAGACCACCTGGCTGCTGTCTTCTGAAAGGACTGCGCAGGGCAAATCCTGGACGGCGCTGCGCGGCGGCACGCCCCAGCCGAGCGTGACCAGGTGCCGGGACGGATTGTCCTCGAACAGCCCCGCCACGACCGAAACGAAGATGTTCTCATGAGCGGAACTGCACGAGCTTCCGGCCTCCAGCGCTAACTCGCCCTGGAGCCTATCGAGCGTGTGCAAGAACTGATTGGTTTCTGTAATGGCCATGATGGCTCACCTTAGTTTCATGTAAGGGTGGTACCTTCGCACAAGGCTTGTTGATGTTTGCATTGACAACGATCGCGCCCGTCGAGCGTCATGCCGTGTTCTCCGGCCTCCCGATGGTCGGCCTCGCTCATTGGCTACGCAAGGATCAATAAGGGCCTCGTTCTAGGGCGGAAACAGCTCATCGTCGAGCGGGACGTAGACGCGGATGCTCTTGTATTTTTTTCCGGTGCGACGCCGCAGGCCGCAGGCCGGGCACCTGACCGGGCCGTCCGGGTGCCAGATGTGCGGCCGCCGATTCTTGTCGTCGTTGGCGCAGCAACTGATGGGGATGTCTTGCATGCGTGCGTTCACATCCCCTTGCAGCTCCTCGTCGTCCAAGTCCAAGGAGGCCAACTCCCAAAGGTGGTGGCCGTCATGGCAAACATCGTTGCCCCCTTTTCCAACGAACGTCCCACACTTGCGGCAGATCAGCACGCGTCGGCGTGTTGTTTGGGGTGTAGCAGCGACTCGTCCATCGGGATCGTAGAACTGTCCGGTGGCGTCCCATTCCACGACGATCGTCTTGAGCTTGCCGTCTCGGCCTGTAACCCGCTCCCAGGTGAGCTTTCGCTCGCCAGGCGTCACAATCAACGGGAAGAGCATTGAATCGATGAATCCCCGAATCTCGCACATGGGCTCTTTCACGCCGACTGCCGCTCGATACACAAACTTATCCCGCGGCAGTCCGGAGTTCGGTTGCCAGGCCAGCGCGTGTGTCTGAGAGCAACGCTCCTGCTTCTGCTGGATGTAGTCGCTTCGCCGGTCGGGCCGGCGCCGCTGTTCCTCCTCTGCGCAGTTGCAGCTCCCCAGGGCCAAGTGGCCCTCGATCAGCGCTGCCCAGGCGAGTGTCATGGGCGGCAGACCTTGGCCAGGCTGTGTGCCGTACCACAACCAGCAGGTGATCACGCCAGGATCATAATCATGACGCAACTGCCCGATCAACACCCGGAGTTGGCCCGGAGGCCTGCCCTTGCGATTTCCGCTGGCCCTGCCAGGCAATTTGAAGTGACTGCTGATGAAAACGGCAATCTGCTTGATCAGCGCTTCATCTGGCGTCCTGCGACACATCATGCGATCCCCTATGTCCGAAGCCAGACTGACGGGCCCACGAACTGACAGGCCGCCGGGCCTCTACCCACATCAAAGGCACCTGTCCGCGCACACTCTCCCCAAAGATTTCCCCGCCGGGGGCAAAGCTTACGCCCTAATCCCTGAAATTGCAATCACTTACAAATTCTCGGCTTTCCGGCAGATTTCGCACCGGGCCGCGGGCGGGCCGCCCGGCTGGATCGTTGGGCTCCCGTCGTCGGCCCAACGCAACTGGTACCAGCGGCTCTCGTCGACCCGCCCGGAGAGCAGATCGAGCCAGAGCTGAATCCCCAGGTTCACCGCCACCTGGTTGATCGTAATGAGCGACCCGGCCCGCCCTTCATGCCACGCCGGCCGGGGCTGCGTCGGCAAGGCCCCAGCCGGGGCCGCGGCCAGGTAACGCGCTTCGTCCGGGTTGCGCAGGCCCCCGAGACAGCCCACGCACGCCTGACCGGGCAGGAATAGCCTCACATCGGCCCCCATCTCGCGCCGGTCCCCTTGGCGGAATACGCCGGTGCCGATGTCCAGGTGCACCTTGCCCAGGTGCGGCGGACCGTTGATCCAGCGGGCCACGGCCAGGCGGGCCGCGTCCTGGTCCACCGCGGTCACGATCAGGTCCACGGCCCGCAGATGCTCAAGCACGTCCGCGTCGAGCACGGAGCGGGCCACCGCGGTAACCGTGAGACCGCCCGGCCGAACGCGCCGCAGCGCGCGCAGGCGATTGTTGACCTTGGGCTTGCCAATCCCCCCGAGTGTTGCCCCGACTGTCGCATCCAGGTTGCTCAGCTCATCCAGGTCATGGTCGATCAAGACCAGGTGCCGGACCTCCAGCATGGCCAGCGTCAAGGCGCATGCCGAGCCGTTTCGTCCCAGCCCGATGACGGCGACACTGCTCTGACGGACCGTGCGATGCGTCGCCTCTCCCAGTGCGCCGCGCGTCCGGCTCCAAAGCTCCCCGTCCAGCGGGCCCGGGTCGGGCGCCGGCCCTTCCACGCAGATCTTGAGCATGCCCGGGCCCACGAGACTGATTTGCTCAAGCGGCACCAGGCGGCCGCCCTCGCAGACCACGCCGACCCATTGCCCCGCGGCACGGTCTGTTCCCAGGGCCAGGGCAACCACCAGTTGCGTGGGCAGAACCCCGAACCGGGCGATCATCTGTCGCGCCGCCTCAGGGGCCATCGCAGCGTCCAGTTGCACCAGCAGCAGATCGGTGCGCGGGCCGAAGCGCGCACCACGGCCTTCCGCGGGCAGCGCGTCGAGCCGGTGCGCGAGCAGCTCCCGTTGGCCGCACGTGTAATTGCGGGTCAACCGGGCCACGCCCGGGGCACGAGTCTGCGCAAGTCGCGGGATATCGCGGCACCAGACAGCAGGCAGCAGACCGAGACAGTAGGGCGATCTCATGGCAGGCAAACTCCGAGTTGCAATTCACGCGCTTCACCGCCGAAAAAGGCCCGCAGCGCGAGCAAGGAATGCAGCCGCTCCCCACACCGCTTGCGCTGCGGGCGCGGTGACCGCCAGCGCGGACCGCTAGTCGCGGTCGAACCGAACGCTCCGGGCCGTCACGGAGGTGCCCGGCCGGGCCGGCGGGCTCGCCTTTGCCGCGGGGCGTCCCTGCCACTTGCGCGCTTCCTCGGCGAGCCGCTCGGAGACGCGAACCACATCGGGCTCGCGCCGTCGCAGCTCCCTGACAGTTTGCATCGGAAGGTCCTCCTTATCTCCAGAGGGCAGCCGGCGGCGCGCGGGCACGGCGCCTGCGCCAAAACGACCGCCGGCACCCAGACAAAGGCACCTGGGCCCGATGGTTCGCACCGGCTGGGTGCCTTGAAAGAAGAGGGCGGGGTGCTAGATTCAAGGCTGTTGGCACGCCGTTTTTTGTCATGCCACGCCGACAGGCCCCGGCCAGGCAGTCCCCCGGTTTCCCGAGAAAGACCCCCGGGCTCGATCATGAATCACAGGCCGCCGTTTATCGCCGACCAGGGCATGCGAATCCTCAAGGACGTAGACAACCGCGGGGAGCACCTGCGGCCCGAGTGCTTCCGCGCCCAGCGACAGGGCCCCGGCGAGGGCCCGCGCAGCGCAGCCGGCACCGACGACGCCTGGCAAGCGATCGATCGCTATGCCGTGGCGCTGGACCGGGCCGAGGGCGCCGGCGGGGCCGCGGTTCCGCTCCAGCGGCTGGTGATCACCACGGACGCGGGCATGGGCAAGACGGTCACCATACGATGGCTGCATGCGGTCTTGAATCGCCCGGGCTCGTTGACGGTGGCCTTCTGGGTGCCCCTGGGCGGTTCGATGCCGGTGACCGGCCGGCAGCTTATCGACGAGGTCCTGGTGGAGCAGTTGAGCCGCGGCCGGGACGACGAGCGATCGCGCAGCCAGGCGGCCCAGGCCATCCGCCGGCTGCGGGCCCAGGGGCGCCTGGTGCTGTTGTTCGACGGCCTGGATCAGGCCGACGCAGACGGCACGGCCGTCAGGTTGATCCGGAATCTGCTGGAAGCCCCCCAGTGGCAGCCCTGCCGGTTGATCCTCAGCGCCCGGCCGCACGCGCTCGTGCGATACTGGACCGAGCTGTTCGACGATTCAAGGCTCGGGTGGCAGTACGTCAGGCTCGACGAGTTTACCGAAGCGCAGCAGCGGCGGTTCCTGGGCCGGGATGACGCGGGCCGCGACCGCTTCGACCGGCTCCCAGAGGATGCGCGCGAGATTCTCTCGGTGCCCCGGGTGCTGGAGTATCTCTGGGGGATGCCCGAGGAGCGTTGGGCGCGGATCGCCCGGGCCGCGGACGTGTATTGGGAGGCCATCCAGCACATGCTCGCCTGGGGGATGAACAACTCGGCAGAGGCCCGCGCGCTGGGGCTGCTGCCGGGCGAGGCAGTGCCGGAGAGGGTCTCCGGCCGGCAGCTCTCCCGGGCCATGGACCTCCTGGGCGCGATCGCCTTTCAGATGACCGCCACCCGGACCCGCGCGCCGGCCCGGGAAGGCGCAGCCGGTCCCCAGACGGCCGGGGTGCCGAACTTCGATCGGGTGGATCCCGGCCGATTCCCGCGCTTTCGCGAAAAGGTAATTGCCAGGCTGCTGCACAAGCCGGTCCATGAGATCGCCGAGGCCGACAAGCGACTATTTGAACACGATTTCGACTGCCTGGGTGCCATGAACGACGTGCTCTCCCAGGGGCTTCTGGACGTGGCCCGGCAGAGTGTGGGCGGGTTGAACCAGATACTCTGGCGCAACCGCACGCTCCAGGAATTCTTCACGGCCTGGTGGCTGGCCCGGCGCGGCACCAAGAAACTCGGCGACCGCCTCTGGGACTGGGTCTATCGGCCCGAGGAGCCGCTCAGCGAGGAGTATTACTGGGTCTGGCGGTTCCTGGCCGAGATGCCCGAGGAGGCCTATAGCGAGCCGCGCACGTGGGTCCGCGCGGTGGAGCCGCTCTACCGGCCCGGCACGGGCCGGGCCCAGGACACCAAGCGCTCCAACGAGATGATCTACCGGAGCTGGCCGCGGCTAAAGGCCTATGCCGAGGCCGGGCACCAGGAGGCCTGCAAGGTGCGCGACCGCTTCCTGGGCGAATTCGAGCAGATCCTCGCGGGCAACTGGCAGCACAACGCCGCGGCCGGCCAAGCGCGGGCCGAGCAGCTCCGCCAAAGCCTGATCCG
>CAYXPN010000345.1:0-5852 GCA_964467075.1 uncultured Planctomycetaceae bacterium
AAGGCAAAATGGTGGGTCTGCGCCTACGGCTTGACCCACCCTACGCACTGCGGGCGGCTAGACTATTCTGGAGCGTCGCGTACGCCACAGGCAAGCGGGGATCGCGGCACTGGGTTATGGTTCAAGGCGATGGTTTGACTCAACCACGATGGAGGAACGACGATGAACACTGGTTGGCAGCGATGTTTGGTGGCGGCCGTTTGCGCGGCCGCGGCGTGCTGGGGCGCGATGGCAGTTTCTGCTGCGGCCGCAGCCGAAGAAGGCGACGGCTGGATCAGCCTGTTCGACGGCCGGTCGCTCGCCGGCTGGAAGGCGGCCGAGAACCCCGAGGCCTTCCGCGTCGAGGACGGCGCGATCGCGGCCCACGGCACGCGCGGGCACTTGTTCTACACGGGCGAGGTGCAGAACCACGACTTCCGGCACTTCGAACTGAAGGTCGAGGTGATGACCGCGCCGGGCTCGAACAGCGGCATCTACATCCACACGCAGTACCAGGAGCAGGGCTGGCCCGCCAAGGGCCTGGAGGTGCAGGTCAACAACAGCTACGCGCGCGACCCGATCAAGACCGGCAGCCTCTATCAGGTGGCCAACGTGACCACGCCGCCGGCCAAGGACAACGAGTGGTTCACCATGCACATCACGGTGCGCGGCAAACACGTGACCGTGGCGGTGGACGGGCGCAAGCTGGTCGATTACACCGAGCCGGAGGACAACTCGGCGCTGGCGGGCCAGTTCGACCGGCGCCTCTCCAGCGGCACGTTCGCCATTCAGGCCCACGACCCGGGCAGCACGGTCCGCTTCCGCAACATCCGGGTCAAACCGCTGGCGGAGTAGACGCCCACGGTTCGGGCTTTCCGGCACCAACCCGGCGTAGAAGACCCTCGGCGAGCCGGAGGCGTGAGCCTCCGGTTTGCGCGCGGTGAGTCGCCGTTGTGGCCCGGTTTCCGCCGTTGTGGCCGGTCTCCCGACCGGGCCACCTTGTTCGGCCGAAAGTATCGTAGGCCGGAACAAGCGGTGCGCCGTTCCGGCACTGTCCGGCGCCGGAACATCGTCGCTTGCGCGACTCGTCTCGGCCTACGTCTACGTCTGGGGTGACCGACATTCGACCGCTTGCTGCTTCCGCCCGCCCTCACCCCCGACCCCTCTCCCGCCTTTGCGGGAGAGGGGAGCTTCGCCTGTGGCGCACCTATCTTGCGGTGCGGGAGAGGGGAGTCTCTCGCCGAGGGCCGCTGGCGTTCGCCCGCCCCTACGTCTGTCGGGCCAGGTAGTTCTGCGGGCCCATCTGGCCGATCTGGTCGAGCTGCACCTCGATCCAGTCGAGGTGCTCTTCCTCGTCTTTGAGAATGGAGATGAGCAGTTCGCGCGTGCCGTGGTCGCCCACCTCCGCGGCCAGGGCGATGTCTTCATTGTAGGCCCGGATGGCATCGCGCTCGGCAACCAGGTCGTTCTCGTGCTGCTTCTGAACCGTCTCGCCGATGCGGATTTCGTTCAGCTTGCTGACCACCGGCGTGCCTTCGAGAAACAGGATGCGCTCGATCAGCTTCTCGGCATGGCGCATCTCCTCGACGGCCCGTTTCTCGATGGCCTCGTGCAATCGCTCATAGCCCCAGTTGGCACACATCTCCGAGTGGACCATGTACTGGTTGATGGCCGTGAGTTCTTCGGCCAGCCGGTCGTTGAGTCGTCCGATGATCCGGGAATCGCCTTTCATTTCGCTGCTCTCCGCTACGAGACACCGGGACTGCCAGCAGATAACAAACAATCGGGTAAGGCGCGAGTATGACGCCGAGCACGTTCGGGCACAAGGGGGGGCCAGAATCTGCGTCGCCGGGCCCGTTTCACGCGGCCCGGGCCTGGCTGGGCCGATGGAGCAGCCCGCGGGCAAAGCACCAGTCGACGGCTTGCTGCATGCCGGCGCTAAGTTCGACCGCGGGCTGATAGTCCAGCTCGCGGCGGGCCTTCTCGCAGGAGACGCCCACGTGCCAGTCCGACTCGCCCACCAGGTGCAGCGTCTGCCAGTAGATGCCGGCTGCGGCCAGCGCCTGGTCCACGGCATGGGCCACCGGGCCCACCCGGCGCGGCAGGCGCAGCAGGCGCAACGGACAGCCCAGGGCCCGGGCCATGGCCTCGATGATCCGGCGGGTGGTGTAGACCGGCCGATCGGTGATGTAGTACACCTCTCCGGCGGCACGCGGATGGGCCAGGGCCAGCCGGCAGCCCTCAACCAGGTTGTCGATATGGCTCAGGCTGCGCGCGAACCGGCCGTCGCCGACCAGCGGCATGCGCCCGTCGATGATCCGCTGGTAGACCTCCACGTGGCGCGGGGGCACGGGCGGGCCGTAGAACATCGACGGGCGCAGGACCACGGCTTGCAGCCTATCGGCTTGGCGCAGCAGGGCCTGCTCGGCCAGCAGCTTGCTCCGGCCGTAGTGGCTGCGCGGCCGGGGCGGATCGGCCTCGGTGAGGATTCGGTCCGCGCGCTCGGCACGCCCGGCCGCGGCGTTGCTGCTGATATAGACGAAGCGTTCCACGCCGCTGCGCATCGCGGCCTCGACCAGTTGCTCGGTGCCGCGGGCGTTCACTTCATACCAGTCGCGCGTGCGCCGAACGTGTACCACGCCGGCCGCGTGCAAGACGCTTTGGACGCCGCGTGTGGCCGCGGCCAGGGCCTCGGGATCGCGCAGGTCGCCGACGACGGTCTCGGCCTCCAGACCCAGCGAGTCGAGCACCTCCCGCGCCTGTGGCGCTACCTCTGGCTGGACCAGGCAGCGAAGGAACGACAAACCCGCTGGCGGACTGGCCCCGAGCTTTTCGAGCAAAGCCGTGGTCAGCCAGCCCGGCACACCGGTGATCAACAGCCCTCCCAGAGGGCGAAACGGCTCGGCCGGGTGATGCTCATGGTCTTCGGGGCGACGCGCGTGCAGCGGATTCACGGTGGACCTCATCCCTCGAGCTCGTGTGACTGCGGCGGGCCGGCCGGCGCTCAGCAGCCGGTGCCTTGCCGCGGTGAACCAACGGTTTCTGTCAGGTGCGGATCACGTGTCATCGGCTCCTTTTTGCAGCGTGAGATAGAAATAGAACAGCCCGCACCGCAGGCTTTCCACCTGGAAGCGACCGTTGAGCAGGCGGCGGCGCACCTCGGGAAACTGCGGCAGGTAGTCCTTCAGGAAACACCATTCCTCGCGGATCATGCGGCCGAAGTTCTTCAGGTACGGCGTCCATTGAAACCATCCCCGGCGAAACCACCAGAAGGCCAGCCGAATCTGCGGACTGTTGGCGAAGTCGATGATTCCCAGGCGCCCGCCCGGCTTGAGCAGGCGCCAACATTCGTCCAGCAGGCGCGCAATGTCGTCGGCGAGCCCCAAGTGGTGCAGCGCGTGGACGTTCAAGATCCAGTCGAACGAGGCCGCTCGAAGGCCGGTCTCTCGGGCGTCGGCCTGGTGTGTCTCGAAGCGACCGTCCGCGAGCAGGGCTGCGTCGAGCGTAACGTCCAACCCGACCAGGTCGCGGAAGCCCAGGGCGTGCAGCTCCTCGAGCGCCTCGCCGTGGCCGCAGCACAGATCGAGCACGCGCGCCTGCCGCTCCGCGCGGTCGATGCCCAGCAGTCGCAGCTTGCGCGGGAAGGTCCGGCGTCGGCGCCGGCGCTGGACGTCGGACTGGTAGGCCTCATGCCAGGTGTGCGTTTCCTGCAAAGCCTCATTCGGCGCGTCCCCGTCCGGCGCGCCGGCACCCGGCAGCGGAACGTGTGCGCCGGTCGAGCGGGCTTCGCCGCCCGGGACCACGCAATGGACCGGCGACGGGGAATCGAGGCTGCACATGGGGTCAGAACCTGTCGAAATCGTGACTGCTGACGGCTTTCCTACCAAAGGGCCGGCTGCGCCGGAGCGGTGCAGCGGGCCGATCAGGCGGCACGCGACGTCGTCCTTTGGGGCTGGGCATGCAGCGGGCCGATCGCGGCGCCGGTTGTGTCGGCGGGGTCTGCGGTGTCTGATGTTACCCCGCAAGCCGCGGCCGGCCGGGGCGCCCAGGGTTGTCGGTCGGGTGGAACCGCCTGCCGATAGCGGTTGGCAGCATGGCGCAGGCGGACGCGCACCATGTCCAGCGGATCGCGCAACATGCAGCGGACCACGCTGATGCGCGAGCCCGCCTTGTTGACCCAGTGGACGGGATGGTAGCGGCAGGGGATGTCCAGCAGGTGCAGGAGCGAGAAGATTTCCACGTCGATCATCCCGCCGTTTACCCGACAGCGCGAAAAGACCGGCTCGATCACGTCGCGTGTAAAGAGCTTGAAGCCGCACTGGCTGTCGCAGACCGCCTTGCGAAAGACGATCAGGTGCGCGAGCAACTGGGCGCAAAGGCCCACGATCCGGCGCCAGCGCGGCTCGTCTTCCTGATAGGTGCGCACCCCCACCACGGCGCCGTGTCCGAGCCGCTCCAGGGCCGGCAGCATCTCGTCCAGCTCCTCGATGGGCGTGGCATGGTCGGCGTCCATGAACAGCACGTAGTCGCCCCGGGCAGCCAGGCATCCGCGGCGCACGGCCGCGCCCTTGCCCAACCGGCCCGGCTGCACCAGCACGCGCAGTCCCGGCATCTCGTTCCCCAGGCGCCGTGCCAGCGCTGCGGTGCCGTCCGGACTGTTGTCGTCGACGATCAGGATTTCGTGCCGGGGCACACATCGCTCGAGATACGGCCGAATCTCGCGCAGCGTGGCCGGCAGACGCTGGGCCTCGTTGTAGGTGGGGATCACGATCGACAGCAGCCGATCGGTCAAAGGAGTGCGTGAAACAACCATCGCAGGATCGTCCATGACAATCGCCTTGATGCGCTCCGTCTTGTCGTCGTACGTGGGCTATGAGCAGTCCGACACAGCTAAACTGTGGGGTGCCACGGTTGGCTTGCCCAACCGTGCATTCGGCACTGCTGGACAAGCCAGCAGTGGCACCCAACTCCACACTACACGTGTGTCGGACTAATCAGTCCGGGGTGTATTGATCCAAAGCCGTCCGCTTCAGGCTGCGGCGCGGGCTGCGGGTGCCGTGCGCCGGTAGTGCACGGTGATGGCCACACTCGAACACTGCCAGCGCACCAGTGGGATGTGCTCGACCCAACGGTTCCAGCCGACCAGCGCGCGCAACGCCCACTGCGGACACTTGAACGGAAACAAAAACGGGAATATCTCGAACCTCTCCAAGGTATATGCGGCATGGCCGGTAAAGAAGCCGCGATACGTCCAGGGCGCGTACGAGCGTTCGCCGGCCGCCCGATGGCCGGGCGTAAGCT
Organism: uncultured Planctomycetaceae bacterium; assembly: GCA_964467075.1. GTDB lineage: Bacteria > Planctomycetota > Planctomycetia > Pirellulales > Thermoguttaceae > CAYXPN01. The sequence goes on from CAYXPN010000345.1 coordinate 5,281, forward strand.
CCTTGAGCTTGCGGAACACGCTCAGGCCGTTCGATTCGACCAGCAGGCAGCGGCCGCGAGCGACGCGCATCATCTCCCGGGCCATGTCGCGCGGCCGGTCCACGTGGTGCATCACGTCAAAGGCCACCGCGGCGTCGAACTGCGCGTCTTCGAGCGGCAGGTCCATGGCGTCGGCCTGGACGGCCTCGAGCCCCGCGCGCCTGAGCCACTCCACGCCCTCGGAAAAATACTCGCTGGTGACATAATGGGCGATCTGACCGCGGTTGTGCGCGAGCACGGCCCGCGAAAGCTCGCCGGTGCCCGAGCCGACCTCGAAGAACGTCCACGCCCGGGCGTCGGCAAAGGTCTCGTAGAACAGTCGCACGTAGCGCGGCACGACGAACAGCTCGTTGATGTCGCCGACGATCTTGCGCCGCCAGGAACTCTGCGGGTCGTGGATGGCGGACCAGTCGGGCGAGTGCCGGGCCATGGCCGGGTTCCTTCCTCTTCCACACTTCGCTGTCTTGTACGCTTCGCTTGGCCTTTGTCGCTTAGAACTTGTAAGAGTATTACTTCCCGGGGCTTCGCTTCGC
>CAYXPN010000346.1:0-5834 GCA_964467075.1 uncultured Planctomycetaceae bacterium
CAGCGCCACTTTCGCGGAGCGAAAGGCGACAATGACGGCCCGTGAACGGTTACGACCCACCGGCTACGGTTTTCCGCTTTCACTTTCGGTGGGTCTGCGCCTGCGGCTTGACCCACCCTACGCTTCTTTCGGTGGGTCTGCGCCTTGGGCTTGACCCACCCTACGCTTCTTTCGGTGGGTCTGCGCCTGCGGCTTGACCCACCCTACGCTTCTCGCTCAGCGCTCGTTCGTCGTGCCGCCCGCCGAGCGCTTCGCACCCGCGCGCCCGGCAGAGCGCAATTCGCGCGCCTTGGGCGCACGGGCCTTGCCCTGCGCAGCTTTGCCTTGCGGGGCCTTGCCCGCACGCGAACCCTCCTCCACATTGACCTCGGGCAGCCAGCGGGCAAGCTCCTGCTTGACCTGTACATACTCCGCTTGACCGGCCAGGTTGGTCCACTCCAGGGGATCTTGCTGGTGATCGTAAAGCTCCTCGCTGCCGTCGCTGTAGCGGATGTAGCGCCAGCGCTCGGAGCGCACCGCGTGGTTGTCTTTTCCGTGGGTGGTCACCACCGGTCGGTCCCACGTGCCCTGGGGGTCTTTGAGCAGCGGGCGCAGGCTGCGCCCTTCGAGCGGCTCCAGGATCGGCAGGGCGCACAGATCGGCCAGCGTGGGATAGATGTCCAAGAGGCTCACCGTGCGCTCACAGCGCGTGTCCGCCTTGGTCAGCCCCGGGACCACGAACACCAAGGGCACGCGCGTGGCCTCTTCCCAGAGGGCGAACTTGCGCCAGTGCAGCTTCTCGCCCAGGTGCCAGCCGTGGTCGCCCCACAGCACAATCACCGTGTTTCCCGCATACGGGCTGCGGTCCAGCGCGTCGAGCAGCCGGCCCACCTGGCCGTCCGCATAGGTGATTGAGGCCAGGTAGCCCTGCACCGCCTCTTCCCACTGCTGGTGCGCAAGCACTTTGGCGTGGTCTCCCTCGGGCCGGGCCATGCGTACGCCCAGCGCGGGCACGTCGTCCAGATCATCCGGATTGACCTTGGGCAGCTTGATCCGGTCGAGCGGATAGCGCTCGAAGTATTTGCGCGGCGCATACCAGGGCAGGTGGGGCCGGAAGAGGCCCACGGCCAGGAAGAACGGCCGATCGTGTTTCTCGCCCAAAAACTTCACGCCCCAATCCACCACCTGTGTATCACCCATGGACTGGTCGCCTACCTCGACCGGCCCCCAGTCGAAATGCGCGGTGTTGGGGATGCCGTTTACGGGACGCGACTCGGGCACAGGGTCGCGCGGCCGCGGGAGATAGAACTGCCACGAAGCCGGGTCTTCGAACGCGCCGTGGAAAATCTTGCCCCCGCCGTGGACCTTGTAGCCGTGGGCCATGAAGTGCTGGGGCAGGGTGACCGCGTCGGGCAACTGCGGCCGCCAGGGATTGCCGTTGTAATAGACGCCCGAGGTGGACGGGCGAATCCCGCAGAGCAGACTCGCGCGCGATGGATTGCACGCTGGGGCCGAGCAGTAGGCCCGGCTGAACGACGTGCCGCGCGCGGCCAGCCGGTCGAGATTGGGTGTCTCCACGCCCGGATAGCCGCCCAAAAACCCCGTCCAGTCGTTCAGGTCGTCCACGGCGATGAACAGCACGTTGGGACGCGTGCCGGGCGCCTCGGGCTGTGCGGCTGCGCCGGTTTCTGCGGCCGTGCCGGGCCAGGCCGACACGACTGCCGCGGTGATGAGAACCGCCCCCACGAAGACCCTGGACGAGCCGGGGCCGGGCGAGCCGCGTCCTACGGTCGGATGGACACTGGCTAGATCATTGTGAGTCGTCATCTTTTCTCCCTCCAGCGTGGCCTATTGGAATTGTGCGGTGTTTATCAACCCCTTTCCCCCGAAAGTGTCATCTGTCCGCGAATGGAGCGGCAAGCCGGCCGGTTGGGGCTCGCCAGCCACCGCGGCTTTCTGCGGCCACGACTTCAGCGTGGCGATCGCTGCTCGCCGCGCGAGCCGGCTTACTTGATGCCGCGGGGAGGCCGATACCGGCTCGTGCGCGTGCCAAACCCCTCGAACGGGGGGTCGTTGTCGCGGCCTGCAGCCCGGCGGTTCCATGGTAGCACGAGTGCAGGCCGGTAGCCACAATCGCCGCCGAGCGCAACCAGTCTGCGACGATGAGCTCCCCAGGGCCAAGCCCGGCCGGGCGCCGAAAAAGGTTTGTGGATTCGCTCTGGATTGCCCAGTTGACCTCGATGGCCAAAGCAACCAGTGCCGTGCCACCAACCAAACCCAACCAACCGGCAAACCCGCCTCAAGCCTCACGCACGGCAGGTCGAACTAACAACAACGTGCGGCTGTGTGGGCAGAGAGACCGCGCGCCGGGGGACCCTCCGGGCTGTCGAGCGCCGGCGCGTGCGGCGTGGGTGGCAATGAACCATTCGCCCGGCTCATCGTACAACCGGGCGCAAGCCGCCCCGGGGTCGCGCGGCCATACGCCGTTTTTTTCGGGCTGCTGAATCGGGGCAGGCTCGTCGACGGAGCGCAAGAGCATGGCATGGACCGACAGTTTGATCGCGCGGCGCCGGGGACCGCTCACCGTGGCATCCGATTGGATTGCCGACTTCGGCGCCGTGGTGATCGACGCCCTGGAGGCGCTGGGCAGCCTGGCGTTGTTCACGTTTCGCACGTTCAGTTGGCTGCTCGCCCGGGCACCGCGCCGGGAGACGATCCTGCCGAGCTTCTACCAGATCGGCGTGTTGAGCCTGCCGGTGGTGGCCTTGACGGGCACGTTTGTGGGGCTGGTGCTCGTGGTGCAGACATACACCCAGTTTCGGCTCCATCACATGGAGACCAAGCTGGGGGCGATCATCAATATGTCGCTGGTGCGAGAATTGGGGCCCGTGCTGGCGGCCACCATGCTGGCCGGCCGGGTGGGCAGCGCCATGGCCGCGGAGCTGGGCACGATGCGCGTCACCGAGCAGATCGACGCCTTGACCACCATGGGCGCCAATCCGATCCACTACCTGGTCGTGCCCCGCTTCCTGGGCTGCCTGCTGCTGATTCCCGCGCTGACGGCCATGGCGGATTTCATGGGCGTGGTGGGTGCCTATTTCTACGCGGTGCACATCTACAACATCGACGCCCACCATTACCTGACCAACTCGCAGAAATACGTGGGCAATTTCGATTTGTTCGCCGGGCTCTTGAAGAGCACGTTTTTCGGGGCGGCGATCTCGCTGATCGCCTGCCATCGCGGGTTCAATTGCGATCCCGGGGCCGAAGGCGTGGGCCGGGCGGCCACCGCGGCGTTCGTTTATTCCTTTGTGGCCATCCTCCTGCTGGACCTGGTGCTGGCCATTATGCTCGACGGTGTCTACTATTCCTTGTGGCCTGCGGGCCCCAGGCTGTTGTAAGTTCCGCGGTGCGAACGATCGGACTACACAAGATCGGCCGATCAACAGAGTGTAAAGCCCAAGCCATGGTGGGCGAGCCATCCTACAACCAGCCGCACGCCGAACCGCTGCTCCGCGTGGAGCACCTGGGCGTGGCCTTCGGCCGCCAACGGGTGTTGCGCGACATCAACCTCGAGGTGCGCCGCGGACAAACGGTGGCGATCATCGGCGAGAGCGGGTGCGGCAAGACCGTGTTGTTGAAGACGATGATCGGACTGTTGCGCCCGACGGGCGGCGCGGTGTATTTCGACGGGCGCAACCTGGCCTCGCTCGGCGAAAAGGAGCTCACGCGCCAGCGCACCCGCTTCGGGTTCCTGTTCCAGCAGGCCGCGCTGTTCGACAGCATGACCGTGGCCCAGAACGTGGGATTCCCCCTGCGCCAACACACCAACAAGAGCCGCGAAGAAATCCACCGCGCGGTCACCGCCCGGCTGGTCGAAGTCGGCCTTTCCGAAGAGGTGCTCAGCAAGAAGCCGGCCGAGCTGTCGGGCGGGATGCGTAAACGGGTGGGCCTGGCCCGCGCCCTGGCCATGGAGCCCGAGGTGATCCTCTACGATGAGCCGACCACCGGGCTGGACCCGATCATGGGTGATGTGATCAACGAATTGATCCTCAGCACGCGGCGGCGCCATCCGGTCACCAGCGTGGTGGTCACCCACGACATGCGCACGGCGATGAAGGTGGCCGACACAATCGTGATGCTCTATCCGCTGGCCCGCTTGACGCCCGACGAGCCGCAAGCGCTTTTCCACGGCTCGCCGGATGAGATCGAACGGGCCGCGGACAGCCGGGTGACGCAGTTTGTGCGCGGCGAGGCGCGCGAGCGGCTGATGGAGATGCGACAGCAAAACGGGGCTGATTGACACATAGGAGCGCTGCCGGCGACGAGTGGCCACGAGCTTGGTGAGCCGGAGGCGTGAGCTTCCGGCTTGGGTCGGCATTGCCTGTAGCCGTTCAATCGGAGTAAAGGAAGCGAGCCGGCTTGCTTCGCCCCGCCGGGGAGAAGCTGGGATGCCGTAGGGGCGACGCATGTGTCGCCCCTGCCGAGGCAACGCCCTTCTGAGGGCGTGCCACCCGGCGCGGGCACAAGGGGCGCCGGCGCGCTTTCGATTGGGACTTTCAACGCACACAGGACACATCGTGCCATGGACGAGCGCGTCGTACAATTCCGCGTGGGAGTGATGGTGTTCGCCACCCTGATCATCACGGGCATCCTGGTGGTGATGTTCGGGGAGTTGCCCAGGTTGGTCGCGCCTACCTATCAGGTCTACGTGCGCTTCAACGAGGCGCCGGGCGTGGCCAAGGACACGCCGGTACGCAAGAGCGGCATTCGCATCGGTCGGGTCACCGACATCCAGTTTGCCTCAGAGATACTGAAAGATCCGAACGAGCGCGGGGTGATCGTCACCGCCGAGATCGACGAACCCCATCGCATCTACCACAACGAAGTCTGCCGCGTGAAGACCTCGCTGCTGGGCGACGCTGAGCTGCGATTCGAGCTGGCGCGCAAACCAACGGCCGACACCACGGCCATCGAGCCGGCGGAATTGAGCATCGAGAAACCCTTGACCGGCGAGATCGTCTATGATCCTACGACGGTCATCACCGACCTGCACGGCGGGCTCCAGCAGGCGATCGGTTCGGTGGCTCAGACCAGCGACGAGATGCGCACCGTGGTGATCAAGGTGGGCGATATCCTGAATGCCAACGAAGGCCGCATCCAGGAACTGCTCGCCAAGTCCGAACAAACGCTGATGGCCGTCCAGCACACCGCCGAGGCCGCCAACGAAATCGTGGGCGATCCGGAGACCCGCGCCAGATTGCGCGAGACCATGGAGCGCATGCCCGCGCTCATTCAGGACGCGCAGCAGACAGTCCAGCGCCTCAACGGCACGATCTCGCTGGTCGACCAGAATCTGCACAACGTGGAGGACTTCACCGCGACCCTGGGCCAGCGCGGCCCGCAACTCATTGGCCAACTCGACCAGACTACCCGGAAACTCGACCAGGTGATGTCCGAGATGCTCGTGTTCAGCCGGGCCCTGAACAGCCAGGAGGGTACTCTGGGCCAACTGGTGCGCAATCCCGAACTCTATTATCGCCTCAACCGCGCGGCCCAGAACATCGACGAGCTGACGCGCCAGTTGCAGCCCATCGTGGCCGACGTGCGCGTGATCACCGACAAGGTGGCCCGCCATCCGGGCGTGGTGCTGCGCGATGCCGTGCAGCCGGGAGCGGGCATCAAGTAGTGCCGGGGGCGATCTGCGCCTGATGGAGCGGCGGGCGGGGCTGGCATCGGCCAACGACTCGAGCCGCCAGCATCGTAGGCCGGAACAAGCGCAGCGCTGTTCCGGCGCAGTGTTCGTAGTGACCCGATTTATCGGGTCATTCAAAGGCCGTACAAGTACGGCCACT
>CAYXPN010000347.1:0-5834 GCA_964467075.1 uncultured Planctomycetaceae bacterium
GTCGCCCCTACGCCAAAGATGCGCGCACCACGCGCGCATCTTACGGCGCAAGACTATACGCCGGTTTGATCCGGGCGCCCTGCCATGACTGGAAAAGTACGCATCACCGTAATCGTGGAAAACACCGCCCAAGGCCCCGGCCTGGTGGGCGAGCACGGGCTGGCGTATTGGATCGAGTGGCCCGACGGACGGTGTGTGCTGTTCGATACGGGCCAGGGGAGCGTGCTCGTGCGCAACGCCTACCGGCTGGGATTGCCCCTGAGCAATGCGGAGGCGATCGTGTTGAGCCATGGGCATTACGATCACACGGGAGGGCTGGGCGACGTGCTGCCCGTCGATCGGCCGGCGACCGTCTATGCCCACCCCGCGGCCTTCCAACCGAAGTTCGCCCGCAACAAAAACGGCACCGCGCGGGAAATCGGCATGCCGGCTCTCGCGCAAGAGGCGGTCGAGCAACCGTCAGTCACGGTGGTGCACACCGAGGGCCCGACGAGAATCCTCGCAGGGCTCACAGCCACCGGGCCCGTGCCTCGCACGACCGAGTTCGAGGATCCCGGCGGCCCGTTTTTTCTTGACCAGACCTGCCGGGAGCCGGATCCGTTAATTGACGATCAATCCCTGTTTTTCGAATCGAACGGCGGGCTTGTGGTGCTTCTGGGATGTGCCCATTCCGGCGTGATCAACACGCTGCAATATGTCAGCGCATGTGCGGACCACAGGCCGATCCAGGCGGTGATCGGCGGAATGCACCTGGTTGGGGCATCGCCGGAGCGACTCCGCCGGACGATCGAGGAGCTGCGGCGTTTGGAGGTCCAGCGGCTTGTCCCTGCGCACTGCACGGGCATGGCGGCGACCGTGGCCCTTTGGAACGCGTTTCCGGAGCGCTGCTGGCTGTGCCACGTGGGCACGCGGTTCGAGTTCGCGTTGCCGTGATGCTTCTTGGGCATCGGGCGCGAGTCCTCAGCCCCAACGGGCCGCGAGTCCTCAGCCGCGACGGGCCGCGAGTCCTCAGCCCCAACGGGGCGCGATACGATAGCCCGGGGCGAGCGCAGCGAAGCCCCGGGGCAAGGGCCGCCCGCACGCCCCAAACCCTGAAGGGGCGCGATATGATTGGCCGCGGTGTGCAGAACCAGGTTCCGACGGCTGAAGCGTTACCCCGAGTGGACCTTGCGAAATGAAACCGCTGACCGGAAAATGGCTTGCCGCTGGAGTTGATCCTGAGAAGCACTCCTAACGCGGGCTGCGCCCGCAACCCAAGGGATTGGGGATTAGGGATTGGAGACATGCCACACAGGCCCAAAAAGCCGTACACGTGTACAAACCGTTCTGCCGTCACAACCGCCTTGTGAAAAGGCGGTCAAATGAGCGCGACTTGTACACTACTGAACAACATGCGCGCACGGCGCGAAGAAGTCATAGCGTAAGGCTCTAATGGGAGGCTGATGCCATGAGAATCCTGTGGAGCGTGTTCTTGCTCACCGCGGTGGTGGTCCTGGCAGGCGCTTTGGCGGCGGACGATCCGGACGAGGCGGCCGAGCCGGCCCAGCCGGCCGACGACTCGGGGCCCACGTACACGGTTTACCCGATCGGTTGGGTGCGCAAAGCCGAAGGAAAAACCACCATCGTGATCGACAAGCAGTACAAGCCCGCGCTGATGGGCGTGGAAGACCTCACGGAAATCTGGGTCCTCTACTGGTTCGACCGCAACGACACTCCCCGGCAGCGTTCGATCCTGCAGGTACACCCGCGCGGCAACCCGGCCAATCCGCTCAGGGGTGTGTTCGCCACCCGGTCGCCCGTGCGCCCGAACCTCATCGCGCTGAGCCGCTGCAAGATTCTGTCGGTCGAAGACAACGTGATTGAGATCGACCAGATCGATGCCCTGCCGGACACCCCGGTGCTCGACTTGAAGCCCTGACCCTTGCGCCGGCGCTTTCCACGGCGGGCAACTCCGGGATCATCGCCATGGCTGCCAACCGCCACGTTTTCGGCCCCGTGCCCTCGCGCCGACTGGGGCGCTCGCTCGGGGTGGACCTGGTGCCGTTGAAAACGTGTACCTACGATTGCATCTACTGCCAGCTCGGCAGAACCACGCAGAAGACTGTCGAGCGCAGGGAGTGGGTGCCGTTGGAGGAGGTGCTGCAAGACCTCCGGGAAGGCCTCGCGCGGCAGCCGGATTATGTCACGCTGAGCGGCTCCGGCGAGCCGACGCTCTTCTCGCGCCTGGACGAGCTGATCGACAGGATCAAGTCGATCACCGACGTGCCGGTGGCCGTGTTGACCAACGGCGCACTGTTGTGGCAGGAAGACGTGCGGCGGCAACTGGCCAAAGCCGATTTGGTCATGCCCTCCCTTGACGCCGGCAACCCCGCCATGTTCCGTGTCGTCAATCGCCCGCACCGGGCGATCTCCTTCGAACAAATGCTCCAAGGGCTGATCACATTTCGTCGAGAGTTCAGCGGGCAGTACTGGCTGGAGGTGTTCCTGTTGGGCGCATACAACATTTTCGAGGACGAGCTGGCGGCGATCCGGGCGTGTGTGGCCAGGATCGCCCCGGATCGTGTGCTCCTCAACACGGTCACACGTCCGCCCGCTGAGCCCCACGCAATCGCCGTTTCCCACGATCGGCTCGCTGCAATCGCCTCCACATTCTCACCGCGGGCCGAGGTGCTGGTGGATTTGCCCGCCCCGTCGGACCAGGCATTTTGCGGGGCGGATCGCCAGGACATCCTCGGCCTGTTGGCGCGCCGGCCATGCACGGCTGAGCAGATCGCCGTAGGTCTGGGGCTGAAGCACGCCGAGGTGCTCAAACACGTCCAGTCCCTGATTTCGGAAGGTTTGTTGGAGAGTGCCGACGTAGAAGGCAAGGCCATGTATCGACCGGCGCGCGGCCCTGAACTTTAGAAAGCCGTTCAAGACAGCACGCAAGACACGTAGGGTGGGTCAAGCCGCAGGCGCAGACCCACCAGATTCGCTTTAGAAAGCCGTTCAAGACAGCACGCAAGACACGTAGGGTGGGTCAAGCCGCAGGCGCAGACCCACCAGATTCGCCGCAGACCCACCAAATCCGCTTGTCGGTGGGTCTCGCTTTTTGCTCGACCCACCCTACAACCTCGACCCACCCTACAACCCTTGGGCGAACAACCAAAGGCTCGAGGCAGCAACGATTGGGCTGAGAAAGGGCGGCGATCGGACCGAGGCGACAGTTTCACGGCAACTGTTACACGCTTTTCAAAGGAGAACAGTATGGCAACGCCAGGTGGTGGAGGCGGTGGTCGAGGACGAGGCCGGGGAGGAGCCGGCGGCCAGGGCAGACGACGCGGCATGGGCCAAGGTAGGGGCCAAGGGATGGGCCAAGGCGCGGGGCAAGGGATGGGCCAAGGCGCGGGCCAGGGTCCGGGGCCCACCGGCGAGTGTGTCTGTCCCCACTGCGGCCGGCGTGTGCCGCACGAGCGCGGTGTTCCGTGTACTGAGCAGATGTGCCCGGACTGCGGCCAGCCGATGATACGCGCTCAAGATATATGAGGCTGTCCGGGAATTGCCCCAGGGTTTCGCGGGAAAACGAGCGTGTGCCACTGCTTGCCCGCCGGGCAAGCAGTGGCACATATTGCTTTGCCATGCGAACGTGCCGTGACTTCACGGGTTCGACGGCCTTGCGATCTGCCGCGGGCTTGGCATGCTGGCCTTTGTTCGAGCGCGCCAGAACGCGTGGCGGACCAGGCTGTGCCGGCCGCGAAATCTCCTGCTGCCGCCAAGAGTTCTGGCCCAAGTGTTTCTGCAAAAGTGACACTTGGCCAATCATCCGTCACCCCCCAATGGATCGTCCGCGGTCGAACATTTGGCCGGATCTTCGGGGCTTACAATTCTCCTATGTGTGGTCCCTTTCCGTGGGTTGACACCCACGGCTATTCTTTTTCACCCCTTGCGGGGCTATTGCGTCACTCGGCTGAAATGTCACCAGTTTTTCTTCTACGGCTTCTCCTGCGACGTTGTCGCAGGCCGGATGGCCTCGGAGAGCGAAATCTCGGCGATCGGCCGATCGACCGCCCAGCGGATCGCGCCGAGAAGCAGTTGGCGGAACGGCGCCTGCTGGAAATCCTCCGGGTGTCCCAACGAGGTGTAGAAGACCCGCCCACCCGGCCGGCCGCGCACCCAGGCCACCGGCTGCGAGGTCTCGCCGGCCATGCCCCGCAGCAACACGGTGGCGTCTTCGGCCAGCGGTTCGACCAGATAGAGCGAACCGCGGCTTACCCAGGGCTCGGCTGCCACATTGCGCAGGACCGGGTGCTCGCGCGCCTCCGCGGCCATGGATACCCGCGTGGTCAGCCTGGTGCCCCCGTGGCCGTGATAGTTGCCACCGATCACCTCGTGGTCGAACTCGGGCCACTGGACCAGGCCCTCGCCCGGCTCGCCGCGCACCGTAAAGGCGTGCGACGAGGTACGCAGCGCCACCAGGGCCCCGCCGGTGCTGAGGTATTCGCGCAGGGTTTTCATCTGCTCGGGCGGCAGGGCCTTGCGCCGGATGAACATCACCGCGGCATCCGCGGTGCGCAGGGCCTCGATGCCCGGCAGCTCATGCCGGCCTTCGCCGCGCACCACCGTGCAATACACGTCCACACGCTCGCGCAGCCAGGTGGCGAACTTGGGCAGCGTGCGCTCCGCCTCGTATTCGTCTTCATTGATCAGAAACACCACGTGTGGGCGCTTGTCGCCCGAGAAACGAAACGCCGGCGCGCCCAGGAAGTCAGCGCTGGTGATCGTCGGGCACCAATGGGCCTCAATGTGTTCGATCACCAGTTCCGTGCCGCGGAAGTGGCTCACATGGGGCCACTGCCGCGGATCGTACATGGCGTCGGTCAAATCGCGCACAAGCACCACGTTCATGCCCTGCGAGACCATCTGGCGGATGCCGAACGGCCGGCCGAGCACGCACATGTTCGTGTGCACGCCCAGGATGATCACGTTTTCGATCCCCCGCTGGCGCATCAGGTAATACGCCTCCGCACTGTCGGTGATCGCGTCCTCGGGCACGATGTGGATCGAATCGATCTGGCGGCTCCAGGCCTTGTGCGACTTGGCCCCCGGCGTGTCGCACCCGCCCTGGCTGTCGTCGATCGGCAGGCGGCCCTCGCGCTCCGGGTCCAACGGGCACCAGCCGCGCAGCGGGACGGTTGTCTCCACCCGGGGCGCCTGCTGGGCCAAGCGGCGCTCAGGGGTGTCGGCATAGCAATCCATGGTGCCGCTCGGGCAGTGGATAATGAGCACCCCTTGGCGCCGCGCCGCAGTAATCATCTGGTCCACGCGCGGGGCCATCTCCGCTACGCGCGCCGAAGCCGACGGGCACCAGTGCTTGTCCCACATGTCGCAGATCACTACGGCCGTGCGCCCCGGGTCCCAGCGCAGGGTCTCGTAGACCGGACGATCCTCAACGCTCTCGGGTGAATCCGGCACACGACTGCGCGCGTGGAACAGCAAGGGCTCGGACGCGGCAGACTCGGCCGCGGCGGATTCGGCTGCGACTGGATCGTGCGCGGCAGAATCAGTCGCGGCCGGCTTAGCGGCAACTGCCTCCACCGCTGATGGCAGACTAGCGCCCCAACCCAGCGCGCATACCGCCAGAACCGCGAAACAACGTTTCATAGACGTGCCTCCTCGCAGTGCACAGGTTTGAATAACTGCTCAGCCGCCTGAAACGAACTGGCGGAGGTGACGGGGAAGCGGCAAGGCGTCGGGAGTCTCTCTCGGGCGATGGTTCTCTGGAAGTGGGACGGCTCTTGAGCGAAAAAGACTCCCGACCTGGGGAGGTGAAAGAATCCGCAGTGCCTGATTCCGCT
>CAYXPN010000348.1:0-1376 GCA_964467075.1 uncultured Planctomycetaceae bacterium
TCGAATTCGGCAAACAATTCCTTTACAAGTCCTAAAACGGATCGTGGCGAAGATGCGGCCCGTCGCCCGCTCCTTGGGGCGACCAAAGCTCCGACACTCCCCTGATCGTGTGGACCCGTCGTGAGAACGGACCGCCGGCCTTCGGGGTGCCGCAATCTTCTAATCTAATCCATGTCCCCACGCCCGGCAAGGCCCAAAAAAACCCGGAAGCCACCCTCCGCTTTCGGCTCTCCCTCGACCTCCGCCTTCCGTCCGAACCGGGAGCTGACGCTCCCGGCTCGCCTACGGTCACTCCCGGCTCTCCACGCGCCCCGGCCGTTTGACTCCCGGCCGAATGTGACCTAGGTTTGTTTTGGCCGCGTTCGTGCGGCCGGGCAGCCGAGGGTCTCCGCCCGGGCACTGGGCCGATTCACCGCGTCCCGAGGACGTTTCCCGCCTCCCGGGGACACGTGATCGGCGCGACAGCTCATTCTCGGGCGGCAGGTCATCGGTCGGTGCCCGGGCACCCGGGGCATATGCTCCTCCGAATCCGTTCCATTCGCGACCGAGAGGCTCGCGCGATCGAACACCGCGCCGCCTCGTTTTCGGGCTTGGAAGAGTGGGGTTGCTCGCGGCTCCAGGAATGTGATCGTGTTACGAATGGGAGCGGTATGACCTCGTCGCTACGCTTTCGAATCCGACAGGAGCCCAGCGCTATGAACCAGGTGATGTCTGCTCCGGAATTGGGGACTTGCTGCGAGCGCTGCGAAGGTGCGGACGAAGTGCGCACCCAGGTCTGGGCCCTGCTGGCCACGTTGTATCCCCACCACCGGATCACGGAGCGGCGCGGCGAGAACCGCTATCCTTTCCCCTTCCTTGTCCATCTGACGCCTGTGGCAGACGAGGGGCTGACCGCTTGCGGCGAGACGGTGGTGGTCGTAGGCAAGCACCTTTCCGAGCGGGGTCTGGGCTTCTACCACCCCAAACCGCTGCCCCACCGGCGCATGATCGCTTCGCTGGAGACGCCCGAAGGCCGGTGGATCGGCTTCCTGATCGACCTGAACTGGTGCCGCTTCACCCGACAGGGCTGGTACGAAAGCGGCGGCCGGTTTCTCCAGGCCGTGCTCTCGCCGGTGGCCCCGGCGGATCAAGCGGCCGGGTGACAACGCTGGGTGCCGCTGGCTTTGCTAGGGCTCGTGCTTTCCGGCCTTACTCGGGAAAGAGCTTGGTTGACAAGTAGCGCTCGCCCGGGCACGTAGGGTGGGTCAAGCCGCAGGCGCAGACCCACCATCTTCTTGCCTTGACGGTGGGTCTCGCTTTTTGCTCGACCCACCCTACAAGACTCTCGCCGGTGGCCCCGGCGGATCAAGCGGCCGGGTGACAACGCTGGGTGCCGC
>CAYXPN010000348.1:1476-5781 GCA_964467075.1 uncultured Planctomycetaceae bacterium
TCGTGCTTTCCGGCCTTACTCGGGAAAGAGCTTGGTTGACAAGTAGCGCTCGCCCAGGTCCGGCAGGAGGACGACGATCAGCTTGTCGCGGTGCTCGGCACGCCGGGCCAGTTGCAGCCCCGCCCAGGCCGCCGCACCCGAGCTGATGCCGCACATCATGCCTTCCTCGCGGGCCAGGCGCCGGGAAACATCCACGGCGTCTTCCTCCTGGACCTGTACGACCTCGTCCACCACGTCCAGGTTCAGCACGTCGGGGATGAACCCGGCGCCGATGCCTTGGATCGTGTGCTTGCCGGGTTTGAGCTGCTCGCCGGCCAGGCACTGGGCAATCACCGGACTGGCCGCGGGCTCCACGGCCACGATGCGCACGTCGGGCTTGCGGGACTTGAGCACTTCGCCCACCCCGGTGATCGTCCCGCCGGTGCCCACTCCGCAGACGAAAATGTTCACCTCCCCGCCCGTGTCGCGCCAGATCTCCTCGGCCGTGGTCTTGCGATGGATATCGGGATTGGCCGGGTTCGTGAACTGCTGGGGCATGTAGTAGCTGCGGTTCTGGGCCAGCAGCTCTTCGGCCTTGCGCACCGCGCCGGGCATGCCCTCGGCCGCAGGCGTCAGCACCAGTTCCGCCCCCAATGCGCGCAGCAGCCGGCGTCGCTCCAGGGTCATGCTCTCGGGCATGGTCACCACCAGGCGATAGCCCCGCGCCGCGCAGACGTAGGCCAGGCCGATCCCGGTATTGCCGCTGGTCGGCTCGATGATCACCGTGTCCTCGCCGATCAATCCGTCGCGCTCCGCAGCATCGATCATGGCCCGGGCGATGCGATCCTTCACGCTCCACAGGGGATTCATGTTCTCCAGTTTGGCGCAGATCGTGGCCCCACATCCCTCGGTCAGACGCCGCATGCGCACCAGCGGCGTGTTGCCGATGCACTGCGTGATTTCCCCGTGGATTCGCCCGTTACTTGCCGAAGCCATTTGCCTGACCCTCCTGGATTCCGAAGATTCTGGAGCCTGCCCGGCCCTCGATACGGGAGAGGGCCCGGCCGCTGGCCCAAAGCCCGCCCAGCGTGAGCCGCGCAAGGCCCTGGGCGCCTTCAAGCCCTGCCAGCGGCTTCAGGGCGCCCGGCGGCGAATTATAAGAATCTTTCCCAAAATTGTCAACTCTCAGCAGGGCGCCCGTCTCGCCTAGCCGGTCCGCTCGGCGTTCCAGGCTTTGTCTTAAAATGGTAGGACCACCGCGCGCAAACGCCCTGCAAAAAGGGGTCTTCCCACCGTCTGGCGACGGTGACTACCAGGATGGATGGCTTCCAAGACAAAGCCTACCGCTCCAAGAGCCCCAGGCCGCGCATCCAATCCTCGCACTGCTTCGACCAGTTCTCTGTGCCCACCACCCCCTGGGCCAGCCCCAGCCCATGGCGCCCGGACCGATAGATGTGCAACTCGGCGGGCACCCCGTGGCGGCGCAGGGCCAGGTAGAACTCCACGCTGTTCTCGGCCGGCACACCCGTGTCTTCGTCCGTGTGGAACAGGAAGGTCGGCGGAGTGTCGGCGGTGACTTGCTTTTCGTTCGAGAGGCTGCGCACCAGGGCCGGGTCGGGGTTCTCGCCCAGCAGGTTGCGCTGCGACCCGCGATGGGTTGCCTCCTCGTCGAACATGATCACCGGGTAGCAGAGCACTGCAAAGTCCGGCCGGCAACTGACCTGCTCGATGGGGTCCTCGGCGTCGGGCTTGCCGGCATCAAAGTGTGTGGCCGCGGTCGAGGCCAGGTGGCCGCCCGCGGAAAAGCCCAGCACGCCGATGCGGTCCGGGCGCACGCCGAACTCCTTGGCCCGGGCACGCACGGTGCGCACGGCGCGCTGCACATCCTGAAGCGGCGCTGGATGGCCGTAGCCCCGGTTGCGGTGGCGATATTCGAGGATGAACCCTGCCACGCCGAACGAATTGAGCCACTCGCCGATCTGCCGGCCCTCGTGGTCCACGGCCAGGAATCCATAGCCGCCGCCCGGGCAGATCACCACGCCCGTGCCCACGGCCTTTTCAGCCGGCGGCAGCCAGATGGTAAGCGTGGGTTTGTCCTCGGGCCGGTCGCCTTTGGCCCCTGGCGCGCCCTGGGGCCAGAGCAGTTCGGTCTTGGGCTCCGCGGCCTTCAGCGCGCCGGCGGTTGCGACCAGCCACAACGCCAGCCCGACCATCGCGCCGTGTGCCAACAGCCGGGCGCGCGACCTTGCAGTAGTGTGTTCCATGGTGTTGCTCCTCATGTGACAAACAGCCAAGCGGCAAGCGCATTCCTGGCGAGCCGGCGGCGTGAGCCGGCGGTTCGGTCGGCACCCAGTTCGGCGTTACTGGCAGTTCCGTCCGAACGGGGAGCTGACGCTCCCGGCTCGCCACACGCGAAGGTGCCCGGCTCGCCGCCAGCCCCGCCCCGCGCGGCAAGCGGGACGCGGCTTTTGCACGCGCCCGATTCGTCAGGTAAACTACCGGTGACCGCCCGCACCGGGCCTTGCACCTGTTTTACCCAGGCCCGGGCAGCGGGTAAAGCGGGTAGTGTCACTCGGGCCTGCCTGCTGCCGGCTTGCACCCGCTGGAGACGTGCGAGGCGGGAACCGATTGGGGATGCGAGCCTGATTCACCTTGTCTACGGGAGCGAAGCCATGAAACAGCGACAGGTCCTGCTGGTGGTGTGGTTGCTGTTGTGCGTTCCGCTGATTGCCCGCGCAGGCCGGGCCGCCGAGCAGGCCGACGAGCCTGCGAAGCCTCAACTCCGTTTGCAGGCCGACCCCGAGGATGTTGCGGCGTGGCAAAAGCTGCGCTTCGGCATGTTCATCCACTGGGGCCCGGTGAGCCTGAAGGGCACAGAGATCGGCTGGTCGCGCGGGGGCGAGCGGCGCGGGCGCGGCGGGCGCGGACAGATTCCCGTCGAGGTCTACGACAATCTCTACAAACAGTTCAACCCCGCCGAGTTCAATGCCGACCAGTGGGTGGCCCTGGCCAAGGAAGCCGGCATGCGCTACATGGTCTTTACGACCAAGCACCACGACGGCTTCTGCATGTTCGACACTAGACTGACCGACTACAAGATCACCAGCCCCGAGTCTCCCTACGGCAAGGACGTGGTGGCCCAACTGGCCGACGCCTGCCACTGCGGCGGGCTGAAATGGGGCATCTACTATTCGCCGCCCGACTGGCACCATCCCGACTACCGCACCGAAAACCATGCCCGATATATCGAATATCTGCACGGCCAGTTGCGCGAGCTATTGACCAACTACGGGCGCGTGGACATCGTGTGGTTTGACGGCCTGGGCGGGAAACCCGCGGACTGGGATGCCGAGCGCCTGGTGGACATGTGCCGCCGCTTGCAGCCCGGTGTGGTGATCAACAACCGCGCGGGGCTGCCCTGCGACTTCGACACGCCCGAGCAGCGCATCGGCCAGATGCGCACCGACCGGCCCTGGGAGACGTGCATGACCATCGGCACCCAGTGGGCCTGGAAGCCCAACGACCGGATCAAGCCGCTCAAGACATGCCTGCAAACGCTCGTACAGGTGGCCGGGGGCGACGGCAACCTGCTGTTCAACGTGGGTCCCATGCCCGACGGGCGCATCGAACCCCGCCAGGCCGAGCGCCTGCGCGAGATGGGGCGCTGGCTGGAGCGCTACGGCGAGAGTATCTACCAGACGCGCGGCGGGCCGTTTGCGCGCGGGCCGTGGGGGGCGGCCACTTGCCGGGAAAGCACGGTCTATGTTCACCTGCTCGATGCCGGCCTGGACGTGGTCAATCTGCCGCCCATTGACCGGAAGATCACGGCCAGCCGCGTGCTTACCGGCGGCACGGCCTCGGTGCGCCAGACGGACCAGGGCATCGAGCTGAGCGTGCCCAAGGAGCACCGCCAGGAGATCGACACGATCGTGGTCTTCACCCTCGACGGGCCGGCCTTCACTGCGCAAGTGGGCCAGGCGAAATGAGCGCGTGGCACGCTACGCCAGCGCGTGGCACGGGTGGCTTGTCCACCCGTGCTGGTTTGCTGCCGCGCTGTGGAGTGGTCTCCTGAGACCGTCTCGTTTTAGCCTGTGTCGATTGCCTGAGTTATCATCGCTTTGGGCGGGGCCCGTGGCGAGGCGAGGGCACGGATTAGGGCCAGACCGTTGTGGGCGAGGACGCACAGCCCGACCTGACTGGCAGGGCGGGGGGCGTACGGGGTCGGGAGTCTTTTTCGGTCAAAGCGTTCGTCCATTTGTCAGGGCCTCGCCCGAAAAAGACTCCCGACCTGGGGAGGTGAAAGAATCCGCAGTGCCTGATTCCGCT
>CAYXPN010000349.1:0-5739 GCA_964467075.1 uncultured Planctomycetaceae bacterium
GGGTCGGTGCCGTCGAGCGGCTGGGGTTCGACCAGGTGAATGAGAATCCCCGCACGCTGGACGTGGCGCAGGAACTCGTGACCCAGGCCGGCGCCGGCATGGGCCCCTTCGATCAGTCCGGGGATGTCGGCCATCACGAACGAGCGGTCGGCGTCGATCTGCACGCGCCCGAGGTAGGGATGTTTTGTGGTAAACGGGTAGTCGGCGATCTTCGGCCGCGCCCGCGAAAGGCGGCTTAAGAGCGTGCTCTTGCCGGCATTGGGCCGGCCCACCAGGCCCACGTCGGCGATCACTTTCAACTCCAGGCGCAACAGGCGGCTCTCGCCGGGTTGGCCGCGCGTGCGCTGGCGCGGCGCGCGGTTGGTCGAGGACTTGAAGTGGGCGTTGCCCTTGCCGCCTTTGCCGCCCCGGGCGGCCGCCACCTGATCGCCCGGGTGGGCCAGGTCCTTGAGCACGAAGCCGCCTTCGGCGTCGAAGACCACGGTTCCCGGCGGGACGTGAATCACCAGGTCTTCGGCCGAGGCACCGTGGCAATTCGAGCCCGAGCCGGGCCGGCCGTCGTCGGCCTTCCAGTGCTTGCGATGGGCCAGAGCGGAGAGGCTGTCGACGCCTTGGCCGGCCACCAGGATCACACTGCCGCCGTCGCCGCCGTCGCCGCCGTCGGGCCCGCCGCGGGGCACGTGTTTCTCGCGCCGGAAGCTGACGCAGCCGTCACCCCCTTTGCCGGCTTCCACGCGGATTTGCACTTCGTCGACGAACATGGACGACTTCGCGGCGCAGGTTGTGGTTTGTGTGGTGCGAAGCGGGTGGTCCATCGAGTCTGAGAACTTGTAAAGGTATTACTTCCCGGGGCTTCGCTTCGCCATGAGCCCCGGCCACCCGCACCTGGGCACGGGCTTGGGGATACAATTCGTTTAGAAACCCCAAGCCGCCGCCAAGGGTGCGCACGAAACCAGCCAGCGACCCGGCCTTCCTCCGGCCGCGGGCCACTGGCTGTCTCTGCTCTTAACGTGCGCGGCTCAGTTGGACTCGACCACACAGACCCGCCGGCCGCCGCGGTCGAACTTCACCACGCCGTCAACCAGGGCGAACAGCGTGTAGTCGCGCCCCATGCCCACGCCCTGGCCGGCATGGAACCGGGTTCCCACCTGGCGGACCAGGATGTTGCCGGCACGCACGGACTGTCCTCCGAAACGCTTCACGCCGCGCCGCTGGGCATTGCTGTCGCGCCCGTTGCGGCTCGAACCCTGTCCCTTCTTGTGTGCCATGGCTCTTGCCTCGAAGCTCGACTGTCCTAAGAAGCTGTCAACGAATTGTTTCCCAAATTCGATGCCCGATCCCGGGTGGCCGGGGCTGGAGCGAAGCGAAGCCCCGGGAAGTAATACCTTTACAAGTTCTAAAGAGTGATCGCCTGAGTCATTCTCGTCCGCAACCCTTCAGCGGCCTGAAGCAGTTGCGCGGCCACGACAAAGCGTGGCCCTCCATTGGTTTCGCGCGGCTTCCCGCGGCCGAAATACTTGCTCTCGTCGGCCATGGCCCCAAGCGACCGCAACCACGCCGAGGCAGCGCCGCGCCCCGGCCCCCCAATCCGCAGACGCTCTATTCTACCGATAAACCCACTCGTAGAAAACCCGGTCGGGCTCGGCCGGGGCCACGTAGCGGTCGGGGACCCCGTAGCGGATTTCGCCCTCGTGCTCGTAATATTCGTCGCCGGGCCGCCAGAAATTGAGTTTCAGCGTCTTCTGGGCCAGCCGCCGCCCGGCACCCAGACGCCGAGACTCCTGATACACGGCCGGGTCATCCGTCCAGCGGTAGGCGTTGGTCAGTCCCTTGATGTAGACCGAGAAGCGGTCGATCCACGGGTCGATGGCCGCTTCGGGCGTGACCCCGTCCCAGGTGACCACCCCCCAGAGGGTCTCGCCCACCGGGATTTCCTGGCAGATTTCGGCCGTGTTGAGCAGGCGCCGCTGGGGCGCTTCGCGTTGCTGGATGGCCGCCACAGCCAGGGGGATCACCCGATCGCGATAGGCCAGCACCGGCCCTTCGCCCTCTTTGGCCGAACGATATCCTTCCAGCAGGAAATTGGGCACGAAGCGGACCGGCTGGTCCACCAGCTTGACCTGATACAGCTTGGGCTGATCGCTCGTCGGATAGGACAGCTCGAGGTCCTGAACCGGGTGCATGACCTTGCCCGTATTGGTCACGCAATAGACCATGTACCAAATCAGCTTCTGCCGCATCTGGCCGCTCGGCTGGGGGATGTCCACCCGGATCATGCGCATCGGCTTGAACTTCAGCTCCAGGCACCAGATGTCATGCTGGAAGGGGATGTCCTTGGCCCAATCGAAGTTGGGATCGACGGCCAGCAGCTCGATGATGTCGTGTCGGGCCACGGTCTCGCCAAGCTGGCGGTGCTGGGCCGTGTCGATCGTGGTCAGCACGCCGGGGGCGAGCTGGCGATAGCGCGGCGCTGCGGGGCCAGCCGCGGCCGGTTCTGCGCCGGATGAGGCCGGCGCAAAGGCCAGCGCCAGCGCGCCGAATAGCGGGCCGAGGATGATCGCCGAGAGTGCGCAGCGGAGCTTTCGATTCATCGGCAGTCCTTCATCGGCTCAAGACCCCTGCTGCCCAAGCGAACCTGCTAATCCGACACACGTAAAGTGTCGAGTTGGGTGCCACTGCTGGCTTGTCCAGCAGTGCCGAATACACGGTTGGACAAGCTAACCGTGGCACCCCATAACTTGACTGTGTCGGCCTACTACTCCGTCGGACACGAACCAAGGTGGCCGTCAACAGGCCGCGCGTCCTGGTACTGGCTGCGCAGCCGCGGCAGCCCTTGGTGCGGCTTGGCAAAAAACTCCCCAAAACGGCCCACGCGCAGTTTGCCCAAACGGCGCAAACTCCGCGGGTTGCACCTATCAAGTATAACTGCTATGAAAAAGGCGCGTCAAGCAAATCCTTCCCCCTGAAAGGAGGCGCCGCGGGCACTCCCCGTCCCGCTCAGGTCTCCCGCTCGACCCCGTTCCAGCCGGACGACGCCTGGCTGGCCGGCCCGGGGCCCCGTCAATCTTCGGGGCAAAATGGGGGCGGGTCTCGTTTCTTAGCCAGGTGCGTCGGACTGCTGGCCCTCGCCAGATTGCCTCGACGCCTCGATCTCGTTTAACGGCGAGCCGCAGGCGACTGTGTCCATCACGCCGGCGCATTTAGTCACACCGACGCCTTCGGCTAGCCGTTAAACGAGTTTCCCCGAGGTCCGTCGGCCTACTAGTGCCACCGCCAGCCTGCGGGGCAGGATGTTACCCAAACGTCCCTTGTGTCCCAGGGTTCGCTGATTACTGGAAGCTCTTGTGTTCCCCATGTCATCTGGACACCCTGGCCCCGGTATCAAACCCCGGAAAACCCTCATAATCGTGACAAGCTGCGGCGGATCGGCAAGAAAAATCGGTTTGGTCGTTTCCGGCGTTAATCTGAGAAGAACCGTTCTACGATGTCTAGCTAAGGGGCGGGAAATGAAGGAAGTTTCCCGCGTATCGGACGTGTTAAGCCGTCGGTGAGGGTATCTGTGGGTGACCGATCCGACGGGTGAGTGCCCAGCGCCGATCCGGAACAGGACTGGCTCAGAGGCGGCTCAATGGCAAGGGACGAGATTCGCTTCCTCGTGGCCCCTGGGTGGCCGACCTTGTCGGGTTTCCCACCGCCTGCCGACCTGTCCTGTTCCGCCCACCCCTTTTCTCCCGCGGCCCCGCCCGCGAGCTTTCTTCCCGCTGGGACGCGCCGTTTCGGCCGCTAAGTCGGGTCCACGGCCCACTGTGGAACCGTCTGGGCCCCGAGCGCGTCTCACTTGCGCCGCGTGACGTGGAGCGCCTTGCGACAATTCCGCAGTGCAGGGATGTACCACCCATAGGGCGGGCATCAGGCGGCACGCGCACCGGTTATGCAGCGTGCTGGGAGCCCCGCGCCGTCGCAGGCCGGAAAACCCGGGCACATCCGGCGATCCTGGGGACCCCGCAGCTTGAATTCCCGTGGCGGACCAACTAGGATCGAACTTAGCGCAGAGGGTCCGTGGCCTTGCGCAAGGGGTTCAGTCGCACAGGGCGCGCGGGGTGTCGGTTGTGCCGTGGACCATCGGCCTTTCTCGGGTGTCTGAAGGCAGGCCGAACGTTCTGATCGAAGAGATCTGATAAGGAGCCGTGTCATGTTACGGACCGTTGCATCGGCGGCTGCGGTGGTGACCGTCTTGTCGTTTTCGGCCGCATCCGCGCCCGCCCAGGATGCCGTATTGAGCCAGCTCTACGGCAGCGGGGTACATGCGTATTTTGCAGGCGACTACCTGACCGCGCACGAGGACCTGACCTCCGCGATCGAAGGCGGCATCAGCGATCCCCGGGTTTACTATTTCCGAGGTCTGGCCTATCTGCAACTCGGCCGGCCCGACGAAGCCCGGGAGGATTTCCAGAAGGGCGCCGAACTGGAAAGCCAGGATGTGAACCAGGTTTACGCCGTGCCCCGGGCACTGCAGCGCATCCAGGGAAGCGCGCGCCTGGCTTTGGAAAAATACCGCATGGAGGCCAGGATGGCGCGGCTCGAGGAGGCCCAGCGACTTCAGCGTGCGCGCTACGAACAGATGCGAGAGGAAGAGCAGCGTGTGCTGGAGCAGCAAGGCGCAGGTAGCGTGGAGCTGCCCACCGAGCCGCCGACCATCCCGGCCCAGCCGGAAAGCCCCTTCGAGGTGATCCCCGGCGCTGAGGGGGGCACTGAACAGCCGGGGGCAGCAGAGTCGCCCAGCACAGTGCCCGGCGCAGCAGAGCCCGGGTCCGAACAGCCGGCCGAACCTGTGCAGCCCGTCACACCTCCGGCCGGCGACACAAGCCCGTTCGAGCTGCCCGGCAGTGAGCCGGCCGGTGGCGCCACCGAAGCCAGTCCTCCGCTTGGCCAGCCGGGCACTGAACCAGCTCAACCAGTGGCCCCGCCGGCCTTCCCGGGCACGGAGCCTGCTCAACCCGGCGGTGAGGCCGCGCCGACCGATCCGTTCGCGCTGCCGCCGGGCGGAACCGAGCCGGCCACCACGCCGGTTCCCGAGCCAGGCGGCACCGAACCGGCACCGGCCGGTCCAGGCCCCGGCGCTGCGGCAGGCGAGCCAGGCGAGGGCGGCATCCTGGGCGCGTTAGGTCGGGCCTTGGGTGCGGCGGCCTCGGGTGACGAAGGCGGCGCCGAGGGAACGGCTCCGGGCGAGGGCTTCCCCATGATGCCCGACGAACCTGGCACGATGCCTGGCATGCCGGAGGGCTTCGGTCCGATGCCTGACCCTTCGGGCGAGACGCCCCCGCCAGACGACTCCTTCGACCCGGACAGCGGGTTTGGCGTGCCAGTGCCCGAGCCGATGCCGGAGCCGCCGGCAGCGCAGCCGATGCCGGAGCCGCCGGCAGCCGAACCGGCCGACCCGTTCAACCAGCCGGGAAGTCCCTTTGACGCGGGTGGAGCAGAGCCCGCGGCGCCGGCAGCAGAGCCAACTCCGGAGCCGCCGGCAGCGCAGCCGATGCCCGAGCCGCCGGCAGCCGAACCGGCCGATCCGTTCAACCTGCCGGGAAGTCCCTTTGGCGCGGGTGGAGCAGAGCCCGCGGCGCCGGCAGCAGAGCCGACTCTAGAACCGCCAGCCGCGGCACCGACATCTGAACCCCCGGCCGCCCAGCGCGTAGGGTGGGTCAAGCCGTAGGCGCAGACCCACCATTTCGCCTTGTCGGT
>CAYXPN010000350.1:0-5676 GCA_964467075.1 uncultured Planctomycetaceae bacterium
ATATGAAAACGGACGCGAGAGACCGCGTCCCTCCAACGCCCTTTCCGACCCCCTGGAGGGCCACGCTCCGTCGTGGCCGGGAAACTGCTTCAGACGGCTGAAATGCTGCCAAACACCAATCAGTGCCCACTGCTCGCCGTTTGATGAATCCGGGCAGCGCGCGTGTGTGCTCATCGGGCAAGCGGGCCTCCATCACGAAGGTGGTCGAACGCTCACTCTTCCGCAACCTGCTCGATTTCCTGGCTGCGCTCACGCACGGAGCGGAAAGGCGTTCCCTCGATCGGTTTGTAACGCTCCGCGCGCAGGAACCAGAAGGCCAACCCGCCGGTGTTGTGATAGGCTGCGGGCGTCCCGGTGCCTTTGGCCAGCTTGGCACGAACTCCCAGGGAGCCTTTCTTGCCCGTCTTTTGCCACCCCCGCTCCTCCATGATGATGCGAACCACCACGCCGATCGCCTGGCGCAGGCGTTTTGTGCGGCGCGGGTTCTCGGAGGCAAAGAAGCGGTGGATCGCCGGCTGGGCCTCGAGCTCCCGAACGACCCCTGCCAGGGCCGGCCGGTCGTGATGCATCTCGGCCTCTTCCATACGGCGCTGCCGCTGAGCGTCATTGAAGAAGGCCAGCACCTCCTCAAACAGGTGCTTGCGCCCGTTCAGGATGTCGGAGAACGTTCGCCCCTGGCGATCTTCCAGAAACCTCTCTCGCGTAATGCGGACGGCAGGCGCCATCAGTCGTGCCCTTTCCATAGAGACAAACGTTGTGCAATGCCCAAACCAAGCCCACCCAAGTGCCGGTGAGATGCTCCCCGTCTAAAACGCGCCGCCCGAAACATGAACGGGCCTCGAAAAACCATGAGGATCATCCGGCAGACCGTGCTCTCGGAACCGGCTTGACGGCTCATCCGAAAACCTCAAAGAGCAGCGCAGGCAATACACGGGGCGACACTGATCCGGGCCTGGCACTTGGGACAACGTACGCGGTGCTCCAGTTTGAACGATTCGCCGACCGGTATCCCCGCCGCGGCGATCTGCCGGACGCAACGGTCCTCGACCATATCGATTTGCCTGATCTGCTCAACCGTCAGACCGACGGCCGCCGCGATGACGGAATAGTCGGATATACCCATTTCCATCAGGGCGATTGCCGCGGCAACCCGATAGGGCACCTCGATGGAGCGATTCACCGGGTGCCGCCACAGCCTGGTCACTCGATGCCCTTTCTTCCCGTGCGCCGCGGCGGCATCGGTCATCCTCAACTCCCTTGTGCTGGCCCCGTCACCCGTGAGCTTCCTTACTTCCTGGGCCGGGTGGAACATCCACTTCGATCAGCCGTCAACCGCAGGCGCAAGCCGATCGCGACAAAAGCCGTCGTCCACCGGCTTCCCCGAGCGGGCTGCGCCGCTCAGCTCGCCGCGCAGAACACGGACCAAGGACGGCGCCTCGATACCGATCCTCGTGGCCCGGCCGCGAACTGCGAGAAACGTCACGGTGATGTCTTGGCCGATACGCACAGTCTCGCCGGGCCTCCTGCTGAGAACTAACATGTCAACTCCTCCATGAAGAAAACGGCCGCGGACCTCGTGCAACAGTACACCTGTGACTGCGCAGTACTGAATCGGTTCGATGCGCTCCCGCTCGAGGCGCCGTTCCGGGCAAGAACCCGGCGTTCCGGGTTCGACCCGCCGGCACACCTCGGTGCATTTTGCAGCAAACGATGGAAGACTCCCCCAGGGAGTTTCGTGTCAACTGGCACGCGGAAGCCACCATGCCCGACCAGCCCGATCAAGCCACGGCCGGAGCGGATGGCTCACGGCCCACGCACAGCCTGCAAATCCCGTTTTTGTAGATGCCCATTCCGGACGTACATAATTTGCAACTTCACATATTGTATCTACGTGTGGCACGAATTGGAATAGCGCCTCGACGGATTCGCGGGCAAGCCGCATTCTATAAGTGGTGGGGATAGCTTCAAACCAAAAGAGGGGCATGTCTGCCCAGCGTGGGACCGGGGTGGTGTGAACTTAGACAAAGGAGGTAGTCAGGGATGGCCGTGAGTGCGCAGTTGCGGGGGTCGGATTCGTCGGACGGCCTTCCCTAGCGGCGCGATTCACCAGTGTCGGGGAGGTGGACCCCAATCGTTGGACACCAATTGGGGGGCCTCCGCCGCCGCGTAATCCTCCACGGATTTGCACGGCGCAACTCTCGCGCGTCGCTAATCCGGTGACAACCAGCGAAGCCGATAACGAACAGAACGGCGGCAAACCCACCGTACGGCAACAACAGCTCGTCCAAGAGCAGGCTGCCGCCCTCGAGATACCGAGCTCGATGTAGAGCACCGAAAGGACCCCTTTGTGGGGGTTGGCCGCTATGCCTCCTCCGGGGCGTTATGAGGTGCCTTGACAGCCTCAATTCCGTCTGGCCCCGGGCAGGCCGATCTGCTAGACTCCCGCCCCTCTTCTGCCGGCAAGGCGCGCAACACCCCGGAGAGGGTTCGACCTGCCGGCACCCGGCTCCGACCCCTGACTTCCGACTTCCGATCTCCGACTTCCGACTTTGGGCCCGCCGGGGCTTCGCTTCGCTCCAGCCCCGGCCACCCGACTTCCGACTTCCAGACGTGGTTCACCAACGGGCCCGGCAGGCCCGGTTTTCGCACGGCATAGGCGCTCGGCACGCACTGAGCACGCTTGAGGAGGCAGAGAAAGATGGCAGCGAGCAGGACGTTTCGGCTGTGGTGGGTCTTGGCCCTGGGGCTCTGTTGGGGCCCCGTGGATGCGCAGGCGGCGCCCCCGTGGGCGCGCATCCTGTCGTTCAACCAGGTCGAGGCCGACGCGGACAAATCCTATCCGCTTGTCGAACAGAACGGACCGTGGATGATCATGGCGTGCAGTTTCTCGGGCGAAGGGGCCGAGAGGCAGGCCCAGGAGCTGGTGCTCGAGCTGCGCCGGCGATACAAGCTCGAGGCCTACACCTACAAGGTGCGGTTCGATTTCGGCGAAACACACGGTCGGGGGCTGAACCAGTACGGCGGGCCGGTGCGCATGCGCTACCGGGTGGACGGGCTCGAAGAGATCGCCGTGCTGGTGGGCAACTATCCGTCGGTCACCGATGCCGGGGCCCAGCGCACGTTGCAGGTGATCAAATACGCGCGCCCGGAGTGTCTCGAAATGGAAGCGGGCGAACGCACCAACCAGTCGCTGGCCGGCTGGCGCATGGCGCAGCAGAAGCTCTACGAGGTGATCGGCAGCGAGAATAAGGAGAAAGGCCCCATGGGCCACGCGTTCATTACGCGCAATCCCCTGTTGCCCGAGGAGCAATACGAGCCGGGCGTGGTGGACGAAACGGTGCTGAGAATGAACGAAGGCGTGCTCCACAGCCTGCTCGACTGCCCGGGGCGCTACACCGTGCAAGTGGCCACTTTCAAGGGCAACGTGCTGCTCGATCAAAAAGAAATCGAGGCCGTCGAAGAGGGCAAGCCTCTTCCCAGCAAGCTGGCCGACGCCGCCATGAAGGCCCATCTGCTGACCGAGGCGCTGCGCATCAAGGGCTACGAGGCCTATGAGTTCCACGATCGCTATGCCAGCATCGTCACGGTGGGCAGCTTCAATGTGGTGGGCACGCCCCGGCCGGACGGCCGCATCGAGCTGGACCCTCGTATCTTTGCCATCATGAAGTTCTTCGGGGCCGAGCAGGCGAGCACGCCGGGACAGCTCGCGCCGGCGACCACGCACAAGGCGCTGATGGGGATTCCGTTCGACTTCCAACCCATTCCCGTCCAGGTGCCGCGCCGCCCCATCCAGGCCGTGGTGGCAGGCGGGTCGTAGGCGCGCGACCCGCGGACGGAACCAAACCCGAAGGAGGAAAGCGAAAAGCCGAAAGCGGAAGCACCAATGACCAAGTACCAATGACCAATGCGGTAGATCCTGCGCGTGTTTTCGTGTTTTCGTGCTTTCGTGCTTTCGTGCTTTCGTGATCATCTTTCTTGCACCCCGCTCGTGCTGCGGGGCGCAAACGCACCCGGCTTGACGCTGGCGGCCGCCTTGGGCCAGATTGGCGTGTGTCTGGTGGGCGGCTGTCTTCTTTGTTGAGCGGAGTGCCATGCCACGCCTTCAATTGCTGGTCCTGGGAACGTCGAACCGCAAGAAGGGCCAGGAGCTGGCCGCGCAGCTCGCCCCGCTGGCCCTCGAGCTGCGCACGCTGGCCGACTTTGCCCAGGCCCTCCGCGTGGCCGAAGAGGGCGACAGCTTCGCAGACCATGCCCGGGCCAAGGCCGCGGTGCAGGCGCGACACTTGCACGAGTGGGTGCTGGGCGAGGACAGTGGGCTGGTGGTCGATGCGCTGGAGGGGGCCCCCGGGATTCGCTCGGCCCGATTCGCCGGCCCGGCGGCCGACGACGCGGCAAACAACCGGCGCCTGCTCGAAGAACTGGCAAGCCGCAAGCTCCAAATAGTGGCCGGCCTTCGCGGGCACGAGGACCTTTGGGCCCATTACGTGTGCCACATGGCGGTGGCCGATCCGTCGGGCACGATTCGGGCCGAAAGCTGCGCCATCTGCCGGGGGCGGATCGCCGAGGAGTGTCGCGGCCACGAGGGCTTCGGCTACGACCCGCTCTTCGAGATTCCCGAGTATCATCGTACGCTGGCTGAGTTGGGCGAGCCGGTCAAACGCTGGCTGAGCCACCGGGCCCGCGCTGCCCGGCGGTTGATCCCCCAACTGCGCGGTCTGATGTGAGCCTTCTGGTCGCCATCTTTCTCGCGCCGAGCCGGGCAGGATTGCTGAATGGCGTTACCCGAGGCTGTTTTTTGCCCGGCCCCGGCCGGGGACTATACTGGAACGGTAGCGCCTGTCCGATCGGGCACGGCCGCGCTGAGTTGCACCCGGCACGGGGGTCGCGATGTCTTCGGTGCGTGGACTGAACGAGGGGTCGTCGCAGCGCCTGGCTTCTGAGCGGCTGCCGTTGCGCTGGCAATGCTGGCCGCTGCGCGACGATGCGCTTCGCAGCGCATTGCTTTTGGCCGGCCTGGCCGCGGTTGGGCTGCTGGTGTACTGGCTTACGGGTCAGAGTCATACGGCGCTGGTGGCTGCGGGCCTGCTGGGCGCGACCCTGTGGCGGCACTTTGTGCCGAGCACCTACGAGCTAAGCGAGTCGGGCCTGGAGCGGCGAGTGCTGGGGCGGCGCTTGCGCACTGCTTGGCGCGCGATCCGGCGCTGGGAAGCGGGCCCGGACGGCGTGCTGCTCTTGGCGCGGCGCGAGCCCGGGCTGTGGGGCTGGTGTCGGGCGATCTACGTGCCTTGGGGCTCCCGGGCCGAGGAAGTGTTGGAGCGGTTGCGCTCGCACTGCCCATACGCCGAGTCCCCGCCACGCTCTCCCACCGCAGCCCCTTCCGCCCCTGAACAACCAGTTGCCGCGGACGACCCGCCTGCCAGCCCGCCGCCTGCGCCCGCTGCGCCCGCCGATGCGCGGTCAACCGATATACCCTCGGCCGATGCTGCAACGCCGGCTGATACGCCCGCCGATGCGCCGTCAACCGATGCAACCGCGGCTGCGCCTGCGGACAAAGCCGCTCCGGATGAGTGAATCGCGGGGCAGCCGGATATCAAGCGCGAAAACCGGGACAGTGCCGTAGGGTGCGCTGTGCGCACCACGACTGTTCTGGTGCTCGCAGAGCACCCTACGGTACTG
>CAYXPN010000351.1:0-3049 GCA_964467075.1 uncultured Planctomycetaceae bacterium
TCGTCAGGTGACTGCGGCACCACGGGAGGTTTGCCGATGATCGGCGCGATTGCTGGGGACGTGATCGGATCCGTCCATGAGGGCACGTTGGCCAAGGCCAAGGACTTCCCGCTCTTCGTCCCGGCCTCGACGTTCACGGATGACACGGTTCTCACGGTGGCGGTCGCCGGTGCCGTTCGGCAAGGTGAGGACTACGGCACGGCACTTCGACAATGGGGGCGCCGCTACCCTCGCGCCGGGTACGGTGGCTGGTTCTACGACTGGCTGGTGCAGGATGACGCAGGGCCCTACAACAGCTTTGGAAACGGCTCCGCGATGCGGGTCGCGCCGATCGGCTGGGCGTTCGATGACCTCCACGTCGTCCTGCGCGAGGCGGAGAAGAGCGCGAGCGTGACCCACAATCATCCGGAGGGTATCAAGGGCGCCCAAGCCGTAGCCGCGGCGATACTGTACGCTCGCAGTCGGCGGACGAAGGATGAGATCGCTGCCCTGCTTTCTGAGCGGTTCGGCTACGACTGTACGGTGGGGTTGAACGCCTTGCGCCGGCGAGGCCGCTTCGACGTAACCTGCCAGGGCACAGTTCCTGCCGCCGCACGAGCATTCCTCGAATCAACCAGCTTCGAAGATGCCGTTCGCAACGCCGTTTCCCTGGGCGGTGATGCCGACACGCTTGCTTGCATTGCCGGTGCGATGGCAGAAGCGTGCTACGGAGGTGTGCCAGTTGCGATCCAGACCGAGGTGTTCCGTCGCCTGGATGAAACCCTGCGAGCTGAAGTCTCTGAATTCGCGAGCACGTACGGTGTTCCGTTGGCCGTCTCAGGTGTCGGAGATGGATCGCAATGACGGGCAGTCGCCTAGCATCGCGATCCCGCGGACGGTCCGCTGCCCGGCCCGCCGCTCCAAACCGCGGCTCGGGGCGAAGTCGATTCCCAACCACGCCCTTTCAGGGCCGGCCGACGTTTTTGCGCGGCTCCGCCCAGGGCTGCGCCCCGGGCTTTAGCGAAGCCCCGGGTTTTGCGGCCCCAATCATCCCAGCGCGCGTAGGGTGGGTCAAGCCGTAGGCGCAGACCCACCGAGAACTTCCCGGGGCTTCGCTTCGCTGAGAGCCCCGGCCACCCGGGGCTGCGCATCGAATTCGGCAAACAATTCCTTTACAAGTCCTAACGCTTGCCCTGCACCTACGGTGACGAAGCCCTTCGGGCTTCTGCCTGAGGGCCGCGCACGGCACCCCAAAGTCCGGCTACCTGCAATCGTGATGCACACACCCCGGCCACCCGGATTGTGTTTTCGGGTAGTCTCTTGGACCTCTTGCCGGCCCAGGTTGGCGAGCAACCTGGGCCACCCGCCGCAGAAGGGCGTGGCTGGCCTGGCGCCACGTGTGTAGAGAGCGCGGCATCGGTAGGGGCGACGCATGCGTCGCCCCTACAGGATGGCTGGCCACGCAGGGCTGAGCCACGCCCATCGCTTTCCACTCTGGGGCGTGCCACCCGAGCGCAGCGAAAGCCCGGCGATTCCCTGAGCGCCCGCAGCGCGCGTAGATCACGATTCTGTTTCGCGGCTGCCGCCCTCTCCGATACCCCACTGGTCGAGCTTCTTGCGCAGCGTGGTCCGATGGAGCCCCAGGCGCCGGGCCGCGGCCGAACACTGGCCCCCGCTGCGGCGCAACACCGCCTCCAACAGCGGCGGCTCGACCAGGGCCAGCCACTCGGCATACAGGTCCACCGCGTCGGGCCGGCTGCGCGCCTGCTCCTCCACCCAGCGCCGCAGCAGCCCGCGGATCGACTCCTCCGGCGCGAGGCGTCCGCCGGGCGCCGGCGGCAAAGCGGGCGGCAGGTGTTCGGGCGCGATCGCTCCCCCGCGGGCCAGGATCATGGCGTGTTCCAGGGCGTTGCGCAACTCACGCACATTGCCGTGCCACGGCCGGCGCTTCAGCTCGGCCATTGCTTCGGCCGACACCCGCGCGCGGGGCGCACGACCGCCCGCGCTGAGCAGATTGAGGAAGTGTTCGACCAGCTCGGGAACATCCTCGTTGTGCTCCCTGAGCGCCGGCATCTCGATCTCGAAGGTGATCAGCCGGAAATACAAGTCGTGGCGGAAACCGCCCTCGGCGACGCGCGCGCTGAGGTCCTGGTGGGTGGCCGAAATGATGCGGAAATCGCACTGCCGGGCCTGTTCCGCTCCCACCGGCAAGAGCTCGCCGTATTCCAGCGCGCGGAGCAGTTTCACCTGGATGGCCGGCGGAATCTCGGCCACCTCGTCCAGGAACACGGTGCCGCCGTGGGCCTGTTCCAGCAGGCCCTTGCGCGCCTGCTCCGCGCCCGTAAACGCCCCGCGCACGTGGCCGAACAGCTCGCTCTCGGCCAGCGAAGGGCTGAGCGAGGCCACATGCACCGGCACGAACGGCCCCGCGGCCCGGCGGCTGTAGCGATGAATCGCCCGGGCCGCCAGCTCCTTGCCTGTGCCGCTCTCGCCGCGCAGGTGGACGCAGGCGTCCGAAGCCGCCACCAGGGCGATGCGCTTGAACACCTCCTGCATGGCCGGCGAGCCGCCCACCAGCGAGCGGTCTTCGCCGGCTTCAGCGCTGCGGGCCGCCACCTCCGGGCCCGTGCGCCGGCTTTCCAACGCGCGCTGGATCGCCCGTTGGGCCACCGCCAGGTCAAAGGGTTTGGTCAAATAGTCGAAGGCCCCGCCCCGGATGGCTTCCACCGCGGTCTGAAGCTCGCCGTACGCCGTGATTACGATCACCGGCACGGGACCGAGCAGTGCGTGGAACTCGCGCATCGCGCTCAGGCCGTCCATGCCCGGCAGGCGCACGTCCAGCACGAGCACGTCGGGCGCCTGCTGCCGGGCTTGTTCCAGCCCCTCCTCGGCCGTGGCCGCGGTGGCCACGCTGTGGCCCAGGCGCTCGCCCAGTTGGGCCAGCCCCCAGCAGATGCTCTGCTCGTCGTCAACGATCAGCAGATGGGCCATGGTGGGGGAATCGCTTGCTGTCAATACGGTCACACTTCGGCGGTCTGAACCAGTTGTCGGCCACGACGAAGCGTGGCCC
>CAYXPN010000351.1:3149-5567 GCA_964467075.1 uncultured Planctomycetaceae bacterium
CGTGGCCCGCCGTTGTCGGCCACGACGAAGCGTGGCCCTCCACTGGTGATTCGGTAGCATCTGGAGGGACGCGGTCCCTCGCGTCCGTGGCCCGCCGTTGTCGGCCACGACGAAGCGTGGCCCTCCACTGGTGATTCGGTACCATCTGGAGGGACGCGGTCCCTCGCGTCCGTGGCCGAAGCGATGCGCTACGGTCGCCCTGCCGGTGCGCCCTCCGCGGGCAACTCCACGCTGAAACAGGTCATCTCGCCCGTGCGCTCCCAGCGGATGCTACCGCCATGAACCTCGGCCACCTCTCGGACCACGAACAACCCCAGGCCGGTGCCCTCGGGCTTGGTGGTGGCAAAGGCCTCGAACAAATCCTCGCCGCTCTTCTCCGGCGGCCCGGGCCCGGTGTCCTTCACGCGCACTACTGCGCGGTCCGGCCCGGCGTGGGCCAGCTCGACCTCCACCCGGCCGGCGCCCTGCTGCGCATGGCCGGCCGCTTCCACGGCATTGAGCACCAGGTTGATCAGCAGTTGGCCCAGCGCGTCGGGCTGTCCTTGAATGGTAACCGGCTCCGCGGGCGGCTGCCAGTCGAGTTGCACGCGGGCGTGGCGGCAGGCGGGCTGGACCAGCTCGAGGATTTCGTTGATCAGCGTGCCGAGGTCCACGTCCTTGCGCGCCTGCTCACCCGAGCGCCCCAGGGCCAGGAAACGCTTCACGTAGGACTCGATCAGGCGCAACTGGCGCAAGGCCACCTGGAGCGACTCGGACTGCTGCCCCGCGGCGCACTCCTGCTCGTGCAGCTCCACGGCCATCACTGCGCCGGTGGCCAGGTTGCGCAGCGTATGGGCCACGGCCGCCCCGAGCTGGTCCAGCGTGCGCAGGCGCTCGTGGCGGCGCACCTGCGTTTCGTAGCGGCTGAGTTGCTCGGCCATGAGGTTGAGCGACTGGGCCAGGTCGCGCAGCTCGTCGTCGCGCCGGCGCAAGGGCGCGGCCCGGAAGTCTCCCCCGGCAATGGCCGCGGCCTGGTCGCGCAGCCGGTGGATGGGGCGCACGAATTGCCGGGCCAGGAGCAACGTGACCGCCACCCCGGCGATCACCATCACCAAGCCGGCCAGCAGCGAAGGATACACGGCCTGGCCGACCGCCGCGGACCAGCGGTCCTCGCCGTAGAGCACGATCAGGAAGCCGGGTTTGCCCGAAGCCAGCCGGCGCACCAGCGGCACGCGGCTGCCCACGTAGTGGCGCCCGGCCACTTCCACGCGCTCGCCCGCCGGAAGCTGCTCCACGTCGCCTTCATCGCGAATCCGGCGCAGGCGCTGGGCATCGCCGGGTTGCAGGTCGAGCGTAGAGTCGTCGATGTGCCCGTCCGCGTCGATCAGCACCAGCTCGGCCCCGGCCAGGCTGCTCATCTGGCGCAGCACCCGCGGGCTCAAGGGGAACGAGGCATCGACCAGCGTGGAGGTGACCCGCCGCAGGTTCTCCTCCTGCTGCCGGTGGACCTGCACCACGCGCCACCAGGCCACGGCCGCGCTGGCCAGCCCGATCGTCAACACCACGATCGCCAGCATGGGCACGAGCAATTGGGCGCGGATCGGCCAGCGCATGACAGGCATTCGGCGGTGCAAGCCCCTTAAGGCAGGCGCTGCCGGGCCCTTGTTGCCACCCTGCGCTGTGTTGCGGTGCGGCTTGTGCCCGTGGCCTGCCGGATATCCTCTTACCCTACTCGCCGGGGGAAAAATCGTCAACTTGTGGCGACCGCAGCGGGTTTATCCCGCCGGGAGCACAAGAAGCGCGCCGAGCCGGCGGGTTCATCCCGCCGGGAACCGAAACACAGCCATTGCGCCCCCGGGATGAACCCCGGGGCTCGCTTCGCCCAACGCAGCGCGCTGGTTGCCGGTTTTCTCAGCGCCGATGTCGGCTTCGTGGCCGCGGTCCGGCCTGGGACGGATCGGCCGAAATGCCACAACTTCCGGGAAAACAGTGTTCCCGGCCATGTTCCAACTTGCGGCACACAACTTGCACATGGCCCGCTGGCCGCACGGCGATCCGAATGCGCGCGGGATTTCCGTGATGCGCTGGCGGACCAGCAAGGCGTTGGCCCGATAGTCGGCCTGCGCGCGGGAATTGCCGCGCGCCAGGTAGTGCGTTGCTGCGCGCCGGAGTCACTGCGTGCCCTCCCCGAGGCCAGCGTGTGAAGCCGGCTCACTGGACCGTGAATCGAGAAATCGAGAAAAGGGTAACAGTTCAGCCGAATGGAGCGACCCGGCCCGGCCGATGGCTGTCAGCCCCGGGTTCTGGACAGGATGACAGCATGAGAGCATGACAGCATGACAGCATGACAGGATGACAGGATCGCAGGATCGCAGGATCGCAGCATGACAGGATCGCAGGATCGCAGGATCGCAGGATCGCAGGATCGCAGGATGAGGG
>CAYXPN010000352.1:0-5563 GCA_964467075.1 uncultured Planctomycetaceae bacterium
CAAAGCGTGGCCCTCCAACGACCGATTCGTTTCGGCCACGACAAAGCGTGGCCCTGCAACGCGCCTATTCCTCGCCGGCCCGCGACGGCAACAGGTTACCCTCAACCAGGCACTCCTGCGCACCGCCCAGGTCCACGGCCGGGCCGCTGCCGCCGCCCAAGTGGAGCTCGACCATCAGGTTGCCCGTCACGCTGATCCGCCGACACGCCCCGTCGGCCTGGACCGCGCCCTGCTCGAGCCCCGAAAACACGTTGCCCGAGACCAGCACGTCGCGCGTGCCGCGCAGGATCACCCCCGTGGCTGCGTCGTCGCGTTTCGTCTTGCCGCCGATCTGGGCGTTGGAGAAGTTGTTCGCACTGATGGTGATGCGCCCGGCATCCGGCCCGACCTCGACTCCGCGGGTCCGATTGATGGTGAACGTATTGGCCGAGACCGCACATCCCCAGCCGTCGCGCACCCACACCCCGCCCCCGCGGTTGTGGGCCAGCACGTTGGCGCTGACGGTGATGCCGTAGCAATCGCGGTCGAGCACCACGGCCGTGCCCGCACACTCCTCGATCATGTTGCCCGAGACCACCGAGCCGTAGGTATTCTCGATCACCACGCCGTTGCCCAGGTGGTCGTCCAGGTTGTTGCCGGTCATGCAGAGGTTGAAGCTGTCGGCCACGTGTACGGCGTCCTGGTTTTCCTCGAACTGGTTGGCGCAGACCACGATGTCGTGGCCGGCCTGGATTCGCAGTCCCGAGCCGCGGTTGTAGGTGATAATACAGTCCGAGATGCGCGGGTCCTCGTAACAGTCGATCAAGTGCAAGCCGTGGCCGCCGTGGCGATCGACGGCAATGCCGTCGAGATACAGCTCGTTGACCCCGCGCGCGAGCAGGCCGTCGCCGCTTTCATTGTTGCCGCTTAAGCGGAAGTTGGCCAGCTCCACGCGCCAGATGCGACCGCTGCGCGCCCGGGCGTCGCCGGCTGTCTCCGGCGGGCGCACCACCAGCGCGGGCTGGCCCTGCTGGTTCGTGTTGACGATCTGGGTGGCCTGCCCCGCGCCTTCCACGCGGGTATTCTCCCGGGAAAGGACCAGGGGTGCGTCGATGGTGAATCGACCCGGCGGCAGTCGCACCAATGCGCCGCCTTGGGGCACGGCATCCAGGGCCGCCTGCAGGCTGTCGTAGCGCGCCGCGTCGATCACCGGACGGGGCTGGGCGGCCGTCCCGGGCGCCGGTTGGCCGGCCGCGGGTTGGTCGGGCGCCGGTTGGCCGGTTACAGAGGAAATACCGGCCGCCAGGGCCCAGGCCAGCAAAGCCAATGCCACTGCGCAAAAATGCTGGCGTTTCATATCTCCCTCTCCTTGTGCAAAAGTTCTCTTTTGAGCCAACATGGCCCCTTCAGCCGAGGCGGCTCACGCCCAACCCGCGGCCACCAGCAGGTCCATCAGCCAGGGGTGGGTCCAGGGGTTCCAGGTGGGATAGCTGACCGAGAGAACCGAGACGGCCAGCAGCACCAGCCCCAACCCGCGCAGCCAGCGTCGCCGGGCCATGCGGTCCACGGCCGGCAACATCGCCACGATCCACAGCGGGGCGAACCAGAACATCCAGCGCAGGCCGCAGGTCATTCCCCCGTAGTTGCGGTACAGCGCGCCTTTGTAAGGCTGGAGGTAGAAGCCCACGCATACCAGCGTAACCAGCCCGATGATCACGGCCAGCCAGCGCAAACGCCGGTCCTCGCGCCGGCACAACCAGACCGCGGCCCCGACCACGCTCAACAGCCAGACGGGCGTGAGCGAGAAGATGCCGTGGTGGCCCACCAGCACGTGCAGCGCATATCTCGGCCAGTAGGGCTCGCCCCGATCCACGCCTTGCGGATCGTTCCAGTAGCTTTCCAGCAGGCGCCCGTCGCGGATATAGGTGTAGTCGTACCAGTCCTCGGGCCCTTCGCCCCCGCGGTGCAGATAGGGCGGCACCAGGCTGCGATGGGCCACCCAATTGGTGCCGAAGAAACCCGCGGCCACCACCAGCACCGCGGGCACCCAGGCCAGCAGCGTGCGCCCGGGCGCAATGCAGATCAGCGCCAGCCCCATGAGCCCCAGCAGCGCCAGGGCCGGCAGCTCGTTGGCCGCCATGAAACCCGCGAATAGCCCTCCCAGCACAAACCAGCGCAGGCGCCGATCGCCGTCGAACCAGATGCGCACCAGGCAGTAGAAGGCCACGGCCGCACTGACCGCCGCGGGCAGGTGATTGTTGATCACAATCGCAAAGGTGGTCAGGAACGTGCCGAAACAGCAGGCCGCCATGGCGAAAACACGCCCCCAGTCGCTCCGCCCGAAGCGCTCCACCAACGCGGCCATCACCAGGAAGTAGATCACCAGCGGGACCAGATTCCAGGTGACCAGCATCACTCGGCCGACCAGGTAGGGGTGCTCGTCCAGCGTGAGGCCCGTCAGCCGATAGATCAGCCAATACTGGCCGGCCATGAGCGTGGGCAGCAGGGGCGGCTTGCTGGAATAGAGGTGGCCGCCGCGCTGGCGCCCGTCCCAGCTCTCGCCCAGCGACTCGGCGTCGGGGGCGGCCTCGTCGGCCGGGCCGGTCCAGCGCCGCGCGTGCTTGACCATGTCGATCGTGTCCCAGCCGGGCTCCTGGATCACGTTGTCGATGGCATAGGGGGCCCCGGGCACGCGCAAATCGGGCTCGACCAGCGCGCGCACCGCGCACCAGCGGCTGCGATCGTTGCCGCTCAGGAAAGCCCGGCAAATCCATACCTCGCGCAGCTCTTCGGTTTTTTGGGTGCGTGCTTGTTCAAGGGCCTCGCGCAGCTCGTCGCCGCGCAGTCCCTTGGCCGCCAGGTCGCGCTCTTTCCACTCGAGGTATTCGGCCAGGGTGTTGTTTCCGCCGAGCACCTGGCGGATGCGCGAGCGCTGCTGCGAATAGCGGTCCACCGAATCGACCGCCAGAATCCGACCCAGCATCGCACCGGTGCTGACGACGATCATCAGCAAGTAGACCGTTTTGCGCAGCCCGGCCGCCGCATCCGACGACGGAGAGTCGAGGGCATCTGCATGGTTCATCGTTTGTTCCCCTGGCGAGGGACACGCCCGACAATCTTCAGATCAGACAACTCACACACCTGCCAGCCTATACACGATGCAAGCTGTATGCCAGTAGCTCTCCAACCGAGCGGGACGGCTGAGTGGCCGGGATCTGGGACCGGGGGCTTTGGGTGGCGGGTTGCCCGTTTTCGGCTTTCGGCTTTGCGCTCTCCGTTTTCCGCTTTCCGCTTTGGACATCCCGTGGGGATAAACCCCGCGGCTCGCAGTTGTTCGTCGACAGGACGCGCCACCCGAACCGGGAGCTGACGCTCCCGGCTCGCCGCGTTCCGAGTTCTGCGTTCCGAATTCCGACCTCCAGCCACGCCCTTCTGAGGGCATGCCACCCAGCTTCTTTGTCCCGACTCACATGCGCACCAGCGCCGATCCCCACACAAAGCCCGAGCCGAACGCCACCAGCAACACCAGGCTGCCGGGGCGGATCATGCCGCACTGCCGGGCCTCCGTCAGCGCGATGGGCAGCGAGGCCGAGGCGATGTTGCCGTATTCGACCACGTTGATATAGACCTTCTCGCGCGGGAAGCCGGTGCGCTCGATGATCGCCTCCAACATGCGCAGATTGGCCTGGTGGGGCACGAGCACGTCGATCTCCTCCAGGCTCAGCCCGTGGCGCTCGAGCGTCTCGAAGACCGCCTCGGACATGCACGCCACGCCGTGCTCGAACACCGTCTTGCCGTCCATGCGGAAATGGACCCGACCGCTTGCGATGTCCTCGGGTGTGACATGTTGCTTGCGTCCCAGGGCGCTGCCGGGGGCAGCCGTATAGAGGTCCTTGGCGTGGCGCCCGTCGCCGTGCAGGAGGGTCGAGAGGATGCCCTGCTCATCATTGTCCGAAGGCCCCACCACCACGGCCCCCGCCCCGTCGCCCAAGAGAATGGCGATGTTGCGCCCTTCGTAGGAGCCGTCGATCCGGGTCGAAAGCACCTCGGAGCAGGCCACCAGCACATGGGCGTACGTGCCCGCACGCACGAAATGGTCGGCAATGGCCAGCCCGTAGATCAAGCCTGCGCACTGCTGGCGGATGTCCATCACCGCGATGCCCGACAGCCCGAGCTTGGCCTGGAGGAAGAAGGCGCAGCCCGGGTCGGCATGGTCGGGCGTGATGGTGTTCATGATCAGCAGCTCGATCTGGTCCATGCTCAGGCCGGCGTCGGCCACCGCGGCCTGGCAGGCGCGCGCGCCCAGGTCCGAGGCCGCCACGTCGGCCTCGGCGTGGCGCCGGCGGCGCACACCGGTGCGCTCGACGATGAACTCGTCGGAGGTCTCCATCATCTGCATCACGTCGAAGTTGGTGACGACCTTCGGCGGCAGATAGAGCCCGCTGCCCAGGATTCGCGCACGTGCCATGGTTCGGTCTCGCCGGCGGACACATCGCGCAGGGCGGAAACTACGGCTCGGCTGGATGTGCCCAGTCGGGTTTCAGCCATCCGGCGAAATGCCCTCGTGCTTGAGTGATTGCTTGACCAGCAGGTTGCAGCTCTTCTGGAAGAAGTCCAACGGCAGCCAACCGGGCGTCTTTTCGAAAACCTCGGTGCCGAGCTCTTCGGCGATTTCGCGCGCCGTGCGACCCTCGCGCGCCGCGGCCACGATCCGCTGGTGATACTGCTCCGTGGCCTCCAGGGCCTGGTCCAGGAACGCTCGCACGTCGCCGGCTCCCTGCACCACCCCGTGATGGCCCAGGCAGAGCACTTGCGCGCCCAGATCGGCCAGCCGGCGAATGGAATTCACATAGGCCCCATAGCCGGTGAAATAGTCGGGCCACCAGTAGTCATGGCCGTGCATGTAATAGCCCACCGCGTCGGACACCAGCAGGATGCCCCGCTGCGGCTCGTGGAAACTGAGGCTACAGTCGCTGTGGCCGGGCGTTTCGAGCACCTGGAAGCCCAGGCCGTCGGCCTCGATCCGGTCGCCCTCTTCGACTTGCTGGTCGACGGCGATCCGAGGCTCGTCGAGCGCTGGGGCACGATGGCGATCGGCCACCTGGCGGTGGTGGATCAGCCCCGCGGTAACCGCCTCGTCCATCTTGCAGAAGAACCCCACGGCCTTCTCCACCCCCAGGGTGGCCGCGGCCGCGGGCGAGGCCAGGACCTGCAAACCCGCAATGCGCCTTCGAAGCACCGGCACGGCCATCACGTGGTCCGGATGAGCGTGGGGGATGACCAGCCGGCGGATGGACTCGAGCGGGATTGCCAGCTCCTCGAGCTGCTCACACACCAAGGCCCCCATGGGCCCGGTGCCGCCCTCGAACAGCACACGCTCCGATCCGCCACCGGCCAGGTAGAGCGGGTATTCGTGGGTGCCGAGCATCCACAGGTCGTCGACGAGTTGGACGGGCGGTTGCTTGATCCACATGATGTGACTTCCTTTGCTCGTAACATTTCAGCCGTCTGAACCCACACAGAGGACGCGACGGAGCACGTCCCTCCAGACGCACCAATGGAGGGCCACGCTCCGTCGTGGCCG
>CAYXPN010000353.1:0-5506 GCA_964467075.1 uncultured Planctomycetaceae bacterium
GCTCCCGGAAGACACCGAGACGAAGCTGCCGCTGATCGACTACCCCCACGACGTGGTGCGCTGGCACGCGGCGGCGCTGGCCGAGAGCATCGAGGACCGCCTCTCGCAGGGACACTACCGCCAGCTCGCCCCGGGGCTGTTCGCCGCCGACGGCGTGACCCTCGGGCAACACACCGTGACCGACACCACCCAGGGACCGATCCTGCTGGACCAGGGGGCCGCGATCGGGCCGCAGTGCTTCTTGAGCGGGCCGGTCTATGTGGGCCCTCGCGCCCGGGTGATTGAGCACGCCGCGCTGAAAGACGCCGTGGCCCTGGGCCATACGACCAAGATCGGCGGCGAAGTAGAAAACTCCATCATCGAGCCCTACACCAACAAGCAGCACCACGGCTTCCTGGGCCACAGCTACGTGGGCTCGTGGGTCAATCTGGGGGCGGGCACCTGCAACAGCGACCTGAAGAACACCTACGGCATGGTGAGCATGGAATATGACGGGCGCAAGGTGGCCACCGGCATGCAGTTCGTGGGCTGCTTCATCGGCGACTACGCCAAGACGGCCATCAACACCAGCATCTTCACCGGCAAGACGATCGGTGTGTGTTCGATGGTCTATGGGTTCGTGACCACCAATGTGCCGAGTTTCGTCAACTACGCGCGCGGCTTCGGCCAGGTGACCGAGGTGCCGGTGGAGGTGATGATCGCTACCCAGGCCCGGATGTTCCAGCGGCGCGACGTTCCCCAGCGCCCCTGCGACATCGAGCTGATCCGCCGGATGTACGAGCTCACACGCCACGAACGCCAACTGGCGGCCGAGCCACTCTCGCTCTGATTGTCGGAACTGGCAGCGACAGGCGTTCGGGTAGTGGGTGGCCGGGGCTGGAGGGACGCCCAAAGGGCGGCCGGAAGCCCCGGTTAGACTGTAGGGTGGGTCGAGCAAAAAGCGAGACCCACCGACAAGGCTTTGTTGGTGGGTCTGCGCCTGCGGCTTGACCCACCCTACGCGCCCTGGCGTCTGGCTTTCGGCGGCTGCGGGCGCAAATCCCCGCGATGAGACACGCCTTAGCGTTCGAGTTGCCTGGCGCGGGCCAGGTCGGCCTCGGCTTTGGCCTGCTCGCCGAGCTTCTGGTAGGCTGCCGCGCGCACCCGATAGGCCGCGGCATAGCTGGGCGCAAGGGTGATCGCCTGGGTGGCGGCCTCGACCGCTTCGCCGGCGCGGTCGATCTCCAACAGGCACTGGCCGCGCACCATATGGATCGGCGGCAGGTCCCGGGGGTAGACCGGTTCCGCGGCCATCTGGCCGAGGAGCTTCAAGGTCTCCTCGAACTGGCCCTGGCCGAACCAGCGGCGCACCGTCATCCAGTCATATTGCCGCGCATAGGGGCGCCAGGGATACTCGTTGCGATCGGTGAACTGGTCAAACGTGCGGTCGGCCTCTTCCCAATAGGCGGCAAACCATAGCTCCGGATCGCTGGGCAGCTTCTGCTCGGCCGCCCAGGGCAGGTACTGCGCCACGTAAAAAGCCCGCGTCTGCTGGGCAGCCCCGTGCTCATAGGTCCAAATGCCCTCGACATACTGCTCCCTGGTGATCCGCCCGTTCTCGACCTGGCGGCGCAAGTGCTGGAAATCGGGTGTGAGCACCACGTTGTGCAGCTCGAAAACCGCGTTGGACCAAAGCTCCTCGAACGATCGCTCCTTCCCCCGATTCGGACCCCAGAGATACGTCTGGGCCAGACGGATTCGCGCGCGCCGCCCCGCCACAGGGGCCACGTGCTCGGCGTCCGAATGGCGCGGCGGCGCGGGGTCCCAGTCGGTCAGTTGCCCGGAGTCCTCGCCGGCGAACTTGCGCGCGGCCCACTCGACCAGAAACGCCGCCTTCTCGCCCAATGCGGCCATGGCCGGCCGATCGCGCAGCATTCGTTGCACCTGCTCGCGCCCGTGGGCCAGGGCCTCGGCCGAAAGGTTGCCGCGGGGCTGGGCCGAGTAGCGTCGTCCGGCGTCAGCGGGATTCATCTGGATGGCCCGCCTCAGGTCCTCCGCTCCCCCCGCACAATCGCCCAGATACACGCGCACCGCACCCCGCGCCCCGTAGAACCGCAGATCGTTCGGTTCCATGCGCACCGCGGCGTCCAGGTCCGCCAGCGCTTCGCCGTAGCGCTTCAGGGCCGTGAGGCAAATCGACCGATCAAAGCGCAGATACGCGTCGTCGCCCCCACGCTCCAGCGCCGTAGTGTAGTCGGCCACCGCCTTGTCGTACTGCTCGGCGTGTGAATAGGCCCACGCCCGGGCATGATAGGCCTCGATCAGGTCGGGATCGAGCTGGATGGCATGGCTCAGATCGGCGATGGCGGCCTCGAGCTGGCCCAGCTTGGTGCGCACGTGTCCGCGGTTGCACCAGGTCTCCACGTCCGACGGATCAAGACGCAAGGCCTGGGTGTAGTCGGCTGCGGCCTTGTCCAACTCGCCCAGTTCAGCGTAGACCCAACCGCGCGCAGCCCAGGCTTCGGCCAGCTTCGGATCGCGCCTTAGCGCGTCGCTGAACCAGCGGATTGCCTCGCCATACTGCTCGCGATCCAGGGCGTCGTACGCGCGGTCCAGGGCTGCTTCGGCCCCCGCGTCGGCTCCGCATGTCTGGGCGCTCGGCCACCACCCGAGCGCCACCACAAGCGCCCCGATCATGGCGGTGCGGCGAACTCCCCTTGGCAAACCGCCTGGACCGCGGCCGGATGTATGTTGCTCGTGCATGGATCGGCCCTCTTGAGGAGCCCGGGCGGGAGCCAGGAAAGGAACGACTGCGCAGGGCAGCAGCCTGTCAAAAACGGCGGGACTCAATCTGGTGGGACGCTCGGCCACACGCGGGCTTGGCACTGGGGGAAACCACATCCTCGGTACGCCGCGCGGGGCCGTGCGGTTCGCAACTCCCCGCCAAGCGGGCGCTGACGAACCTCTCTGCCAGACTACCACGCCCGCGGGCAACTTCAACTCCCCGGCCCCAATCCCCACAAATCACGCCCCGTCGGGTTCTGTATAACCGTTTTGCCCAGACGGCCGGGCCGAATCGTCCGGCGGGGCCCCGGTTTGCGTCCCGCCGGACCCGGTGTCCGGCGGCAGCGGTTGGTCGTCCGGTGCTTCACACTGCGCGATGAACCTGCGCAGGGTCCGGGCGGTTTCGCTCTCCGCGGGCACCAAGCGCAGGGCCTGTCGAAACGCTTCTGCCGCGGCCGGTTTGCGCCCAGTGGCCAGCAGCGCCCGCCCCAGATTGGTCCACGCCGGCACCAGGCGGGGATTCAATCGCACTGCCTCGCGCAAGTGTTCGAGCGCCTGCGCGTATCTGCGTTGTTTCAAGAGCACGCCACCCAGATTGACGTGCGCCTGCGCATAATGGGGAGCGATCCGGAGAGTCGCCCGATAGTGCCTGGCCGCCGCGTCCAGATCGCCGTGCTCGTTGAGAAGCACATTGGCCAGCTTGTAATGGGCCATGGGTGAGTCGGGCTGGAACTGAAGGGCGATCTCATACTGCCGGCGCGCTTCGTCGGACTGTCCCAGCTCTTCGAGAACCGCACCCAGGCTCGTGCGCGCATCGACAAACGCCGGAGACAGCGCGATGGCCCGGCGATAGTGTTCCACAGCCTCGGCGAGCCGGTCTTGTTCGACCAGCGCCTGGGCCAGCGCGTTCTCCGCCAGTGCCCAGTCGGGCTTCAGTCGCACTGCCTCGCGCAATTCGTGCTCCGCCTGATCCACCTCGCCGAGCACCATCAGACACAGCCCCAGGTTGTAGTGCAACTCCGCGTAATGGGGATGGCGCTCGAGGGCGTACAGATAACGCTCGATCGCCTCGCCGATACGTCCCTGCCTGCTGAGCAGCACGCCCTGGTGCGTCCATCCCACCACGCTGTCGAAATTGACCATCCGCGTCAACGCCACCAGGTGTTCGCTATCCTGCCACCACCTCGTCTGAACAAAGCCCTTGAGTCCCAAGGCCGCCAGCCACACAATCACCCCCACGCCCACCCAGGTGCGCACGCGCTCCGCGCCGACCTGCCACAGCCGCTGGATCGCCCACGCCAGTGCCAGGGCGGGGCCGAGCAAGGCCAGGTACAAATACCGGTCGGCTACCGTGGAAATCCGCTGGAAGTCGAACGGCACCAGTCCCAACACCGGCAGCAGCCAGGCAATCCACAACCCCGCGGCCACCAGCCAGATCCGACGCCCGCGCAAACACCCGACCGCCGCAATCATCCCCACGGCCGGCAGCCACACCACATATGCCCACCACTGCTCCAGCAGCCATGCGGGCGAGCGTCCGTAGTCCGGCCCGAGCACGACCGGAAACAGCAGATTCCCCAAG
This sequence comes from uncultured Planctomycetaceae bacterium, assembly GCA_964467075.1. GTDB lineage: Bacteria > Planctomycetota > Planctomycetia > Pirellulales > Thermoguttaceae > CAYXPN01. Next base: position 4,346 of record CAYXPN010000353.1, read on the forward strand.
TAGAAGGTCAGCGCGTCGCCGGCCACCAGCGGGCGCTGCCACCAGGCGGCCACGAAGCGCAGCGACGAGTCGGGCTGGTACCACTTGGTCAACACCGCCCAGCCCAGCCCGATCACCAACCACGGACCCACGTCGGCCAATACCCGACGCCAGGGTTTGCGCAGCCATCCGATGCCCAACACGCCTACCAACAACGGCACCGCCACGGCCGCGGGCTTGCTCAACAAGGCCAACACCCAGGCCAGCGTGGCCAGCAGATAATGGACCGTCCGGCGCCTCGTCGCACCAGCCTCGGCGAAGCTTAGGTATTCCCACACCGCGACCAGCGAAAACAGCGCACACAACAGCCCCCGCGCCTCCGAAATCCAGGCCACCGACTCCACCTGCACCGGGTGTACGGCAAACAACAGGGCCCCTGCACCGGCCGCAAGATTGCGGACCACCGCCGGGGACGATTGCGGCCCGCACGTGGTCGGCTCGGGCGCCGTGCGTTCTGCCCCCGCTCGCGGCCCCACGCTGAGCAAGCGCTTCAAAAGCCCGAAGACCAGCAGCACACAGCCCGAGTGCAACAACAAATTGCCCAGATGGAACACCCAGGGCTGCAACGTTGTACCCCCTTCCGCGGTAGACCGCGTGGCCAGCACGGCCTCGAGCGCGAAGAAGCTGTAGCTCAGCGGAATGTAGAGGCCCCAGTAAGGCTGCGCCCAAATCTGGCGCAGCCCCTCCCAGCTCGGCGGGTTGATCAGCGGATTGGCCAGCAGGTGTTGCTCGTCGTCCCAGGTAAGAAACTCGTAGCCAAGCGATTGCCCGAAAACCAGCCACACGGCCACCAGCAGCCCCGCGGCAACCAGCCAGCCGGGGCGCCCGAGCTGCCGGGCATGTGCCCTGGTTCGTTCTCCGGACTCGTTCGCCATCGGTTCCCCTGAGATCCTCTGCTCCCGGCGTGGCCGTGGACCCTCAATTGTGCGTACGTGCGCGAGCGATCCTTCGATTTCATGATCCTAGCTGTCCGCCAGGCCATTGACAATCAGGCTGCCCACCAGTAACTTGCGCGTCGCTCTGGCCGAGCGTCTTCCCCTTTGATGAGCACTCATGTGTCGAAGGCAGGTCGTCGCAAGCCTGGTCGCTCTGGGCGGTGGGGGCTCTGCGCGGTGGCGGGGG
>CAYXPN010000354.1:0-5495 GCA_964467075.1 uncultured Planctomycetaceae bacterium
CCCTGGAGGGACGCGCTTCGTCGCGTCCGTTTGGCGTGACCTGGAGGGACGCGCTCTGTCGCGTCCGTTTGGCGTGACCTGGAGGGACGCGCTTCGTTGTGTGCGTTGTGTGCGGTGCGTGCTGATTCGCGGCCACGACAAAGCGTGGCCCTCCAAAGGTTGCGGCCACGACAAAGCGTGGCCCTCCAAGGTGTCCCGGTTCGTAGTGACCCGATTCATCGGGTCCTTTGACGACCGTACAAGTACGGTCACTACGGCCCGTTGGATTCATCGGGTGCTGGGAAGACCGTACAGGTACGGTCACTACGAACCGCCCGTGGCAGGGATTGAGCATGAGGGGCCGAGGAGGTAGAATAATACGTTTAGCACCCTCGTCCGGTGGGGGACGCGGGGCCATCTGTTATGGGAAACATTGCCGGTGCCTTCGGGTGCCGCCGACCGGAATATCAGGAGACCACCACGATGACGATGGACAAGAGCCTAAGGATGCGGCGCGGGCTGGTGCGCAGCCGGAGTGTGCTCACCCGGGCCGAACGCATCGCCCGACTGAAGGCCGCGGACCGCTGGCAGGAGGGCGACAGCCCCTTTGGTCTGCCCAAGGTGCGCGTCTACAAACTGACGGTCAAGAAAAAGAAGAAACGGAAAGAAGAGGGCGAAGAGGCGGGCACCGGAAAGTAATCACACCGGCCGGAGCTGTCTCCGCAGGCCCGGCCGCGGACATTTGCGGGTGGCGGCTGTCCCCACCTGGAGACGCCCCGGGGACGATCCCAACAAACAAGCGGCTCGGCGTGCTTGGGGGTCAGATCGCTGCTGCGTTCGGAGAGAAGTGTTCGGGCGCAGCATGCGGGCAAAACAGCCTGGTTCCTCCGGACCGCGCTCTTGGTAAACTACCTCCCCAAGCTCAGTGGGCAGGCAAGACGTTCTTATCGTGCAGCCCCACCGGGCTTCGGCCTGAGCGGTCGTTCGCGGCAACGCCGACTTCAGCTTCGCGGTCCAGCCGTTCGTTGGACCCGAGGAGCGCACGCCCATGGAGTTCATGCTGGACTACGGACATGACGGGCTGAAGGTGGAGCTGCCCGAACGCCACGTGGTCAAGTGTCTCCGCTATCGGTCGGCCGAGCCGCTCGCCGATCCTGCGGCCGCACTGGCCCGGGCCCTGGCTGAGCCGACCGGCACGCCGCGGCTGGTCGAGCTGGCCCGCGACAGGCGCAACGCCTGCGTGGTCATCAGCGACATCACCCGGCCGGTGCCCAACCGGCTGATCCTCCCGCCGCTTTTGGGCGCGCTCGAAGAGGCCGGCATCGCGCGCAGCGAAATCCTCATCCTGGTGGCCACGGGCCTGCACCGACCGAACCAGCGCGAGGAACTCAGCGAGATGCTCGGCCCGGAGATCGCCGGCACTTACCGCGTGGAGAACCATTTCGGCCGGCGCCTCGAGGAGCACCGCTCGCTGGGCACCACCGCCCGCGGCGTGCCCGTCTGGATCGACGCCCGATATCTCGATGCCGAGCTGAAGATCACCACCGGCCTGATCGAGCCGCACTTGATGGCCGGGTTCTCCGGCGGGCGCAAGCTGATCTGCCCGGGGCTGGCCGCCTTCGAGACGGTCAAGGTCTGGCACGGGCCGGATTTCCTGGAGCACCCGCTGGCCCGCGCCGGGTGTCTCGAAGGCAACCCGGTTCACGAGGAGAACACGGCCATTGCGCGCATGGCGGGCTGTGATTTCATCCTGAACGTGGCCATCGACACTGAGCGCCGCCTGCTGGGCGTGTTCGCCGGAGACATGGAGGCGGCCTTCGAGCAGGGAGTGCGATTCGTGCGCAGCGTGGTGCGCGACACCGTGGCCGAGCCCGTGGACATCGTGGTCACCAGTGCTGCGGGCTATCCGCTGGATACGACCTTCTACCAGTCGATCAAGGGCATGTTGGCGGCACTGCCGATCGTCAAACAGGGCGGCACCGTGATCCTGGCGGCCGGCATGAGCGAAGGGATCGGCAGCCCGGAGTTTCAGCAGCTCTTTGCCGAGAACCCTTCGCTGGAAGTCTTGATGGAGCGCATCCTCGGCAAGGCCTACTTCCGGCTCGACCAGTGGCAGCTTGAGGAGATGGTCAAGGTCACGCGCCGGGCCAGGATCAAGGTGGTCACCGACGGGCTGGCGCCGGAGGTGTTGCGGGGGCTGTTTGTCGAACCGGCCCAGAGCGTGGAGGCCGCGGTGGCCGAGTGCCTGGCCGAATACGGCCCGCAGGCCACGATCGCGGTCGTGCCCAAAGGGCCGTACGTGCTGGCCGAGGTGGGAAAAAGGTGACAGGCACCTTTTGCCTGAAAGGCCCGCGACCAACCTTCGGTCGGTGCCCGGCTTCGCACAAAAGGTGCCTGTCACCTTTTTCGCCCGGCGGGATGAACCCGCCGGCTCGTCGGGTGCCACTGCTGGCTTGCCCAGCAGTGCTTCCCGCGCCGATGGTTGCCCGGCGCGCTGTCACTCGCGCACCCTGCCGTTGCCTCCCAGCACGCTGCGCAGGAAGCGGCCCGTGTGGTTTTCTTCCATTCCGGCAAGCTGCTCGGGCGTGCCGGTGGCCACCAGGTAGCCACCCTCCTCGCCGCCTTCCGGGCCTAGATCGACAATCCAGTCCGCGGTCTTGATCACGTCCAGATTGTGCTCGATGACGATCACCGTGTTGTCGCGGTCGACCAGGCGGGAGAGCACGTGGAGCAGCTTCTTGATGTCGTCGAAGTGCAGCCCGGTGGTGGGCTCGTCGAGGATGTAGAGGGTCTTGCCCGTGCTGCTGCGCCCCAGTTCGGTGGCCAGCTTGATGCGCTGCGATTCCCCGCCCGAGAGCGTGGTCGAAGGCTGGCCGAGCATCAGGTAGCCCAGTCCCACTTCCCGCAGGCTGTCGAGCAGGCGGGCGATGGCCGGGAAGTTTTGGAAGAATTCGGCGGCCTCGTCCACCGACATGTCCAGCACGTCGGCGATCGAGCGCTCCTTGTAGCGGACCTCCAAGGTCTGGCGGTTGAAACGCTTGCCCCCACATTCCGGGCAGGTCACGTAGAGGTCGGGCAGGAAGTTCATCTCGATCTTCTGCACGCCCTGGCCCTGGCAGTGCTCGCAGCGCCCGCCGCGCACGTTGAAGCTGAAGCGCCCCACCTTGTAGCCCCGGCGCCGCGAGTCGCGCGTGCCCGCGAACACCTTGCGTATCTCGTCGAACACACCGGTGTAGGTGGCCGGGTTGCTGCGCGGGGTGCGCCCGATGGGCGACTGGTCGACCAGCACCACCTTGTCCACCTGGCTGGCGCCCTTGAGTCCCCGGAAGGGACCCGGCTTGGGCCCCACCCCGCCCAATCGGCGCGCGAGCGCGCGGGCCAGGGTCTCGATCACCAGCGAACTCTTGCCCGATCCGCTCACGCCCGTGACACACACAAAGGCCGAGAGCGGGAAGCGCACGGCAATGTCCTTCAGATTGTTGGTGCGCGCCCCCTCGATCACGATCGAACGGTTCTTGGCCGTGCGGCGCCGCTTGCGCGCCACGGGGATGCGGTCGCGCCCGGAGAGGTATCGGCCGGTGAGCGAGGCCTCGCACTCGCCCAGATCCTGGGGAAGCCCCTGCGCGACAATATAGCCGCCGTGGCGTCCTGCGCCGGGCCCCAGGTCGATCAGCCAGTGGGCCCGGCGCATCACGGCTTCGTCGTGTTCGACCACCACCACCGTGTTGCCGCGGGATTGCAGGTCGGCCAGGGCGTCGATCAGCCGGTGGTTGTCGCGCGGGTGCAGGCCGATGGAGGGCTCGTCGAGCACATAGCACACGCCCACCAGGCCCGCCCCCAGCCCCGCGGCCAGGCGCACGCGCTGCAATTCGCCGCCGCTGAGGCTGTCGGCCGCACGGTCCAGGGTCAGGTAGCCCAGCCCCACTTGTTCCAGAAACCGCAGCCGGGCCAGGATTTCGGCCACCAGCGGCCGCGCCACGGGCAGGTCGTCCTCGTCGAACTGCAACGCCTTGAACCAACCGCGCAACCGGCCCACGCTCAGCGCGCAGAGCTGGTCGATGCTCCGCCCGCCCACGCGCACGCTGCGGGCCTCGGGGCGCAGGCGCGTGCCGTCGCAGACCGGGCAGGCCACCTTGCCGCGAAAGGCCTCCAGGCGCTGCTGCTTGGCCTCGCTGGTGGTGGTCACGTATTCCTTTTCCAGCAGTTGCAGCACCCCGCCGAACCGGCGCCCGTCGCCGTGGAGCAGTTGTTGCCGCGTCTTTTCCGCCAGCTTGGTCAGCGGCGTGTTCCAGCGGAAGCCCACACGCGACATGAATTCGCGCAAGCGGCTCTTGTACTTGCGCAGCGCCGCGGGCGTGGCGTCTCTCCAGGGGGCGATCGCCCCGGTGGCCAGCGACCGGCGCGGGTCGGGCAAGACCAGCTCCGGGTCGAAGGCCTCGCGCACTCCCAGCCCGTCGCACTCCGGACAGGCGCCGTAGGGGCTGTTGAAGCTGAAGCTGCGCGGTTCGAGCTCCTCGTAGCTGATCTTGCAGTTGGGGCAGGCGTAGTGCGTGCTGTAGAGGCGGTCGTGCCAGCGGCTGCCGCGAGCGGTCTTCTCCTCGTAGCAGATCAGCACCAGTCCTTCGCCGTGGCGCACCGCCAGGTCGATCGACTCGGCGATCCGGTCGCGGGCCCCCTGGCGCACCACCACGCGGTCGGTGACCGCCTCGATGTGGTGGCGCTGGTAGCGCGACAGCTCCGGCGGGGCGTGCACGTCGACCACCTCGCCGTCCACGCGCGCACGCACGAAGCCCGCCTTGCGGATCGCTTCGAACACGTCCTCGTGCCGGCCTTTGCGCCCCCGCACCATAGGGGCGAGGATCATCATCCGCGTGCCCGCGGGAAGCGCCATCACGTCTTCGAGAATCTGCTCGGGCGTCTGCTGCCGGATCGGCTCGCCGCACTGGTGGCAGGTCACCTCGCCCAGGCGCGCAAACAGCACGCGCAGATGGTCGTAGACCTCCGTGACCGTGGCCACGGTGCTGCGCGGGTTCTGGATGCCGGTGCGCTGGTCGATCGAGATGGTCGGCTGCAAGCCCTCGATCAGGTCCACGTCGGGGCGTTCCAGCCGGTGGAGAAACTGCCGGGCATAGACCGAGAGGCTCTCGATATACTGGCGCTGTCCTTCGGCATAGAGCGTGTCGAAGGCCAGCGAACTCTTGCCCGACCCGCTGGGGCCCGTGACCACCACCAGCCGGTTGCGGGGGATATCGAGGTCGAGATTGCGCAGGTTGTGGGTACGGGCCCCGCGGATGCGGATGGTCGGCTGTCCGTCGAGGGAGGACTGGCCAGTTTCCCGGCTCATGCGGCGTATAGTCCTGTCAGTCGGAGACCTGCCAAACCACCGATCCTACCGCGCCCCTGGGGCCATGACAACCTGCGCCTCCCCCGGGTCCAACCACCCGTAGGACGGTTCTCCGGCAGTAGGACGGACCTCCGGTCGTAGGACGGACTTCCGGTTGTAGGACCGACCTCCG
>CAYXPN010000355.1:0-5460 GCA_964467075.1 uncultured Planctomycetaceae bacterium
GTCCGCGGCGCGCAGCTTCCAGACCCTCGGCCGGGATTTCAACCTCCGCCGGAGCAGCAGTTTCTAGTCTCAGCCCCCAGTGGGCCTGAGCCTCAAACCGTGACGCAACGGGCGTGATTCCAGCCTGGAGCAGAATGCGAGCGGGGAGCGGCAAGAGCGGGAATATGCGAGCAGCCGGGAGATGCCGCGTGCGCAACGAGCACACGTGCGCAACGAGAAAGAAAACGAGCAGCGGATCGATTCCTTCGATTGTTCGGATTGCAAAGGGCCGTTTCATGGAAAGCATGAGTCGTGTTCGCATCGGACCCTGCTTGGGGCTGATTGCGCCCGTGGCGCTCGGCTGCATCGTGTTTGGGCTGTGGGAGGCCCCCGCGACCGCCCAGCCGGGCCCTGCAGGTCCCATCGGTATGGCCCAACCCGGGGCCGCGCAGCGCACGGCCTACGGCTACTTCCCCACTCGATGGCGCCAGTGGCCTTGCGATGCGCGCGTCGACCAGCACTTCCCTACTTCGGTGGGCAGGGAACACGTGCCGCGGCCGCCCGGCCAGCCCTTGGGCCCCGACACCTTCCGCCAGCCGCTCCCAGTGCCCGAAGGCCTCCGCCAGCCCGACACACAGGGCCCCGGCACACTGCCCGGCGGACCCTCAATGCCGACTGAGCCTCCCGGCGGTGTGCTTCCGGGCGCGCTGCCTGGGGGGCTGGGCCCGGCCGGCCCCGGCGGCGGGCTGGAACTGCCGGCTGAGCCACAATTGCCCGACACCACACAACCTTCGGAAAGCCTTTTGCCGGGTCTGCCCGGCACCCCCCTGCCCGGCGAACCGGGTGCCGGCGGGGCAATGCAGCCCGAGAGCCTTTTGCCCGGCGAGCCGACTCCCGGCGGCACGGGCAGCGGGCTGCGTCCCGAACCGCCGCGCGTGGAGCCCTTGCTGCCGGGCGTGCCGTTGGATCCGGACAGCGGAGCGGGATCGCTCATGCGTCGGCCGGCCGCTCCGGAAGGCCCCGGCGGCATGCGCACCTCCGATTCGAATCGCACGGCAATCCATCAACCACCGCTAAATACGGGGCCCCAGCGGCGCTCGCCCATCTATCGGCCTCCGATCTACGGGCCGGCCGAGCAGACCGACAAGCGCACCCGGCCCGCCGGGCAAGAGCGGCCCGTGGGCGCTTCCGAGCTGGCGACGATTCAGGCCGACTGGGAGACGGTGCTTCAGGCGAGCGAGCGGTCGCACCACGGCGGGCTGTCGGGCCGCTACGGCAGCCCCCTGCTGGCTTGGCACCGCGCGGAGCCGATTCCCGACCAGCAGGACGACCAGCCGCTCATCGCCCAGCAGGCGCACGTCCAGGCGCCAGGCCAACCGTCCCGCGACGTGCGGACGGCCGGCTTCGAGTCGCCGCTGCCCACGGCGCTGGACGGGTTCTGCCCGGTCGAGCTGGTCAAGAACGAACGCTGGGTGCGCGGCGATTCGCGCTGGGCCATCGACTATCAAGGGCGGCGTTATCTGATGTCCAGCGAAATCCAGCGCGAGTCGTTCCTGGTCAATCCCCAGCGCTACGTGCCGGCCTACGAAGGCAATGATCCGGTGTTGGTCGTCGATCGGGGCCAACGCATACCGGGCATCACCCGGTATTGTGCCACCTACGACAGCCGGCTCTATATGTTCTCCAACCCGGCGACGCTGGCACACTTCCGCCAGCAACCGGAACACTATGCCCTGGAACCGTAGCAGAGAGGCGGAGGATCAGCCGCCGGCGCTTCTGTGCCCACGGGTCCCAGGGTCCCTTGCAGAGAGCCGGAGAGCGAGTCTTTCGGGAGCGATTGGCGGGCGAGGGGTTCCAGGGCGAGGCTGAGAAGGCGGCAGGCAGGTCCTGCCGCCTTTTCACCTTTTTTCGGCGGCCGCGGGCAACCGCTGCCATCGACCCAAACGCGGGGAACCGGCGCTCGGATGTCCCGACGTCCCTGCACTGCGGGGCCGACTTGAGGCAGCAATCTCCCGGCCGTGCCGCGCGAGCCGGACCTGCGGGCCAGCAGCACCCCAAAGGGCAAGAGGTGCGTCGGGTTGACTCCAGGCGCGGCGAAATCCCTGCCTTTCTTATCTTCTTCATTCTGTCTGATCGTCAAAACCGATTCAAAGCTCAAGGCCGGTCCAATCTGAACCGATAAAGCGGGTATACGCGGAGCAGTCGGGCCGCGCCGTGCGCGCGGGCTGTCTCTGCCTGAATTTCCTCGAACCAGTAGATTTGCCATGGACGTTTCGACCGCGTCGCGCCCCGAAGACATGCCCCAGGCCGGCAGCGAGGCTGCCTGCTGCGACGAGCCCCGCGGGCCGGTCCCCCGTTCGTCGGCTGTTGAAGTCGAGACTGTGCCGGGCGAGCGCCCGGAGGGCGCGCCGGCCCGACTGGTGCTGGCGCGCATCCCCGACGTGGATGCCGATGATCTATGGGACGAGCAAACCACCGACCGACCACGCGACGGCCGACTGCTGAGCCAGCGCGTTTCGCTCAAGCTGCTGGGGGCCGGGGCCCTGTTGCTGGTGGCGGTGGCGGTCGCCCCGTTCCTTTGGCCGGGCAATTCGCGTGACCAGAACCAGGGCGACGGGCTTCCCGATTGGCATCCTGGCCCGCCTGCTCCGAGCGCGGAGATGGCTCCGGCTTGGAAAGCCGAGGGCACGCAGCCGGACTGGCAGACGCCCACCCACGACCCGAGCTTGGGTTCCCCGGCCCCGGCGCCTCCAGGCGCGCCTCAACAGCTTCTGCCGGGCACGGCGCCAGGAGCGAGCGGCTTTGCCGGCCGGCCACAGGCCGGGTCTGGGACGCCCGGCGCTGCCCTGGGGCCCGAGGGCTCGAACGACCCAAGGCTGCACGTACTGGCCCCGCCGAGCGGGCCCTACGGCGCTGCGCAGGGCCACGCGGCGCATGGCCATCGCGCTGATGAGGGCGCCGGGTACCCGGAGTCCCCTTCCTACCCTGAGGATGCGCGGGCACGCGACTACCGCGCCGGCGTGCCGTCGGCCGGGGAATACCCCGGCGCGCAGATGCCGCCGAGCAGCCCGGCGCTTCCCGCGTATCCTCACCACAACGCCGACCCCGGCACATCCCAATATCCCGGACGGACTGATGCCGGGATGAGCGATCCATATCGCACAACGTCCCCGCCGGGCGCGCAGCCGCCCCGCGGGATGTGGCACGGGGATAATGCGAGCAGGCGAACTGTCGACGGTGCGTACGATTCCGGGCCGGCGGCTCAGCAAACGCCTCCGCCCGGCCCGAGCGTCTATGATCCGAGCAGCTACAACCCGAGCAGCTACAACCCCAGCACCCATAGCCCGAGCGCCTACGATCCGCGCGCCTACAATCCGCGCGCCTACAACTCCAGCGGCTCCAGGCGCAATCCCAGCGATGACAACTCCAGCCCCAGGGCCCACAACCCCGGCGCCTACGGGCCGAGCCCCTCTTATGACTCGAACCGCTATGATCCGAGCAGCTACGACCCCGGCGCCTCCGGGTCCGCGGGTGCGTCGCCGGCGCAGGCGACCTGGGGCTCAGGAGTGGCCGATCGCCGGGCGTCGGTCTCGCCTTATCGGAGCGGGGCCACGACCCCTTCGGCAGACTATCGGGCAGACTCCCGGGCAGGATATCCGGCGGACTACCGCGCAGGATATTCGGCAGACTACCCGGCTGATCATCCGGCAGGGTATGCGCCGGGTTACCCAGGTACAGACCCGGGCGCGCAGGGCCTTGGCTCCGGGGGCGCGCGTTTGGAAGGCACGATCGAACGGCCCGAGATGGGCTCGCGATATTGAACACTCCGATCACGACCGCACCAACGGCTGCGGTCGGCACGGCGCAGGGGTGTCGCTGACATTCGTCCAGTCCCGAGTCAAACATGAGTTCGCTCGACCAGGCATTCATCAAGGCGTATCAGGGCCACGGCGGGCACCCGGCCGGTCTCTCGGCTGAGGGGGCCAAGACCGTGCCGCTGGCCGATGCGTTCTCGGAACCGCCCACGAGCTACGATCCCTCGGAACCGGCGATTGTGCCTCTGGACGCGGTGCTGGAGACGCTTTCCACGCAGTCCCGCGTCAGTGCCCAGAACGCATCCTACAAGCCTACGCCGCGGCACGGCGAAACCGAAGAAGCCTCGGCCGAAACCGCTTCGCCTGAACCGGAGGGGCACGGCCGCCCGGGCAATGCCGCGCGCGGCCCTACCGATGCCGCGTGCACCAAAGCGCGGCGGCGTACAGCGCTGTTGCGCATTTGGCCGCAGAACGGGCTGCTGGTCGAGGTAGACGAGCAGCAAGGTGCGCCCCGGGCCCCGCAACTGGACGATCTTGATCTGCCGGACGTGGTGCCGCTGCCTGGTGTGCGCCCGGCCGAAGATCAGAGCACGCCACCGCCCGAAGAGCCGAGCGACTCGCGCGCGCCTGCGCCGGAGGAACCGTCCCAAGAAGCATCTGCCGGGCGTGCGTACCCGCCGGATGCGCGGCCCCAGCCGGTGATCGACAGCACGGGCCCGCCGTCGCCCCACTCCCGGGCTGGTCGGCCTGCGCAAGCCGCAGCCGAAACCGAAGCGGCAGGCGCCAGTTCACTTGGCGAAGAGGCTTCCCCAGGGCCGTCGGAAACGGCGACGCAGCCTGCAGCCGGCGGGCCCGCGGCGCTGGAGACATCGGCCGGTCGTGCCGGCTTGCACCCCTTGCTCCAGGTGGACTACTTCCACTGGCCGCGGCTCTGTCGGCGGCTGGCCGGGATGGCGGGCGAAGAGCTGCAGCGCCTGTCCGGCTGGCTCGAGCAGTCCACGGCTCAAGGCCGAAGAGTGATCGCTTTCGGCGCCCACCAGCGCGGTGAAGGGGCCACTTCGCTGCTGTTGGCAGCGGCTCGTCGCTTGGGGGCCCGAGGGCTGCGCGTGGTGCTGGTCGACGCCGATTTCTCGCGTCCCCAGTTGGCCGGCCGATTGGGGCTGGTGCCGCAGGTGGGTTGGGAGGCCGTGCTGGCCGGGCGCGCCGAGTTGGCCGAAGCCATGATCGAGTCGATCGAGGACCGCCTGGTCCTGCTGCCCGTGCGCGACGCCTTTGCCGGCGCCGGATTGCCCTTGGGACACGAGGCCGCGGTGGGCCGGTCGCTCGAACAGCTCGCCGCGACCGTGGACCTGGTGCTGGTGGACGTTGGTCCGCTCAAGGAGCGGGCTGTGGTGGACGGGTTGCTGTTGCGGGCCATGGGTCCGGTGCTGGACGCGCTGGTGCTGGTCGAGAACGTGGCGGCCACGGCCCGAACCCGGCTGGCCGAAGTCGAACAGCGCCTGGCGGCCGCGGGGGTGCCGGTGGCCGGCGTGGTCGAAAACCTGGTGCGTCGGGCGTAGTAGTCCGACGCACGTGAAGTGTCGAGTTGGGTGCCACTGCTGGCTTGTCCAGCAGTGCTGAATACACGGTTGGGCAAGCCAACCGTGGCACCCCACAGTTTAGCCGT
>CAYXPN010000356.1:0-5453 GCA_964467075.1 uncultured Planctomycetaceae bacterium
CCAATCAACCGTTACCCCCCAATCGAGTGCCCGCGGTCGGACATATGTCCGGATCTTCGGGGCTGCGATAGTTGGACCAACAGGCTGGGGTGTCATCGGCTCTGCTCCAACGCGCTGGGGTGCCATCGGCTCTGCTCCAACGCGCTGGGGTGCCATCGGCTCTGCCCCAACGGGGCAGAATATGAAAGCCCAGGGCGCAGCCCTGGGAAGAAGCGCGCAAGAGACATCATCAAGCCCTGAAAGGGCGTAATCGGCAAGCCGCTCCGCTCCGGGCCGCGGTTCGCAGCGACGAGCTCCAGAGCCCGAAGTGCGTTTGTCCAAATGGCTGGAATGCTACGAGAAAAGAGGTTTCCGCTTGTAGCCACCGAAAGCCAGACGGCGGACAAGGGTCCAGACATTTGGGGTCGCCGTCCTACGCTCTGGCGAGCGTGGCTAGGAACACTTCGTTCCATCCACGCTCTGGCGAGCGCGGCTACCATTCTCAGACAGCGCCCGGCCCGGCATCACCCTCAGGAGCGACTACCTTGCGCATCAAACTGATCGCCTGCGAAATCCTCTACCGCGAATGCTGCGCGGCCGCGGCCCGCTCGCCCAATATGGTGGACGTCGAGTTCCTGCCCAAGGGCCTGCACGACATCGGACGCGAAGGTATGAACGCACGCCTGGCCGAGGCCGTTGAGTCGGTGGACCCGTCGCAATACGACGCGATCGCGCTGGGCTACGGGCTGTGCAGCCACGGGATCATGGGGCTCGCCGCGCGCGGGATTCCCCTGGTCGTGGCGCGGGCCCACGATTGCATCACACTGCTCTTGGGCAGCAAGGAGCGATACCAGGAGTACTTCGAGAGCCACCCGGGCGTCTACTACAAGAGCAGCGGCTGGATCGAACGCGGCGCGGGCTTGGAGCAGCTTGACCCCGATTCCTGGGCCGACCGCTTGGGCGCCGAGCTGAGCTTCGACGAACTGGTAGCCCGCTACGGCGAAGACAACGCCCGCTATCTGGCCGAACAACTGGGCGACCTGACGCGGCACTACTCGGGCCTGACCTATATCGAGATGGGCATCGAGCCGGACGGGCGCTTCGAGGCCCAGACCCGGCAGGAGGCGGCCGAGCGCGCCTGGAAGTTCGAGAAGCTTCGCGGCGACATGGCCCTGATCCAGGCGCTGGTGGACGGCTCCTGGGACGAGGAGCGGTTCCTGGTAGTGCGCCCGGGAGAGCGGATCGTGCCGAGCTTCGACGAGCAGATCGTGCGGGTCGAGCCGGTTGACCAATTGCCGGGAGGGCGCGACTCCGGCCGAGCCGCCGGCAATGACGGTTAGCGGGAGGGCGCGACTTCTGCCGAGCCGGGGACATTGGGCCACGCACGGCTCGCCAGGAGGCTCGCCCTCCCATAGACGGCTCGTCCTCCCAGCCATTGGCTCGCCCACCGAGCAATTGGCTCGGCCGCGATATGGACGAGGCCCGGGCGGTTCTTGTGGCAACGCCCCGCGGAAGCCGGTAAGATATGGCTGCCGGAGGTTCTCCGGCACACCGGGGAGCGTTGCTTTCTTGCTACAAGCCGTTGAACCACTCAGCGGGGAGAGAGCGCCATGTACCGCAACTTGCTATGGGCGTTTTGCAGCGTGACCTGTGTCTTGGCTTTCTTGGCCTCTCACACCGCGGCGGCGGGCAATGCCGACCAGGAAGCCGCCAAGCTGCTGGATCGCATCGGCGTGCGCCGCGGCGTGTGTGTGCTGGTGGGCGACGAGGACTGCCGGCTGGCTTGTGCCTTGGCCCGCCAGAGCGAGCTGACCTTGTTCGTCCAACTCCGGTCGCACGCGCGAGTCGAACAGGCGTGTCGGGCCCCGGACGAGGCAGGGCTCTACGGCCGGCGAATCTTCGTGGCCCAAGGCCCGCGAGAGCGCATCGGGCTGGCCGACAACCTGGCCGACGCCGTGGTGTTCTTGCCCGAGGCACTGGCTGTCTCCCCGCAGTTGCCGCTCGAAGAGATGCTCCGCGTGGTGCGCCCGCAGGGCAAAGTGCTGCTCGGCGACAAAGAGGTGTTCAAACCCGTGCCCGAGGGGACCGACGACTGGACCCATCACTACCACGGCCCGGACAACAACACCCAGTCGCGCGACCGACTGGCGCGGGCCCCGTATCTGACGCAGTTCGTGGCCGAGCCGCGCTATGCGCCGGCCCCGCAGATCGCCGTAGCCGCGGGCGGGCGCCTGTTTGCGGCGTTCGGCAACATCGCCTGGCACGCGCGCGAGGAGCCGTGGCTTGACACCCTGGTAGCGCTGAACGCCTACAACGGCACGATACTCTGGCGGCGGGCCATCACCCCGGGATTGATGGTCGATCGCAGCATCCTGGTGGCCACGCCCGAGGTGCTCTATCTGGCCGAAGGCGAGTCGCTCAAGGTGCTCGACGCGGCCACGGGCGAGCTGCGCGACGAGATTCGCCTGCGCGGCGCGGGCGAGAATGAGACCTTCTGGAAATGGATCGCCCTGGACCAGGGCGTGCTGTATGTCCTGTTCGGCGAGCCCGAGAAGCCCGACGCCGTGGCCCGCTGGCGGCGCACCGTCCACGGCTGGCCCTGGGGCGGAATATCCGAGGGCTACAACGCGCCCGAGTATCGCTTCGGTTTCGGCGGCACGCTGCTGGCCTGGGACCCGGCCGGCAAGAAGGTCCTTTGGCGCCAGGAGGAGTCGCCGCCGATCGACAGCCGCACGCTGGCGATCCACGACGGGCGCATCTTCTACTGCTCGTTCGGCCGCTACCTGGCCTGCCGCGATGCAGCCAGCGGGCGGGAAATCTGGCGGCGCACGGCCGAGCAGGATCCCGAGCTGTTCGAGGCCATCGGGCCCTACCGGCCGGGCCAGGGCTATATCCCCGGCTGGAAAAGCGCGGTCTACGTGAAGTGTACGGACAAGGCCCTGTATCTGGTCGGTCCCCAGGTCCCGTGGCTCACGGCCCTTTCCGCCGCCGACGGCAGCCTGCTGTTCCGCCATCCGATCATCGACCTTCAGGTGATCGTGCGCCCCGACGGGCTCTACACCATCGGCGCGCAGAAGAGCACCGGACACACTCAGAAGCTCGACCCCTTGACCGGCGAGGTGCTGGCCACGTTCGACACCTATCGGCGCGCGTGCACGCGCGCCACCGGCGCGGTGGACGGCATCCTCTTCCGCTCCCACGGAGGGTCCGGTCGGCTCGACACGGCCAGCGGGCAGATGCAATGGATCTCTCCCATGCGCCCGTCCTGCCACGTGGGGGTGATCATCGCGGGCGGACACCTGTACTGGATTCCCTGGGTTTGCGACTGCAACCTGCAGATGTTCGGCGTGATTTGCTGCGGACCGGCGGGCGATTTCGCCTTCGATCAGGAGGCTACCGAAGCCGACCGGCTGGCGCAAAGCCCCGGAACCGAACCCCCGGCGCCGTTCGCGGTGGTCGAGGCCGACTGGCCCACCTGGCGCGCGGACAACCAGCGCACCGCGCGCAGTCCCGTCCAGCTTCCTTCCGAGCCTAAGTTGCTCTGGGAATTCAAACCGCCCACGGCGTTCGAGCCCACCGGCCCGGTGGCAGCCGGAGGGCTGGTGATGGTGGCCGGCCACGACGGCATCGTGCGCGCTCTGGACGCAGACAGCGGCCGGGTGCGCTGGACGGCGCCCACGGGCGGACCGGTATGGTTCCCGCCGGCGATTGCCGATGGCCGCGCGTTTGTGGGCTCGGGCGACGGCTGGGCATATGCCTTTGAGGCAGCGACCGGCAGGCTCCTGTGGCGATTCCGCGCCGCCCCCCAAGAGCGGCGCATCGTGCTGTACGGCAAACTGGTTTCCACGTGGCCCGTGGCCGGCGGCGTGCTGGCGGACGGCCGGACCGTCTATCTGGCGGCCGGCATGACCGACTACGACGGCACCCATGTCTATGCGTTGGACGCGGCCACCGGGCGAATCCGCTGGCAGAACCACCTGGCCGGCCACCTGGACCGTTTCTCGCGCCGAGGCGTGGCCTGCCAGGGCGAGTTGCTGCTGAGCGACGGCAAGCTCTATCTGGCCAGCGGCAATGCCGTCTCGCCCGGTGTGTTCGACGCCCAGACCGGACGCTGCCTGAACGAGCCGCCCAAAGGCATGGGCACCTTTGCACGCCGGGGGCGCGAGCTTCGGCTGAGCAACGGCAAAGTGTTGCCCGTGGGCCAGCCGCTGCACAGCCGGCCGGAAGCTTCGGTCTTCGACTTCACGGTCCAGTGGGACGAGCCGGTCGTCAGAGCAGCCGACGGCGAGTTGCTTTGCGCGGCCCGGCAGACGGACGCGGGCGACGGTTGGAGACTCGTCGCCCGCGGGCAGGATTCCAAGGAGCCGCTCTGGACTCGCCCCTTGCCCGAAGAGCCCATTCGCTGGGCAGTGGGCGTCGACGCAAAGCAGCGCATCGTGGTGGTCTTGCGCGGCGGTCGTGTCGTGTGCTTTGGCCCGGCGGGCGAGGGGGGCTGAAGCGCGATTGCGCTGAGCCGCGGAGAATAAGCGGCACATGCGGTGGGTCAAGACACGCAGGGTGGGTGAAACCGCAGCCCCACATACCCGCGGGCAGTTTCGCTGCTCAGCAGGAGCTTGGCCCTCCCGGATTTGGGCCAAGCCTGAAATTGGGAGGGCGAGCCTCCCGCCGAGCCGTCAGAGGCACGTAGGGTGGGTCAAGCCGTAGGCGCAGACCCACCGAAACAACCACACGCTCAAACTCCGCCATTTCTGGTGGGTCTCGCTTTCTACTCGACCCACCCTACAAGCTCTGACGCGCAAACCCGCGGTCTACCCGCGGCGACGCCAGGCAAAGGCCAGTGCCGCCGCGGCGGCCCCCAGCAGCAATACCAGACTGCCCGGCTCGGGCACAGCCGCGGCCGGCAGGGTCATGCCGCCACCGCCGCCGCCGACACTGGTGTTCCAGTTGGCGGCCAGCAGGGAGAGGTCGTCACCGTCGACAGTGCCGTCAAAGTTGAAATCCCCGTCGCCCCAGGCCCCGGCACCGAGCCAGGCACCCGCCACCAGCGACAGGTCGTCGCCGTTGGCCGACCCGTCCAGGTTGCCGTCGCCGTCCAACAGGTCGTACAGCTCCACGGCCACCTCGCCGCTGTCGTAGGTCACATCGACGATGTAGGCGTCGCCGATGTTGCCGCCGCCGATGTCGGCCGGGTCGAACTGGCCGAGAATTGTGTCCGCGGTGGCCACCACGTAGGCGCCGCCGAACTTCGAGGTGGCATCCGCGCCCGGCACCCAGTCGAGCGTCATGCTCTCGCCCGCCGCCCTCAGGTCCAAGGTGCCGGTCACGGCCACCAGGTCGTTCGAGGTGGTGCCGTCGGTGGCGTTGCCGGAAAGCTCGACGGCATACACGGTAGCGTCACTCAAACCGAAGTCGCCTTCGACATTGATAGATCGGAAGAGCACACGTCTGAACTCCAGTCACGCCAATATCTCGTA
>CAYXPN010000357.1:0-5440 GCA_964467075.1 uncultured Planctomycetaceae bacterium
CGCCTTTTTGGCGGGTGAACAACCCTTTCAGGGTTCAGCGGGCGTGCCGGCCACCAGACCCAGGGCGGCGCTAAAGCTTGCCCTGCACCTACGGCGAGGAAGCCCTTTGGGCTTCTACCTGAAGGCCACGCCTGCCACACACAGTGCCCGCAAGGTCTGGCTGCCCACAATCGTGATGCACACACCGGTCGGGCCGGAGCTGCCCAGTGGGGCGAGGCGGACACCGCACGTCTCCGGTTCGCCCTGCGCCCAGGAGACGCCCGGCTACCCCCCCCGCCGGGCTGCTGCTGTACCGGCCAGACCGGTTGGGCGGCGGCAGACTGGGTGGTGCGGTCGTCTCGGCTGCATGTCGCCCCACAGCTCTGGGGGCTGGGTTCGGCCGAGAGGCGTGCACCAGAACGCATGGGCGGCAGAGGCCCGCCGCGCGGGGCGAAAACAGGCGCGCCCCAGCGGCCGCGGATAAGCTATGTTTCTCTTGGACCGGGGGGGCTTGTTGGTCCGGGACTGCGGGGGAAGCACTGCGCGGCCCGGAACGCCCCGACGGCCGGATCGTTGGGTTTTTTGTGCTTTCGGTTTCGGGTTTTGGCTTTCCGAGTTCCAAGTTTCGGCTTGGTTCCGGCCGAACCGGGAGCTGACGCTCCCGGCTCGCCACGCGCCGAGATGCGACTTCCGATTTCCGATTTCCGACTTCCGACTTCCGACCTCCGATTTCCGATTTCCGATTTCCGACTTCGGCCGTAAGGCTGCGCCCGGACGTGCTGCCCGACAGACAGGACCAGACAGGACGTTGCCATGCCGCGACCAGCGACGCCAACGCGAACGGCGGACTCAAAGGAAAGCACCTTTGAGCAACTGAAGCAGCGAATCCACAGCAAGCTGGTAGACAAGCTCGACCTGTCGCGCGTGGGCGAGCTGCAGGGGGACGTGCTCCGCCGGGAAATCCGGCTGGTGGTCGAGCACCTCTGCGATTCGGAAGACACGCTGCTCAACCGCGCGGAGCGCGAGCGCCTGATCAACGAGGTGCTCGACGAGACCTTCGGTCTGGGCCCGCTGGAAACACTGCTCAAAGATCCCACGGTCAGCGACATCCTGATCAACGGCCCGCGCAGCGTCTATGTCGAGCGTCGCGGCCGGATGGAGCGAACCAACGTCGCCTTCCGCGACAACGAGCACCTCTTGCAGATCATCGACCGCATCATCTCCAAGGTGGGACGGCGCGTGGATGAGACCTGTCCGATGGTCGACGCCCGCATGCTCGACGGCTCGCGCTTCAACGCCATCATCCCGCCGCTGGCCCTGGACGGTCCCTGCGTGTCCATCCGCCGTTTCGGCGCCAATCCGCTGAAGCTCGAAGACCTGTTGAACTTCAAGGCCTTTACGCCCGAGATGGTGATGCTGCTCGAGGGAGCGATCAAGGCGCGGCTGAACATCATCATTTCAGGCGGAACGGGCTCGGGCAAGACCACGCTGCTCAATACGCTTTCGAGCTTCATCCCCAATACCGACCGCATCGTGACCATCGAAGACGCCGCGGAACTGCAGCTCCAGCAGGACCACGTGGTCCGCTTGGAGACGCGGCCGCCCAATATCGAAGGCAAAGGCGAGATCAACGCCACGGACCTGGTGCGCAACGCCCTGCGCATGCGGCCCGAACGGATCATCATCGGGGAGTGTCGCGGCCCGGAGGCCCTGGACATGCTCCAGGCCATGAACACGGGCCACGAGGGCTCGCTGACCACGATCCACGCCAACTCGCCGCGCGACGCCATCGCGCGCCTGGAAACGATGATCTTGATGGCGGGTTTCGAGCTGCCGCTCAAAGCCATGCGCACCCAGATCGCCAGCGCCGTGGACCTGATCGTGCAGGCCAGCCGGCTCCAGGGCGGCCCGCGCAAGATCACCTATATCACGGAGCTGGTGGGCATGGAACAGGATACGGTCGTGATGCAGGACATCTATCGCTTCATCAAGGAAGGCCTCGATGAGCACGGCCGGGCGTATGGGAAGTTCCTCGCCACGGGAATCCGCCCGACCTTCATGTCGCGGCTCGAGGCGGCCGGCGTGCGGTTGCCGTCCAGTGCGTTCCGCGAGCGGGTGATGCTGGAGGACTAGGTTTTGACGACGCCCCTGTTGATCGCTGCCGCGGTGTTTGTCGGTGTGGCGGCGCTGGTCGCCGGGCTGGTGATGATCGTGCGCGACCGGCCCGAGAGCCGCATCGAAGACCGGCTGCAAATGCTCACTGCGGGCGTCTCCGGCGCCAACACCAGGGACCTGGAATCGGAGGCCAGCGTGCTGGCCCAACCGCTGGACGACCGGCCGGGGCTGATCGAGCTGTTTTTCGAGCGGTTCGGCAACGTGCGCCTGTTGTTCGACCAGGCCGACGTGAACCTCACGCTGCCGCGCCTGGTGCTGATTTCGGCGGTAGTCGCGGTGGCCGGCGGTGCCTTGGCCCTGGCGCTGGGAATCCACGCCGCACTGATGCCGCTGGCCATGGTGCTGTTGGGTTTGCTGCCGACGATGTGGCTCTTGTTTCGCCGGCGCCGCCGACTGAAGGCGTTCGGCGTCCAATTGCCCGACGCCTTGGAAATGATCGCCCGCTCGCTGCGCGCCGGTCAGAGCCTGGGGTTCGGCTTCCAGTTGGTCTCCACGGAAATGCCCGACCCGATCAGCAAAGAGTTCGGCCGGGTGTTCGAGGAGCAGAACCTGGGCGTATCGCTGGAAGAAAGCCTCAATGACCTGACCGACCGGGTGCCCAACCTGGATTTGAAGTTCTTTGCCACCGCGGTGATCCTCCAGCGCCAGACGGGCGGCGATCTGGCCGAAATCCTGGACAAGATCGGCGTGTTGATCCGCGATCGCTTCCGCGTTTGGGGGCAGGTCCAGGCGCTGACCGGCGAAGGCCGGCTGTCGGGCGTGGTGCTGATGGCCCTGCCGTTCGTGCTGTTTGCCGCGGTCTACCAGCTCAATCCCGATTACGTGATGCTGCTGTTTAACGACCCGATGGGCCGCAAGATGCTGATCGTGGCCGTGCTCATGCAAATCCTTGGAGCCGTGGTCATCCGCAAGATCGTCAACATCAAGGTATGAATCGAGCGCCACCCGGCCCTGCGGACGCCGCATTTTGCGGGCCGCCGGCACACCGTGGCGCGCCCGCGTCCGGTCCCGACAAACCCATGGTGAAACCTACGGGGATGTTCGCCGCCATGCCGATTAGCTTCGAAACCCTCACGCCGCTGGCCCTGTTCTTGATGTTCGCCGCCCTGGCGTGGTGGGCCCTGGAGATGCTGGCCTCGGGGCGCACCCGCGCTACCGAACGCCTCGACGAGCTGAAGAACCCCCGTGCGCGCCGCAAGGACGACGACACGCTGCTCAAGAAACAAGACGCGGTCACCCGTGTGCTCGAACGGGCCACTCCCGCGCTGGCCAAGCCGCTGCAGCCCAAGTCGGAAATGGACCTGGGCAAGCTGCGGGCCAAGCTCTCCTACGCGGGCTTCCGGGGCGAAACCGCGGGGAGCATCTTCCTGGGGCTGAAATTCGCCGGCCTGCTCGTGGGGCTGGCGATCGGAGGCGGCGGACTGCTGGCGCTGAAGGGAGTCACGCAGAAGTCGCTGCTGTCGACCGTGGTGGTAGCCGGAGTGATGTTCTATCTGCCCGACCTCGTCGTGGCCTATCTGGCCAGGAAACGCAAACAGGCGATCTTTCTGGCCTTGCCCGATGCCTTGGATCTGATGGTCGTGTGTGTGGAGGCCGGGCTGGGGCTGGACCAGGCCATGCGCAAAGTGGCCGGTGAAATGCAAAAGACCTACCGCATCCTGGCCGGCGAATTCGCGCTGGCCAACTTCCAGCTTCAGATGGGCCGCGCGCGGCACGAAGTGCTCCACGACCTGGGGGCCCGCACCGGCGTGTCCGACCTGCGGTCGCTGGCCGGGGTGTTGGTCCAGGCCGACCGCTTCGGCTCGAGCATCGCCCAGGCCCTGCGCGTGCAGAGCGATTCGATGCGCACCCGGCGCCGGCAAATGGCCGAGGAACAGGCCGCCAAGACCGCGGTCAAGCTGCTCTTCCCGCTCGTGCTGTTCATCTTCCCCGGCATCTTCGTGGTGCTGGTCGGGCCCGCGGCCATCACCATGGTGCGCGAGCTGTTCCCCAAGATGAGCGGCGGCTGAGCCCCCCATCTGCTGCTGGAACCACCCGTCTCGCGAGGGCGAGGCTCCCGCCAAAGCCTTGTGGCAACCTTAGCCAGCGCAACGGTTTTGGCGGCCGGGAAAGGCGGGCAAACCGCGGCCGGCCGTCTAACGGCCAACCGAAGGCGCCGGCTAACCGCTGGCTGCGCGTGGCGGCCGGATGGACACGGTCGCCTGCGGCTTGCCGTTAAACGAGCCGAAGGCCCCGGTGTGACGTTGCAACGGCTGGGCAAACCGGGAAAACGCGGCCAACTTCTCCGAATCCCGCCCCCCGCGCCTGCCGATAACCCCAACGAGGCGCAACCGAGGCCGCCTGTTACCCCGGCCGAGCCCATGGTCTAGTAGTCCGACACGGCTAAACTGTGGGGCGCCACGGTTGGCTTGCCCAACCGTGTATTCGGCACTGCTGGACAAGCCAGCAGTGGCACCCAACTCCACACTTCACGTGTGTCGGACTACTAGTCTCGAGTCTCCTGTTTGCGCAGGGGGGGCCGCTGGTCATTTGGGCTAGCGCCGGCCGGGCCGCGGATGTGGATCGGGCTGCGTCCGGGCGCCTCGCTGGACCGGTTTTCACGGATAAGTCGAGCGCTTTTGTCAAGGAAGGAAACCACCCCATGCGAGTCCGCCCCCTCTGTCTGGTGGCCGCGATCCTCTGGCTGGCACTCCCCGCCGCTCCTGCCCACGCCCAGTTGGGCTGGCTCTCGGGCATCGGCCGCGGGCTTGCCCGGGACGTCAAGCGCCGCTTCTGCTGGCCCGAGCCGTTTGTGACCCAGGATCGCTTGGCGGTTCGGGCCCCGTTTGCGGCCATGGTGGCCAAGGGCTGGGAACACCAGAACCTGCTCGGTGAGCACCACTTCGACCCGGGCAACGGGCAGTTGAACGAGTCGGGCCGGCTGAAGCTTCGCTCGATCATCACCGAGTCTCCTCCGCAGCACCGCACCGTTTATGTGCAGCGGTGCGATGATCCGGCCGAAACCGCGGTCCGCCTTGCGCACGTGCGAGGGTTGGTCTCCTCGATGGTCTTCGAGGCAGACCCCCCGTTGGTGGTCCAAAGCGACGCGTTGCCTCGGGGCTGGCCGTCGCAGCAGGTGGACGCCATCGGCCGGAAGTTCTCGGCCAGCCTGCCCGATCCCGTGCTGCCGAAGCCACAAGGCGACAGCGACTAGCAGAACGCTCTGCCCAATTCGTTTAACGGCTAGCCGAAGGCGCCGGTGTCCCGCCGCTGTCCGCTGCGGATGAAAGAAGTGTTCTTCCCATTT